>CAYZBB010000077.1:0-29843 GCA_964476495.1 uncultured Actinomycetes bacterium | reverse complement strand
CTTGACGATCGCGTACATCAGACGCGCCTTCCTGCCTTCTTGTCGTGCCATGTCAGGTGCGGGCCGAGCAATACCCACTGCTCTCGTCGCGAGGACACCCCGTGAGCACCGCCGCCAGCGGCCGGCGCTCCGTTCCCCCGTGCTCGCCGGGAGAAACCAGGGCATTACGAAGCACGCTGCCGTGCAGCGTGCCGACGGTCCAGGGTACGCGGCCCGGTCTGCGTGGGCAAACCGGCCGCCCCGAACCCTCAGGACTCGACCGCGACCGTGACGACGGCCGTCTCGCCGTCTCCACCCGAGGGTCCCGCGGGGCGGGACGCCGCGCGCCGCGCCTGACGTGGCCCGGCATCGCCGTCGTCGGTCACCAGGTAGCCCCCGGAAACCCTATCCGCAGCGGCTCCGTCCTCGTCGTCCGCCGCCTCGGCGACCACGATGTCCACCGCGGCGGCCGCGGACGGGGCGCCCGCGGGGCGGCCGGCGGCCCGGCGACGACGCACCCGTGGCTCGGCGTCGACGACCACGACCGTCGACTCGACTGCGACCGGCGCCGGCTCGACGTCGATCGGCTCGCCGGCCTCGTCGATCGGCTCGGTGGCAATCGGCTCGGTGACGACCGCCGCCGCCTCCGCGACGGCTGCCGCCAAGTCGGTGCCGTCGTCGGAGTCCGCCGGCGCGGGACCATCCGGGTCGAGCCGGTCCGACGACTGCACGCCGGGCAAAGCCGGGGGTTTTGGACCGCGCGGGTCGGGCCGGCGTGCCGGCGCCAGCTCCACCCGCGGGATAACCACTTCCTCGACCCGGCCGCCGTCCCGGACGCGGCGCCGGCCCTTGCCCCGTCGTTCTGACGCCGGTGCCTGTTCCGGGGCGGTGGCAACGGGCATGTCGTTGAGCACGATCCCGCGGCCGCCACAGTGCGGGCATGGTTCGGAGAACGCCTCGAGCAGGCCGGTGCCGAGCCGTTTCCGGGTCATCTGCACCAGGCCAAGCGAGGTCACCTCGGCTACCTGGTGTCGCGTGCGATCGCGGCCGAGCGCCTCGGTCAGCCGACGCAGCACCAGCTCCCGGTTCGACTCGAGCACCATGTCGATGAAGTCGATCACGATGATCCCGCCGATGTCCCGCAACCGCAGCTGTCGGACGATCTCCTCGGCGGCCTCCAGGTTGTTCTTGGTGACGGTCTCCTCGAGGTTGCCGCCCGAGCCGGTGTACTTGCCGGTGTTGACGTCGACGACCGTCATCGCCTCGGTCCGGTCGATGATCAGCGAACCGCCCGAGGGCAGGTGCACCTTACGTTCGAGCGCCTTTGCGATCTGCTCGTCGACCCGGTAGTTGGCGAACACGTCATTGCCCTCGTGTTCCCAGCGAACCAGTCGGTCGGCCAACTCCGGCGCAACCGCCTCGACGTATTCGGACACCGGCCCCCAAGCCTTGTCCTCGTCCGCGTCGCCGTCCACGATCAACCGGCTGATGTCGGAGTTGAACAGGTCACGGACGACCTTGATGAGGGTGCCCGGCTCGGCATACAGCAGGGTCGGTGCGCTGCCCTTGGCCTCGGCCCGGCGGGAGATCTCCTCCCATTGCGTCCTGAGCCGTTCGACGTCACGGGCCAGCTCCTCCTCCGAGACACCCTCGGCGGCTGTGCGGATGATCACGCCGGCGTCCTGCGGCACGATCCGGTCCAGGATCGACTTGAGCCGCTTGCGTTCGGTGTCCGGAAGCTTGCGTGAGATCCCGGTCGCACCGCCACCCGGCACGTACACCAGGAACCGGCCGGGCAACGAGATCTGTGTGGTCAGCCGGGCACCCTTGTGGCCCACCGGATCCTTGGACACCTGGGCGAGGATGGTGTCGCCGCTGGTCAGCGCCGATTCGATGCGCCGGGCCTTGCCACCGAGGCCGGCCGCGTCCCAGTTGACCTCACCGGCGTAGATGACCGCGTTGCGCCCCCGGCCGATGTCGACGAACGCCGCCTCCATGGAGGGCAGCACGTTTTGCACCTTGCCCAGGAACACGCTCCCGATCAGCGAGTCGGCCCCGGTCTGCGAGACGAAGTGCTCGACCAGGATGCCGTCCTCCAGCAGCGCCACCTGCGCCAGATCACCGCGTTGGCGCACCGCCATCACCCGCTGGACGGATTCCCGGCGGGCCAGGAACTCGGCCTCGGTGAGGATCTGCGGTCGCCGTCGCGACGACTCCCGCGAGTCCCGACGCCGCTGGCGCTTCGCCTCGAGCCGGGTCGACCCACGCACTCCTTGCACCTGCTCGGCGGGACTCCGCGGGTCCCGCACGTGCACCACGGTGTTGTCCGGGTCGTCCTCCCTGGGGGCGGTGTCCTCGCCGGATGTCCGGCGGCGACGACGGCGACGGCGACGGCTGCTTCCGGATGCCGTGTCCTCCTCCGACTCGGCGGCTTCGGCGGCGTCCTCGTCCTCACCCGTCGCGGTGGCCTCGGCGGCCTCGGCGGGCTCGGTCACCTCGGCGGGCTCGGCGACGTCGACCGGCTTCGTCGCGTCCGCCGGTTCGACCCGGTCGCCGTCCTCGTCGAGGTCCGGCTGGTCATCGGCGTCGACCGCCCGGCCACGGCCACGGCGCCCTCGGCGCCGCCGACGGCGGCCGGCCCCATCGGACGGCTCGTCCGGCTCCGCCGTATCACCCGCCGGCCCGGTGGCGTCCTCGGTCTCCGGCTCGTCGATCTCCTCGGGTGCACCGGGTTCGGGCGCGCCCTCCGCCGTATCGGCGGCGTCACCGTTGTCCTTGCGGACCGCCGATCGGCCGCGTCGGCGCCGCGACCGTTTCGTAGGCGTCGCCTGGACGGGCTCCGCGCGGTCGACGTCCGACTCGTCGACCGGAGTGGAGGTCGCATCGGTCGGCGGCAGGAACAGCGGCACCGGTACATCCGGCGCCCCGACCTCACCGGCCGTCGGCGGGAGGTCATCCTCGTCGCCGGGCTCCGGGTTTCCCAGGTGTTGCTCGATGACAAGGATCGCGACCTCGCGCGGCACCGACGCCGAGGCACTGCTGATGGGCAGGCCCCGCTCGTTGAGCGCGGCGAGCATCTGCTTGCTGGTGGCTCCGAGGCGCTTGGCCAGTTCGTGCACGCGCAGCTTGGCGGGCAGGTCGGCAAGCGCCGTTTCCAGGGTCAACGTCATCGCGACGGTCCTCTCCACGGGCCCCCGGGCGCGCAGTGAACGCGTCCGCGCAGGAGCCCTGCAGGTCAATGCCGGGGCCGGGATCGACCCTCGGGAAGTCTGATGGTCGGGCGATCGACGCACGGTCGGCACGGGCACCGCGGACCGGTTGCGATGAACTCTGCGCTCAACACAGCCACCGGAACGGCGCGGCAGATCGTGACGTCACCCGCCCAAGCCCGCCGTTGGTCGAATCCATCGGCGAACCGTCAACGATTATCCCACAGCGCGCGGCCAGACCCTTCGGGGCCGCGCGACCACCTCGTAACCACCTTCGGGCCCGGCGCGCCGAACCACCTTGACAGCGTCGGCTTCCTACAGTGGGAGGTTGACCAGCCAGCGGTATCCGACGACCCGACGCCGAGCAACCTCGGCGGCCCGTCGAACGTCTTGTCGGTGAGCGGTGCGACCATTGCCGGCCGCGCGCCCGCGGGCGGTCGACCGGCGCGCCGACGAACGGAACGGAAACGACACGATGACTTCGACCCGGACACCGCGGCGGTGGGTCACCGCCGCGGTGCTTGTGGTGACGATGCTCGTCGTCAGCCTCCTGTCGGCCGGGTCCGCGTCCGCGGCGACGGTGTGGACGCCGGTCACCGAACAGCCGACCGGTTCGGTTCCCCCGACGATGGTGCTGGCCAGCACCGGCCTGGATGTGGTGTGGCCGGTTGTGCTGGGACTGGGTCTGCTGCTGCTGGGCACGTTCGCCGTCGGCTGCGCCTTCCTGGCGACCGGGCGGCGCGGACAGCACCGCTGACCCGGCCGCCGCGCGGACGCCGACAGCTCGCGGACCCCGACGAGGTCAGTCGGCGGTCCGGTCCAGCACCGCGAACGCCCGCACCGGGAACGTGCCCATCCCCCGCACTGCCGGCGGAGCCGCGCTGAACCGGAAGCCCGCGTCGGGCAGATCCGCCAACCCCGTCAGGTGTTCGACCACCGGGATTCGCGCGGCCAGCAGCCAGCTGTGCGCAGGGCGGCGACCCGTGTGCGTCGAGTCGATGTTCAGCGAGTCGATCCCCACCAATGCCGGCCGAACCGACAACAGGAACTCGACGGCGTCGTCGGTCAGATACGGATGATCGGCGAAGTATGCGGGTGTCCCCCACCGGTCGCTGTGCCCGGTCTCGACCAGCACGGCCATGCCGGCCGGGTCGCGGTCGGCGAGCGCGGTCCGCAGCTGCGCCTCGTCGATCGCTCGCCCACCGGCACCGGCACGTTCCCGGGCGCGGACGACGATGCCGGGCAGGTCGACCATCCGGTCCAGGCTCAGCTGGGACAGGTCCTCTCCGTCCCGGTACCTGTGCGCCGGGGTGTCCAGATAGGTACCGGTATTGGCCGCCATCGAGATCGTGCCGATCGAGAACTCCGTGCCGGCCGCGTAGTGGGCGGCAGACTCGTCGAAGGTCAGATGTGAACCGAGCACCGGACCCGGGATCCCCGGGTAGGTGATCATGCCGTCCACGATGACGTGGGACAGGTCGATCACCCGACCCTGCCCACCCGGGTCGGGGACGGGCGCGCCCTTCACAGTTTTGGGAACCAGAGCGCGATCTCCCGCGACGCCGATTCGAGCGAGTCCGATCCATGCACGAGGTTGTACTGCGTCTCGAGCCCGAGGTCGCCGCGAATGCTGCCGGTGGCAGCCTTGTCCACCGGGTCGGTGCCACCGGCCAGCTGCCGGAACGCGGCGACCGCACGCGGGCCCTCGACGACCGCGGCCACCAGCGGGCCGCCGGTGATGAAGTCCAGCAGACTCTGGTAGAAGCCCTTGCCCCTGTGTTCGGCGTAGTGCTCCTGCGCGACGGCGGGTTCGACGGTGCGCAGTTCCAACGCGACCAGGGTCAGCCCCTTGCGCTCGATCCGGGCGAGGATCTCGCCGACCAGCCGACGCTCGACACCGTCGGGCTTGATCAGGACGAGGGTGCGTTCGGACATGGCTGGCGATGACTCCTCGTGCTCGGGCAGCCGGTCTCGGACCGCCGTGAGTTCATGGACCGCCCGGTTGCGGCGGCTCCGGCAGCGTACCGGCCGCCAACCGGCGTCGGAGTTCGGCACGGAACCACAGGATGAGCAACCAGACGCCGGCGAACACCAGGCCCATCACTCCCAGGGTCGGCGTGATGAGCCAGCCGGCGATCATCAGCACCTGCAGCGCGAGGATCACCGCCAGTGCATATGGCCGTTTGACGATCACGCAGCACGCGATGAGGGCCGCGGCGAGCAGGCAGATCACCACGATCCCGCCCGGACCGACCCCTCCCTCGAGGTTGATGGCCACTGGCAGGGCCAGCAGCACGACGATGGACTCCAGCACCAGGGTCGCCGACATCACACCGCGCAGGCCCTTGTTGATCGCGGCCTCACGCTCGGCGAACTCGGCTGTGTCCATCGGCGTGTCGGTCATGCCGGCGCCAATCCGGCCAGGGCGCGCCCGTCCCCCGCGGAGACCACCGAACCGGTGATCACCACCCCGGTCCCGGTGACGTCCTCGACGTCGGTCTCGGCGAGCTCGACGGCCAGCGCGATCGCGTCGTCCATCCGGTCGGCGACGTGCACGACGCCGTCGCCGAAAACGTCCTCGGCCAGCTCGGCCAGCTCGGCCGGGGGCATCGACCTGGGCGACGAGTTGCGGGTGACCACCACTTCGTCGAACGAGTCCGCGAGGGCCACGAGGATCCCCCGGACGTCCTTGTCCGCCGACACCGCGAGCACTCCGACCAACCGGGCGAAGGAGAACTCGGCGGCCAGCGCCGCCGCGAGTGCGGCCGCGCCGTGCGGGTTGTGCGCGGCGTCCACCAGGATCGTCGGCGAGGTGCGCACCCGCTCCAGCCGACCTGGTGACGCGGCGGCGGCGAAACCGTCCTGCACGGGCCCGATGTCGAGCTGCCGGCTGGCGCCGGCCCCGAAGAACGCCTCCACCGCCGCCAGGGCCAGCGCCGCGTTGATCGCCTGGTGCTCCCCGGACAGCGGCAGGAAGATGTCCTCGTACACCCCGCCGAGGCCCTGAAGGGTCAGCCGTTGTCCGCCGATCGCGAACGAGCGCTCCAGCACGGAGAACTCGCTACCGAACCGGGCGACGGCGGCGTCCACCTCGACGGCCCGGCGAAGGATGACATTCATCGCCTCCGGCTCCTGCGGGCCGATGACGGCCACGCCGTCCGCCTTGACGATGCCCGCCTTGTTCGCCGCGATGTCCTTCAGGGTCGGGCCGAGGAACTCGGTGTGGTCGATGCCGATCGGGGTGATCACCGCGACCGCGGCGGCGGCGACGTTGGTGGAGTCCCACGTGCCGCCGAGACCGGCTTCGACGACGGCGACGTCGACCGGGGCATCGGCGAACACGGCGTAGGCCATCGCGGTGAGGATCTCGAACTTTGAGAGGGGCAACCCTCCGGCCCGGGCGGAGCCCCGGTCGACCAGATCGACGAACGCGGCCACGTCCGAATAGGCCTGCACATACCGGTCGGCGTCGATCGGTTCGCCGTCCAGCGCGATCCGCTCGGTCACCGACTGCAGGTGCGGTGAGGTGAAACGGCCGGTGCGCAGGCCGAATCGGGTGAGCAACGCGTCGATCATCCGCGCGGTTGACGTCTTGCCGTTGGTCCCGGCGATCTGGATGATCGGGTGGCCACGCTGCGGGTTTCCCAGCACGTCCAGCAGGGCGGTGATCCGGTCCAGGGTGGGCGAGATCTGCACCTCGTTGCGTCGTGCGTCCAACAGCGACTCGACGTGACTCAGGTCCAGCGGCGGGGAGTCCGGCACCACCGACGTGGTGCCATCGGGTGCCTGATCGTCCAGATCCGCCGTCGCCGCCGCGATCTCCTCCGCCAGCGCCGGTCCCAGATCCTCCGGCCCGGCGGGTTCGATCGCCTCGGCGTCCCAACCAAGCGGGTCGTCCTGCGGATGCCGGTCGCGGTCGGTCACCGAGCACCCTCACGCAGCGTCGCCAATCGTGCGGTCAACCGGGCGACATCCTGCTCGGCCTTGACGGCGCGGGCCCGGATCTTGCCGACCACCGACTCCGGAGCTTTGGCCAGGAAGTCGGCGTTGCCGAGCTTGCGCCCGCAATCCGCGACCTCCTTCTCCGCGGCACCCAGATCCTTGGTGGCACGGGCGATCTCGGCGGAGATGTCCAGCAGGCCGCTGGTATCCAGTTCGACCGTGGCGGTACCCGTGGACAGTGGTACCGGCAGGGTGACGGTCGCGTGGAACCCGTCGCCCGGCACGGTCAACCGGGTCAGCGATCGCGCGGCGACGTCCAGATCTGGTGTGTGCGCTGCGATCCGGGCGGGCAGCGGCCGGCTCGGCGGCACCTTCTGGTCCGCGCGGGCCCGCCGGATCTCGGTCGTCAGGGTCTGCAGGTCGGCGACCCAGCCGGCGGCGGCGGCGTCCCGGGCACGTCCGGACGGCGCAGGCCAATCCGCGATGACGAGCGATTCCTCACCGGTCAGCGACGTCCACAGGGTGTCGGTGACGAACGGCACGAACGGGTGCAACAGCCGCAGGAGCCCGTCGAGTACCGTGCCCAACACCTGCCGGGTGATCACCGTGCGGTCCGGATCCCCGTCACCGGGTGCGATCTGCACCTTGGCCAGCTCGAGATACCAATCGCAGACCTCGTCCCAGGCGAAGTGGTACAGCCCCTCGGCGGCCTTGGCGAATTGATAGTCGGCCAGCAGGTCGGTCGTGCCGACGATCAACTCGTCCAACCGGTCCAGGATCCACCGGTCCGCCGCGGTGAGGTCGGACTCGATCAGCGGCACGTCCGGCACGACCGCCCCGTTGAGCAGCGCGAACCTGGTGGCGTTGAACAACTTCGAGCAGAACTTGCCGGCGCCGGCGACCCACTCCTGGGCGATCGCCTGGTCCGCCCCGGGATTCGAGCCGCGGGCCAGGGTGAACCGCAACGCGTCCGCGCCGTAGTCCTCGATCCACTTCAAAGGGTCGACGGTGTTGCCACGGGACTTGGACATCTTCTTGCCGAACTGGTCGCGGACCAGGCCGTGCAGGGCGACCGTGTCGAAAGGAGTCTGTGGAGTGCCGGCGTCGGTCCTGGTGGCGTAGAGCCCGAACATCATCATCCGGGCCACCCAGAAGAACAGGATGTCGTAGCCGGTGACCAGCACGGACGTCGGGTAGAAGGCTTTGAGCGTATCGGTGTCCTGCGGCCAGCCCATGGTGGAGAACGGCCACAGACCGGAGGAGAACCAGGTGTCCAGCACGTCCGGGTCCTGCGTCCACCCCTCGCCCGGGGGCTCCTCACCCGGGCCGACCACCCGCATCGTCCCGTCCGGCCCGTACCAAACCGGGATCCGGTGGCCCCACCACAGCTGCCGGGAGATGCACCAGTCGTGCATGTTGTCGACCCAGTCGAAGTAACGGGCCGCCAGCTCGGGCGGGTGGATCTTGGTGCGGCCGTCCCGAACCGCGTCGCCGGCGGCCTTGGCCAGCGTCTCGACGCGCACGAACCACTGGGTGGACAGCCGGGGTTCGATGACGTCGTCGGACCGGGAACAGTGCCCGACCGCGTGCACGTACGGCACCTTCTCCGCGACGATCCGGCCCTGGTCACGTAGCTCTTGCTTCACCGCGATCCGCGCGGCGAAACGGTCCATGCCGTCGAAACGAGTTCCAGTGCCGATGATCTCGGCCGCCTCGTTCATGATCGTGGGCATATCCAGGCCGTGCCGACGGCCGATCTCGAAGTCGTTCGGGTCGTGCGCCGGCGTCACCTTGACCGCACCGGTCCCGAACTGCGGCTCGACGTGGTCGTCGGCGATCACCGGGATCTCGCGATTCACGATGGGCAGCAACACCGTCCGGCCGATCAGGTGCCGGTAGCGCTCGTCGTCCGGGTGCACGGCGATCGCGGTGTCGCCCAACATGGTCTCGACCCTGGTCGTCGCGACGACCACGGTGTCATCGGCATCCCCGTCCGCCGACCCGTACCGGATCGACACGAGTTCGCCCTCGTCGTCGGCGTGCTCGACCTCGATGTCCGACAGCGCGGTCAGGCAACCGGGGCACCAGTTGATGATCCGCTCGGCGCGGTAGATCAGACCGTCGTCGAACATCCGCTTGAAGATCAGCTGGACCGCGTTCGACAGACCCTCGTCGAGAGTGAAGCGTTCCCGGTCCCAATCGACCGAGTCGCCCAGCCGCTTCATCTGGCCGAGGATCGCCCCACCGGATTCCTGCTTCCAGTCCCAGACCTTCTGCACGAACAGGTCGCGGCCGTAGTCGTGCCGGGTCTTGCCGTCGACGGCCAGCCGGCGCTCGACGACGGTCTGGGTGGCGATGCCGGCATGGTCCATCCCCGGCAACCACAGCGCCTCGTCGCCGGACATGCGCCGCCAGCGGACCAGTATGTCCATCAGGGTGTGGTCCAGCGCGTGGCCGATGTGCAGGCTGCCGGTCACGTTCGGCGGGGGCAGCACGATGGAGAACGGCCTGCGTTCGCCGCGCAGCACCTTGCCCTCGTCGGCCCTGAAGTATCCGGCCGCGAGCCACCGCTGGTACAGGGGTACCTCGACCGCCGCCGGGTCGTACTGCTTGGCAAGGTCCGGCTGTGCATGGTCGGCGGGGGAAGTCACCGGGCAATCCTAGGTGTGTGTCCGGGTGCAGCCGGCACGCCTTCCGGCGCGGCCGGTCAGTACGACCTCGGCAACCTCAGCGTGTGCTGCGCGATGTAGTTGAGCACCATCTCGTTGTTCACCGGAGCGATGTTCAGCAGCCGGGCCATACCCCACAGGGGCACCAGCCCGTACTCGACGGACAGGCCGTTGCCGCCGTGCACCTGGATCGCGGCATCGACGGCGGCCACGGCCGCGTTCGCCGCCGCGTACTTGGCCATGTTGGCCGCCTCACCGGCCGGCCGCCCCCCGTCGTACAGCCACGCAGCCTTGGCGGTCATCAACCTGGCGAGTTCGACGTCGACGGCCGCCCGGGCGAGCTGGTGGGCGACGGCCTGGTGGCTCCCAAGGGGCCTGCCCCACACCTGGCGGTCGCGCACGTAGTCGCTGGCCGCCGCCAGCGCATACCGACCGATGCCGACGGCGATCGCGGCGGCGGTGATGCGTTCTGGATTCAATCCGTCGAACAAGGGCCCAAGACCCTGCCCCTCGGCGCCGATCAGCGCGGACGCCTGAACGCGCACGTCGTCGTAGAACACCGTGTACTGGCGGTCCGGGATCTGCGCGGCCACCTCCAGCTGGTGGTAGGTAAGCCCAGGCGCGTCGACCGGCACCAGGAACAGCGACAACTGCGCCTTGCCGGTGAGCGGGTCGGTGCCGGTGCGGGTGACCGTGAGGATCGCGGCTGCCTCGTCGACGCCGGAGATGTAGTATTTCTGCCCGTTGATGAGGTAGTCGCCGCTGCCGTCGCCGGCCGGACGGGCGGAGGTGGCGATACGGTGCGAGTTGGAGCCGGCGTCCGGCTCGGTGATCGCGAAGGCGATCTTGGTGCTCCCGTCGGCCAGCCTGCTCAGCCATTCCCTCTGCTGCTCGGCAGTGCCATGCCGGCTCAGGATCTCGACCCCGATCGCGCTCGATACCAGCAGGGTCAACAGCGGGCACCCCGCGGCCGCCGATTCCTCGGCCACGAGGGCCAGTTCGGTCATCCCGGCGCCGCCGCCACCGAACTCCTCGGGCACGTTGATCCCGATGAACCCGGCCTTGCCAAGGTCCCGCCACAACGCGGCCATCGGCGTCGACGTGCGGGCGTGCCGGCTGTACTCGGCGGGTCCGTGCGACTGCGTGATCTGCCGGACCGCTGCGCGCAGCTCGGGGTACTCGGCGGGTTCACTGAAGTCTGTCATGATGACCCTCAGCATGACAGAAGTGAACCACCGTTAACACTCGTGTGTGAGTGATCTCACACTTCGGCGAGCGGCATGGGTCCGTAGACGGCCCGTCGATCGTTGAACAACGACACCGCCGCGATCCCGCTCTCCAACAGCTCCGGCCAGGTCTCGCCGAGCCAGATCTCGGCCTCCTCCTGGGAGCCGAACGAAATGTCCGGTCCATCGGCGACGACGCCCGCGTCGTCCGCATAGCGCCACAGGTAGACCATCGGTCCCTCCTTCACGGGTCCGTCAAGGGTTTGCGTCAAGGGCTTGCTTCGTGGGTCGACCGCGAGTCGTTCAGGGGGCTGACCGTCCTCGAACCCACAAGGTCCGCTCGGGTCCGACGGTATCGACGCTCCACGACAGTCGGCCGTGAACTGCGGCTTTTCACATCTCTTTACGATCGGCCCCACCGAATGGCGGCAGCTGGCCGGGTCGAGGCATTCGCCCCCGACCCGGTCGGCATACTGGGCCCGATGCTCCTTGACCTGCCGCCCGTCCCCCCGCTGAACGCCGAGGCCGTCGCGACGGCTGCCGATACGCGTGATCGGCTGCCTGTCGGTGAGTTCGGGGTGTGGGCCGCGGTCATCGACCTGCTGGCCGGCGCCCGCGGCTCGATCGAGGGAGCCCTGCTGCCCTGTCCACGGCTGGTGGTGTTCGCCGCCGACCACGACATCGCCGCGCTGGGAATATCGGCGTCACCCCGACCCGAGACGGCCCGGCGAGCCGTTGATCTGACCTCCGGCACCGGGTTCGCCGCCGGGTTGGCCCGGGTCGCCGGGTGCGCCGTGACCGTGGTCGATGTCGGAATGAGCGCACCGCAGGAGGCGGTACCCGACCGGCTGCCCGACGCCCGTCCCGCCGGGAGGATCGACATCGGTGACGCCCTCGCCGACGACCAGTTGGCCACCGCGGTGCAAGCGGGTCGGGACCGCGCCGACGCGGCCGTCGACTCCGGTTCCGACCTGCTGATCGGGGCGACCTGCGGGGTCGGGGTGAGCACCCCGGTGGCGGTACTCACCGCCGCACTGACGGCGATGGAACCGGTCGACGCGACCTCCCGCGGATCGGGCATCGACGACCACGCGTGGATCCGCAAGGCCGCGGCGGTTCGGGACGGGCTGTTCCGGGTGCGTCGCTGCGGGGGTGACCCGCTGGACATGCTGCGTGTCGGCGGCGGTCCGGACCTGGCGGCGCTGACCGGGTTCATCGCCCAGGCCGCCGTGCGGCGGACGCCGGTGATCGTCCACGACATGGCCAGCTCGGTGGCCGCCGTTCTCGCGCACCGCCTCGCTCCGGGCGCGGACACCTACTACATCGTGTCCTCGCTCGCACCGGAACGCGGGCACCCCCGGTTGCTGGATCTGCTCGGTCGCGAGCCCCTCACCGACTGGTCGATGACCGGCCACTCCGGGGTCGGGGCGCTGCTGGTCCTGCCCGCGCTGATGGCCGCGGTGGGCGGGTTCGACGGAATCGACCGCACGCTGCAACAGCCCAGGGCACCCGAGGCGATCAGCACCTGGGACGCAACCCTGCTGTGATTCGCCCATGTCGGGTGAACCGGAGCCGGGTGCGGCCGGATCGGCGACCGCCGCGGGATATGTTGACCGCTCGGACAACCCTTCCGTCACGAGAGGTGCCCGATGGCCGACCCGACCGCCATGGACCCGAGGAAGGTCATCCGGTCCAAGGCCTACCTGTCCGCTCTCATCCTCGCGGCAATCCTGGGCATCCCCATCTCCGCGATCGCCTACGGGTTCCTCGCCCTGGTCAGCAAGATCCAGCACTACCTGTTCAGCGAGCTGCCGGCCTCGATCGTCG
This sequence comes from uncultured Actinomycetes bacterium, assembly GCA_964476495.1. GTDB lineage: Bacteria > Actinomycetota > Actinomycetes > Mycobacteriales > Nakamurellaceae > Nakamurella. Next base: position 16,991 of record CAYZBB010000077.1, on the reverse strand, counting down.
GTGGACCGGCGCCCGCCTGGTGGCCGTTGCCCTGGTTGCTGCTGTGCGGCCTGCTCACCGGCCTGACCGTCCGTTACCTGCCAGGCAACTGCGGGCACTCCCCCGCGTTCGGGTTCCAAACCGGGGGCGGACCGGCGAGCGGAAAGGACCTGATCGGGATCTTCCTGGCCGCTCTGACCACGCTGAGCCTGGGTGCGGTGCTCGGACCGGAGGCGCCGCTGATCGCGATCGGCGGCGGGCTCGCCGCGCTGGCGGTGCACCTGACCCGCAAGGACGCCCCGCCGATGGCCATCACGGTGATGGCTTCGGCCGGCAGTTTCGCCGCGGTCAGCACCCTGCTCGGCTCGCCGGTGCTGGGCGCGTTCCTCATCATGGAGGTGGCCGGTATCGGGGGCGCGACGCTCAGCCTGGTCGCGCTGCCCGGCCTGCTCGCCTCCGGGATCGGTGCGTTGATCTTTCTCGGCCTGGACAACCTGACCGGTCTGGGGACCTTTTCACTTTCCCTGGGCACCGTGCCGCCCGACGTTGCACCCACCGTGGGCACGCTGCTCTGGGCGGTCGTGATGGGCGTCGTCGGCGCCGGGCTCGCCTGGGTGATCCGATCGGGTGGCCTGTGGCTGCGGCCCCTGGTCCACACCAACCGGATCGTGGTCACCGCGGCATTCGGCCTGCTGATCGGTGCGTCCGCGATGGTCTACCAGCTGGTGACCGGGTACGGCTTCGACCACGTGTTGTTCTCCGGGCAGGACGCGCTGCCCGAGCTGGTCAGTCACGCAACCGAGTACTCGGTCGGCGCGCTGATCCTGCTCGTGGTCTGCAAGTCCTTCGCCTACAGCCTGTCGCTCAGCGCGTTCCGGGGCGGCCCGGTGTTCCCGTCAATGTTCATCGGCGCGGCGCTGGGGATCGCCGCGTCCGCGCTACCCGGGATGAGCCTTGCCCCGGCCATCGCCATGGGCATCGGCGCCATGTGCGCCGCGATGCTCCGGCTCCCGATGACGTCCACTCTGCTGGCCGTCCTGCTGCTGGGCGCCGACGGCATCTCGGTGACCCCGCAGGTCGTGATCGCTGTGGCGGTGGCATTCGTCATCACGTTCGTGCTACCCGTCCCCGGGCCCAGGGGCACGGCGCCGGTGCACGCAACGGCGCGGCAGCCCGCCTGACCGGCCGCGGTCACCTTGCGAACGTCGCCACGCGACTTCGCCCTGGCCCGTCGGGACACGCCAGAGCTCGGCAGGCGAACCCGGCCTGGTACAAGGTTGTCGCGGGTTGCATCAGCTCTTGGCAACAGGCGGCCCGGAGGGTGGCGACGGCCGACCCTCGATCGAGGCGTCGTGCGGCACCTCGATCGGTAAGGGACAAGGGAGTCACTATGTCGCACGGCGCATCAGCCAGCGAAATGAAACTGCCGCCGCTCACGGACGGACCGCATAGGAAACGTCTCGGCCTCATCGCAATCATCGCCACCTTCGGTGGCCTGCTGTTCGGCTACGACACCGGCGTCGCCAACGGCGCCGAGCGTCCGATGCAGGCGGAACTGGGACTCACCGACTTCCAGGTCGGCATCGTCCTGAGCTCACTGGTCTTCGCGGCGGCGTTCGGCGCGCTGATCGGCGGCCAGATCTCCGACGCGATCGGCCGCCGCAAGACGATCATCATCCTCGCCGTGCTGTTCTTCGTCGGGACGACCGTCGTCGTCTTCGCGCCCAGTTTCGGATCCCTGGTCGTCGGGCGGGTCGTGCTCGGCCTGGCGGTCGGTGGTGCGTCCGCGGTCGTGCCGGTCTACCTGGCCGAGATGGCGCCGTTCGAGATCCGCGGCTCGCTGGCCGGGCGCAACGAACTCATGATCGTCGTCGGCCAACTCGCCGCCTTCGTGGTCAACGCGATCATCGCCGCCACCCTCGGTCACATCGAGGGTGTCTGGCGGATCATGTTCGCCGTCTGCGCGCTTCCGGCGATCGTCCTGTTCTTCGGCATGCTGCGCATGCCCGAGTCGCCACGCTGGTACATCGAGAAGGGCCGGCACGACGAAGCACTCGCGGTGATGAAGACGATCCGCTCCAAGGAACGCGCGGAGGCCGAACTCGCCGAGGTCGAGCACGTCGCCGAGGAGGAACACGAGCAGTCGAACCAGGCACTCGGCCTGCGCGCGGTGCTCTCGAACCGGAATCTCTTCTTCATCCTGCTCGTCGCCTGCGGTCTGGGTGTCGCCCAGCAGTTCACCGGCGTGAACGCGATCATGTACTACGGGCAGCGGATGCTCGCCGAGGCCGGCTTCAGCGAGTCGATGCTCGGGTGGATGAACATCGCACCCGGCGTGATCGCGGTGATCGGTGGGACCACGGCGCTGTTCCTGATGGACCGGATCAACCGCCGCACCAACTTTCTCTGGGGCCTGGGACTGACGGCGATCTCGCACCTGCTGATCGTCATCGCGATGAACCTGCTCCCGGTGGGCGACCCGGCCCGCCCCTGGGTGTTCCTGCTGCTCATCATCTTCATGATCGGATCCATCCAGCTGTTCCTGAACCTGGCCGTGTGGGTGTACCTGTCCGAGGTGTTCCCGCTGCACATGCGCGGCATCGGCATGGGCGTCTCGGTATTTGTGCTGTGGATGGCGAACGGCATCATCGCCCTCAACGTGCCCTCGGTCGTCGGCGCCCTCGGGATGGGCCTGTTCCTGATCTTCGCGGTGGCCAACGCGATCTCGTTCCTGTTCGTGCTCAAGTTCGTGCCAGAGACCCGCGGCCACACCCTGGAGGACCTGGAAGAACACGTCACCGACGGCAGCATCTTCCGCACCATCGGCAAGAAGAGCTAGGAGCCGGCCAATGCCCTGGGTCACGAGTTGGTCGCGGTCGCCGCTCGCGACCGTGCCCGGGCCGACGCCGTCGCCGCCAAGCGCGGTGTCCGTACGGTGCGCGACAGCTACGCCGACGTGCGGCGGGCCTGCTCGGCGTTGCTGGTCAGCTGCACCACCCGCCACCAACCCGCAGTCGGTCAGTCCTTGCGGCCCTGCCTGCGTGCCACGCCCCGCTGGGCCGCCGACGAGATCACCCGGATCACCAGGCCGAACACCACCAGGTTCAACAGCATTTGAACCGTCACCAGCAGCTTCATCGGGTTCGATGCGGCCACGATGTCCCCGAAGCCGACGGTGGCGAACACCGTCACGGTGAAGTACAGCGCGGTGTCCTTGTCCAGCGGCTGGGTGAACACCCCGGGCGCACCCACCGAGTTCGACAGATACACCCGGGCGAAGATCAGCAGGAACAGCAGGATGGTCAACGCGAGCGATTCCATCCCGCGCAGCAGCGGGTAGCGCGCCTTGGTGATCAAGGGCACCTGAATGCCCACGATCGCCCCGAAGATCACCAGTTCGAGGATCAGCCAGGGCAGGTCGGAGTCACCGTCAGCGCCCTTCACCGGGATCGTGTAGTACACCCAGACGAGGGCCACGATCGACGCAATCAAGCGGGAGCACATCCAGATGGTTGGCTTGAGCAGGCCGGAGGGAATCGCCGACGGACCGGGGTGCTCGCTCACACCGGAGAACTCTGCCGCTCCACGGGTGCATCGCGGGGCGGCGCGCCGACGATGGCGAGAACGGCCGCGGTCGTCGTGATCGCGACCACCAGCGCGATCGCCCCGCCCCATCCGAACCGGGCGTACAGCGACGCGCCCAGCAGCCCGATCACGCTGGACCCCGCGTAATAGGCCAGCGAGTAGACCGCCGAGGCCTGCGAACGGGCGCCAGGTACCCGTTCGCCCACCCAGGTCGCCGCGATCGCATGGGCGACGAAGAAGGCAAAGGTGAGCAGCACCAGCCCGGCCAGCACGCTCCACAGCGGTGTCGGCACGGTGATCACCGCGCCGGCCGCCATTGCCAGGCCGGCCCCGGCCAGCACCCGCCGGCGTCCCAGGGACGCAACCAACCGCCCCACCCCCGACGATCCGACCGTTCCGACGAGGTAGGTCAGGAACAGCAGGCTCACCACCGAGGCCGGGATCCGGTACGGGTCACCCGCCAGCCGGAACGCGAGCAGGTTGTAGATCGTGATGAACGCGCCCATCAGCAGGAATGCCTGCAGGTAGAACACCCAGGCCACCCGGTCTGCCAGGGCCAGCCGCAGCCGGGCCGCCGACGAGCCGGCCGGCCCGCGCACGGAGTCCCCCGGCCTGGTGGGCGGGGACCTGAGCAGCACGGCGAACACCGTCGCGGCGGCCGCGACGAAGGCGGCCGTGGTCACCAGGCCCCAGCGCCACCCGAACACCCCACCGACCGCGCCGGTCAGCACCCGTCCGGACAGTCCCCCGATCGTCGTCCCGGCGACGTACAGGCCGCCGACGGCGGCGACCCGAGCCGGGGCCGCGGTGGACACCAGGTGTGCGACGGCCAGCGCGGGGAGCGCGCCGAGCGCGGCGCCGGACACCGCCCGCAGCGCCAGCAGCAGCTCGAACGACGGGGCGACCGCGACGAGCAGGCCACACGCCGCGGCGACGACCGCCGATACCCGCATGGCCCGCGCCCGGCCGATGCGGTCGCCGAGCGCGGCCCACGGCAGCACGGAGACGGCGAGCGCGCCGGTGGCCACCGACACCGCCAGCGTCGCCTCCGACTCGGTCAGTTGCCATTCGGCGGCCAGCCCGGGCAACACCGCCTGCACCGCGTACAGCTCGGCGAAGGTGGCGACACCACCGGCGAACAGCGCGGCGGTCAACCGGCCGGGGTGGGCGGACTCGGCCGGCCCAACCGGCGTCACAGGGTCCAGTCGACCGGCTCGCCGCCCTGCTCGACCAACATCCGGTTCACCCGGGAGAACGGCCGGGATCCGAAGAACCCGCGGTCGGCGGACATCGGCGACGGGTGGGCGGACTCGATCACCGGAACACCGTCGAGCAGCGGGCGCAGGGTCTGCGCGTCCCGGCCCCACAGGATCGCCACCAACGGCCCGCCGCGCCCGACCAGGGCCTGGATGGCCGCCTCGGTCACCGGCTCCCAGCCCTTGCCGCGGTGCGAGGCGGGCTTGCCGGGCTGCACCGTGAGCACCCGGTTCAGCAGCAGCACACCCTGGTCGGACCAGGCGGTGAGGTCGCCGTGCTGCGGACCCATGATCCCGGTGTCGGCAAGCAGCTCGCGATAGATGTTGGCCAGGGAGCGGGGTATCGGACGCACGTGCCGGTCCACCGCGAACGACAGCCCGATCGGGTGCCCGGGCGTCGGGTAGGGGTCCTGTCCCACGATCAGCACACGGACCTGGCTCAGGGGTCGCTCGAACGCCCGCAGAACATGCCGGCCCGCCGGCAGGTAGGACCGCCCGGCGGCCAGCTCGGCGCGCAGGAACTCGCCCATCGCGCTGACCTGACCGGCGACCGGTTCGAGGGCGTCCGCCCAGTCCTCGGCGACGAGGGAACGCAACGGTTCCGGCATGCGCGGGAGGCTACCGCGGTCAGCCGAAGTGGTCCCAGCCGCCCGGCGAGGCCCACTGCTGGCCGTCCACGAGCACACCGCTGCCCTCGCGGACCACGCCGATCGGCGTCCAGTCCGCTGGCACGACCGCTTTGGTCGGGAAGGTCGCCGCCAGAGCGTGGTCGTCGCCACCGGTGAGGGCCCATTCCATGGGGTCGCGGCCCAGCGCCGAGGCGACCTCGGTCAACCGGGCGTGCACCGGTATCACCGCGGTCGCCACGTCGATCCGCACCCCCGACTCGTCCGCCAGGTGACCAAGGTCGGCGATCAGGCCGTCGGATACGTCGATCATCGAGGTGGCGCCGGCCTCCGCCGCGACCACGCCCTGGGCCAGTGGCGGCTCGGGCACCCGGTAGGAGCCGACCAGTGCGGCCGGCGACCGGAAGCCGCGGGTCAGCACCGCAAGTCCGGCTGCCGCCCAGCCCAGCCGACCGACCACCGCCACCACGTCACCGACGCCGGCGCCGGCGCGACGCACCGGATCCCGACCGGCGAGGTCGCCGAGCACGGTGACGGCGATGGTCAGCACGGTGGATCGGGTGATGTCGCCGCCGACGATGCCGGCACCCGCCGCCGCAGCCTCGGCGGCCAACCCACGCCCGATGTCCATCACCAGGTCGGTGGGTGTTTCGCCGGGCGCGCTCAGGCCGACCAGCAGGGCGGTCGGCCTGGCGCCCATCGCGGCCACGTCGGCCATCGACGCCAGGGCGGCGCGTCGGCCGATCTGCTCGCCCGACGCCCAGTCGGTGCGAAAGTGCACGCCGTCGACGAGCACGTCCACGGTGGCGACCACCCTGCCGTCCGGTGCACCGATCACGGCGCAGTCGTCACCCGGGCCCAGCAGCGTGGTTGGCGGCTGGGTGGTCCGCGCGACCAGCGCATCGATCAAGGAGAACTCGCCGGTACTGGCCAGGGTGGCCGGGTCGGGCTTGCTGATGGTGCACCTCGCTGGGTCGCGTCCGATCGGTCGCGGTGGGATTGATCCGCCGGACCATCATTCCCGATCCGGATGCCCGGAGTCGGCCTCCGGGGACGCCGATGCGACCGATAGGCTCAGACGTCGAGTCCGGCGGCGGGCGCCGCCAAGGCAGTGGCTTGCAGGAAGGGGCACATCGTGGTGCAGGCGTTCATCCTCATCCAGACCGAGGTCGGCCAGGCCGCCGCGGTGGCCGAGGCGATCGCCGAGTTGCCCGGGGTGACCAGCGCCGAGGACGTCACCGGCCCCTACGACGTCATCGTGCGCGCCGAGGCGCAGTCCGTCGACGAGCTGGGCAAGCTGGTCGTCGCCCGGGTACAGGGCGTGGCCGGCATCACCAGAACCCTCACCTGCCCGGTGGTGCACCTCTGACCGCAACGGAACCCGGTCCGTCGCCGGCCGTCGCCGGCGACGGACCGCCCCGATGGCGGGTGTTCGCCGCGATCGGGGTGGCTGTGGCTGCGGTGGTGGCGGTGATCGTCGCCGCCAACATCGTCAACTCCCGGCCGACGGCCTCCGTCGACGACCCGCTCACCCTGTCCGCGGTGGAGGCACCTGGCGCAGGTACCCCGGGCTGCGCGACCCTGACGGCGGCCTTGCCGGACCAACTGGCCGGGTTGCCGCGCCGGATCATCTCGCAGGGTGACGACCCGTCCATGGCCGCGGTTGTCGCCTGGGGCGAACCCGCGGTGGTGCTGCGCTGCGGGGTACCGACGCCCGCCGAGTTGACCTGTACCGCGGCCCTGCAGGAGGTCGACGGGGTGGCCTGGCTCCCGCTGTCCACCGGCGGTGACACCACATACTTCCTGGTCGACCGGTCGGTGCGGGTGGCGGTGACGGTGCCCGCGGCGGTGACGTCGACCGGCCCGTGGCAAGAGGCGTCCGCGATCGTCGCGGCGACGCTGCCCGAACGCGAGGTCTGCCGGGACGGGGTCCCGCTGCCGGCCGACGGCGAGTAGCAGCTCGCCACCGGTTCAGCGCAGGCCGGTGCCCCGGGCGAGCGCGGTGTGGATGAGCACGGTGATCAGTTCGCGGTAGGACACGCCTGCCTTCGCCCACATCGCCGGATACATGGAGATGGGCGTGAACCCGGGCAGCGTGTTCACTTCGTTGATCACCACTGCCCGATCCGCCGGCTCATCGGGCCGCACGAAAAAGTCGACCCGGGCCAGACCCTGCGCGTCCAGCGCGGTGAACGCCAGCTTCGACAGCTCCTGGATCCGCCGGGTGATCGCGTCCGGCAGGCCGGCCGGGATGTCGAAGCCGGCCGCGCCCTCATCGATGTACTTGGCGTCGAAGTCGTAGAACTCGTGGCCGCCACCGACACGGATCTCGGCCGTCGGCGAGGTCTCGATCCGACCGTCCGGGTATTCGAGCACCCCGCACTCGATCTCCCGGCCGACCACCGCCGCCTCCACCAATACCTTCGGGTCGGCCTCCCTGGCAAAGGCGATCGCCCTGTCCAGCTCGGACCAGTCGGTCACCCTGCTGACGCCCAGCGAGGACCCCGCCCGCGCCGGCTTGACGAAGGCAGGCAGTCCGAGCCGCTCCTTCTGCTCGGCGGTGAGGGTGGCGGTACTTGGCCGCAGCACCACCCAGTCGCCCACCGGGAGTCCCTCGGCGGCGAGCAGTTTCTTGGTGAACTCCTTGTCCATCGCCGCCGCCGAGGCGAGCACCCCGGCTCCGACATACGGCACCCCGGACAGCTCAAGCAGCCCCTGGATGGTGCCGTCCTCGCCGAACGGTCCGTGCAGGACCGGGAAGACCACGTCCACGTCGAATGCCGCCGGGCGGTCCGCAACCGCGTTCAGCGACACCAGCGTGGACGCCGTGGGGTCGACGGGCAGCGCCACCGCAGAGCCGGCACTGACCGTAGGGAGTTGCGACGCATGCGTCGACGGGATCGCCGCGGTGTCCATGTGCAACCAGCGGCCGGCCGGGGTGATGCCGATCGCCGTCACGTCGAACAGGTCCGGGTCGATATTGGCCAACACTCCGGCGGCCGAGATGCAGGACACCGGGTGCTCGCCGCTGCGGCCGCCGAACACGACTGCCACCCGGATCCGCTCGGGGCTCATGGTGTTCGACCCTAACCGGCCTTCGCCGCCGGGTCGGAAACCGACACAGCCGGCGGCCTCACTCCGCGCTGTGCGGCTGGTCCATCAGGAATCGCATCATCTGGGTCGGCGGCAGGTGCCGGTAGCACACCTGGTACACCGCCTCGGTGATGGGCATGTCGATCTTGTGCCGCACGGCAAGGTCGCGCACCGAGCGGCAGCTCACCACCCCCTCGGCCACCTGGCCGCCCGCGGCCTCCAGCGCCGCGTCGAGGCCGAGGCCCGCGGCGAGGCGTCCACCCAGCGTGCGATTGCGGGACAGCGGCGACCAGCAGGTAGCCACCAGATCTCCCAGACCTGCCAGGCCGGCGAACGTGGCCGGTGCGGCGCCCAGTTCGACGCCCAGGCGGGTCACCTCGTGCAGACCGCGCGCGATGAGCGAGGCGGCCGCGTTCAGGCCCAGCCCGAGGCCATCGGCGATGCCGCAGGCGAGTGCGATGATGTTCTTGCCCGTGCCGGCGATCTCGGCACCGACCACATCAGTGATGGTGAAGGGCCGGAAGTACGGCGTGGCGCACGCCTGCTGGATCAGTCGGGCCCGGTCGTGGTCGGTGCAGGCAAGCACGGACGCGGTCGGATGCTCCAGGGCGATCTCGGCCGCCAGGTTCGGCCCGGTGAGGACCACGATCCGCGCGGGGTCGATCTGCCCGACCTTGACGATCACCTCGCTCATCCGGAGCCCGGTGCCGATCTCTACCCCCTTGGCCAGCGAGATCACGGGCACGGTCGGCGGCAGGCTGTCTCGGAAGACCCGCAGGTTCTCTCGCAACGCCTGACTGGGCACAGCCAGCACCACGGCGTCGACGTCCTCCAACGCCGCATCGAAATCGGAAGTCCCGTGGAGGTTCTCGGGCAGGTCGACCCCTGGGAGATAGTCCGGGTTGCGGTGCACGGTGCGGATCGCGGACGCCACCGCCTCCCGCCGGGCCCACAGGTTCACGGTGCGCCCGGCGTCCGCGAGCACCTTGGCGAAGGTGGTCCCCCACGACCCCGCACCCAGAACCGCGAGCCGCTGGATCCCGGCGGTGGAGGTCAACTGCCCGGCGTCCCGGCGGACCCCGTCGGGTCGGACCGGGCGGCGCGTTGCGCCAGTCGCTCCGCCTTGCGCTGATCGTAGAACTCCGTCGGCGGGGTGACTCCCCTGATCTCGCCGACGAGATCCCGCACAGTGGTCATGATGCGGATGGAGGCGGCGCGCACGGCCCGCGCGTCGTGCGCGCCGGCCCGCAGGTCGGACAGGTCGATCGGCTCACCGAAGACCGTGTGAACATCCTTGCGCGGCAACGGATGAAACCGTCGGCCCGCGCGATAGGAGCTGTACACCAGGTGGGATCCCCAGTGCGCGACCGGGATCACCGGGAAGTCACCGGTGAGGGCCAGTGCGCCGACCCCCATCCGCGGCTTCATCGGCCACATCTCGGGATCGCGGGTGACGGTGCCGTCCGGGTAGATCAGCACCACCCGGCCTGCTTCGAGCGCCGCCTTCGCGGCGTCCAGGCTCATCTGCCCCGCGCCGGTGCCGGTCCGGTCCACCGGGATCTGGTCGGACCCGGCCAACGCCTTGCCGAGCACCGGTACCTTCCACAGCGATGCCTTGGCCATGAAACGCGGGATCCGGCCGCTCTTGCGGACCGCGACCGCGTCGAACAGCGGGTCGAGGTGCGAGATGTGGTTGGCCACCAGCAGGTAGCCGCCGCCGCGCCGGGCATGCGCGGCACCGGAGATCCGCTGCCGTCCCAGCAGAAAGGCGGCCGGGTACATGACGACCTGGCAGAAGGTGAGCCATGCGTTGCCCTTCTCGTGCGTGGGACTGCGGGCCACATCTGCTCCTTCTGCCGACGTCGCCCGTCACCCTAGTCGGCCGAGCTTGCGAGGGCGCCATCGAACCAGTCGGCCGAGCTTGCGAGGGCGCCATCGAACACGGCCGGTGGGCGCCCGGGCCGACGCACGCATACCGATACGCACCGTTCATCTCGGGTGTGGCGGGCCACTCCGGCCACGCTGGACAATGACGCGGTGACCGCGAGCAGAACGTCCGAGTCGACCATCGATGCAACCCACGCGACCAACGGGGAGACGAACGCCGAGGCGATGGTCGAACCGTTCCACGGCGGCCCGTCCGAGCTCGCCGTGGACAGTGCGGTGATTGCCGAGATCGACGACGCGCCGCTTCCCGACGACCGGTTCTCCAACCGGGAGCTGTCCTGGCTCGACTTCAATGCCAGGGTGCTGGCCCTTGCCGAGGATCCGGCGCAGCGCTTGCTGGAACGCGCGAAGTTCCTGGCGATCTTCGCCTCCAACCTCGACGAGTTCTACATGGTGCGGGTCGCCGGGCTCATGCGACGCCGCGATATGGGCCTGTCGGTCACCAGCGCGGATGGCCTGACGGCCTCCGAGCAGCTCGCGCTGATCTCCGCCCGGACTCGGGAGCTGGTGGAACGGCAGGGCCGCTGCTTCGTCGACGAGGTGCTGCCGGCCCTGGCCGCGGCGGGGATCCGGATCGTGCGCTGGAGCGGCATCGAGGAGCCCGATCGCCAGCGGCTGGCTGACTACTTCACCGCGCAGATCTTCCCGGTGCTGACCCCGCTGGCGGTCGATCCGGCGCACCCGTTCCCGTACATCTCGGGGCTGAGCCTGAACATGGCGATCATCGTTCGCGACCCCGAGACCAGGGCCGAACGCTTCGCCCGGGTGAAGGTGCCGCCGAACGTCGACCGGTTCGTCCAGGTGCGCCGCGGGGTGCTGGACTTCCTGCCGCTGGAGGAACTCATCGCCGCGCACCTCGCGCAGCTGTTCCCCGGCATGGACGTGGTGGAGCACCAGGCATTCCGAGTCACTCGCAACGCCGACCTCGAGGTCGAGGAGGACCGTGACGAGGACCTGCTGCAGGCCCTGGAACGGGAGCTTGCCCGACGCAGGTTCGGCCCACCGGTCCGGCTGGAGGTCACCAACACGACCAGCGAACGGGTGCTGGCGCTGCTGCTCAGCGAACTCGACGTCGACGCCGCCGACGCGGTGGAGGTGCCGGGACTGCTTGACCTGTCCAGCCTCTGGCAGATCTACGGGGTCGACAAGCCGGCGCTCAAGGACCCCCCGTTCGTCCCGGCCACCAACCCGGCGTTCGCCGAGGGCGAGACGCCCAAGAGTGTCTTCTCCACGCTGCGCGACGGCGACGTGCTGCTGCACCACCCGTACGAGTCGTTCGCCACCACGGTGCAGCGGTTCATCGAGCAGGCGGCCGCCGACCCGCGCGTGCTGGCGATCAAGCAGACGCTGTACCGCACTTCGGGTGATTCCCCGATCATCGATGCGCTCATTTCGGCGGCCGAGGCCGGCAAGCAGGTGGTGGCCCTTGTAGAGATCAAGGCGCGGTTCGACGAGCAGGCCAACATCTCATGGGCCAAGGCCTTGGAGCGTGCCGGGGTGCATGTGGTGTACGGACTGGTCGGCCTCAAGACCCACTGCAAGACCGCCCTGGTGATCCGCCAGGAGGGCAAGACACTGCAGCGTTACTGCCACCTCGGCACCGGTAACTACAACCCCAAGACCGCGCGCATCTACGAGGACTTCGGACTGCTCACCGCCGACCCGGACATCGGCGCGGACCTGACCGACCTTTTCAACGTGCTGACCGGGTACTCCCGGCAGACCGAGTACCGGAACCTGCTGGTGGCACCGCATTCCATCCGCAGCGGGATCGTCACCCGGATCGAACGCGAGATCGAGCACCAGAGGGCCGGACGCGGCGGGCTCGTCCGGCTGAAGATGAACTCCATCGTGGACGAGCGGGTGATCGACGCGCTTTACCGGGCGTCGCGGGCAGGCGTCGCCGTGGACGTGACCGTGCGCGGGATCTGCGCGCTGCGCGCGGGCGTGCCGGGACTGTCCGAGAACATCACCGTCCGATCGATTGTCGGTCGCTTCCTGGAGCACTCGCGGATCTTCTATTTCCGCAACGGCGCCCGGCCCGTCGACGGTGGCGGAACCAGCGAGGAGTACTGGATCGGTAGCGCGGACATGATGCACCGCAACCTCGATCGCCGGGTGGAGGCGCTGGTGCAGGTCAAGGACAGCGCGGCAACCGAGCGGATGGCCAGGTTGTTCGACCTCATCACCGCGCCCGACACCCGCTGCTGGCTCCTCGGTCCGGGCGGCTGGACGCCGTCCCCCGCGGACGGTCCTGGCGTGGACATCCAGGAAGAACTGCTCCGGGGCAGCGTGACCCGTGGCGAGTGATGCCCCGCCGTCGGTGATCCGGGCGGCCGGTGCGGTGCTGTGGCGGCCGTCCCGACGCGACGGCGTGCGCATCGCGCTGGTGCACCGACCGAGGTACGACGACTGGTCCCTGCCCAAGGGAAAGGCCGAATCCGGCGAGGTCGCCCAGGTGACCGCCGCCCGGGAGGTGCAGGAGGAGACAGGATTCCAGGCGGCGATCGGGCGCAGCCTGACGACCGTGTCCTACACCACCAGCGCCGGACCGAAGACCGTGCACTACTTCGCGGCTCGACGCATGGCCGGGTTCTTCACACCGAACAAGGAAGTCGACCGCCTCGAGTGGCTGTCGATCCCCGGCGCCCGGTCCCGGATGACCTACGAGTTCGACCGGGCGGTGCTGGGCACGTTTGCCCTCGAGCCGGCGGCGCAGCAAGGGGTGCTGCTGGTTCGGCACGCCCGTGCCGGCCAGCGGGAGTCCTTCGTCGGCGACGACATCGGCCGTCCGCTGGACGCCAAGGGGCGCCGGCAGGCGCAGGCGCTGGCCGCGGAACTGGGCGTGTTCGCCCCGGAGTCGGTGCACGCTGCGCCGCCGGAACGCTGTCTGGCCACCGTCGCGCCCCTGGCGGAGAAGTTGGGGACCGGGATCGTGGTGGATCCGGAGTTCGGTGAGGAGTCCTACCGGGACGACCCGGCGAGCGCGCGCAGCCGGTTGGTCGAGCTTGCAGCGGGCCAGCAGCCCGGATCGACCATGGTGGTGTGCAGCCAGGGCGGCGTGATCCCCGGCGTGGTCAAGTCTCTGGCCGCCCGCAACGACCTGCAGGTGGCCGAGGTGAGCACACCGAAGGCCGCCTACTGGTTCCTGTCGTTCGCCGGGCGGCGGCTCGTCCAGGCGGACCGCTACCCGGCACCACAGGGATAGCCGCCGGCCGGCATGTCCGGCGGAGCCGGCGATCCCACGGACCCGGAATGGCCGAAAGCCCCGGCGTCGCGGGCTGGTCCGCGACACAGGGGCTTTCGTCGATCCGATCAGCTGGACGGGGCGGCCGCCTTCGTCGACGTCCGCCGTGCGGGGGTCTTTGCGGTCGTCGTCTTGGCCGTGGTCTTCGGCGCGGCGGCCGCTTTCGGTGCGGCGGTCGCCTTTGTGGCACGGGTGGCCCTCGGCGCGGCGGCGGTCTTGGTCGCCGCGGCCCTCGTGCGGGTGGCTGTGGTCGCCGCGCCGGCGGTCGCGGCCGGCTTCGCCGCCGCCGACCGTGTCCGGGTGGTGGTGCCGGCAGGCTTGGCCGCGGCCGATCGGGTCCGGGTGGTGGTGGTCCTCGCGGCCGGCGTTGATGCGGCCGCCCTGGCCGCCGCGGCGGCCGCACGGGCAGTCATCGGGGTGTTGCTGGGCTTGGGAAGCTTGACCGTGCCGGCGATGACGTCCTTGAAGTACTTGCCGGGCCGGAACGCAGGCACGTTCGTCTTCTTGACCTTGACGGCCTCGCCGGTGCGTGGGTTGCGGGCGGTGCGCGCGGCCCGGGCCCGCTTCTCGAAGACGCCGAAACCGGAGATCGAGACGTTGCGGCCCTTCTGGACTTCCCGCTGGATGAGATCGATGAAGCCTTCTACCGCGACCTGCGCCTTCTTCTTGTCACCGTCCAACCGTTCCGCGAGTTGGTTGATCAGGTCGGTCTTGTTCACAGTCCCTCCCGGGCTCCTCGGGCCCGCGGCACGTTGGGGGCCGATTGGTGGCAAACGGTAGGCGCAAATCGGCGAAAGCGCCAGTGCGCCACGCCCAGGAAGTAGTGTGTTCTAACGGTTCTCAGCCGCCGTACCGGCCCGAACCTGGCACTTCGAACCGTCCGGCAGTAACGCCGCGATCCAGAAAACCACTGTGCCGCAGTATTTTTCGTCCTTTCCGATCGGGAACGCCGACCGGCGGGCCGGGCTATCCGGTGACCGGAAGAAAGGCGGGCCGATCTGCCTCGAAAGCACCGATCTCGTCGGCGTGCCGCAATGTCAGGGAGATGTCGTCCCAGCCCTCGAGCAACCTCCAGCGGATGTACGGATCGATCTGGAACTCGAATGCCAGCGGACCGGCGGTGATCGTCTGCTTCTCCAGGTCCACGGTCACCTCCGTTCCCGGCTCGTTCTCCAGCAGTTTCCACAGGAGTTCGACCTCGTCCTGGGTGACCTGTGCGGCCACCAGGCCCGCCTTGGCCGAATTGCCGCGGAAGATGTCGGCGAAGCGCGGCGAGATCACCACTCGGATCCCGTAGTCCATCAGCGCCCAAACCGCGTGCTCCCGCGATGATCCGGTGCCGAAATCGGCACCGGCGACCAGCACCGATCCGGTACTGAATGCGGGCTGGTTGAGCACGAACGTGGGGTCACCGCGCCAGGCCGCGAAGAGCCCGTCCTCGAACCCGGTTCGCGTGATGCGCTTGAGATACACCGCCGGGATGATCTGGTCGGTGTCCACGTTGGTGCGGCGCAACGGGATTCCGACGCCGGTATGGGTGTGGAAGGCGTCCATCGTTGTCTCCTTCAGGCGTTCGATCCGGCCGGCTCCGGCACCGGCTCGAGATCGGCGGGCGAGGACAGCGTGCCGCGGACCGCGGTCGCGGCGGCCACGAGCGGCGAGACCAGGTGCGTGCGCCCGCCCTTGCCCTGCCGGCCCTCGAAATTGCGGTTGGACGTGGAGGCGCTGCGCTCACCGGGCGAGAGTTGGTCGGGGTTCATGCCCAGGCACATCGAACAGCCGGCGCTGCGCCATTCCGCCCCGGCGTCCAGGAAGACCTTGTCCAGTCCCTCGTCCTCGGCCTGGGCGCGGACCCGCATCGAACCGGGCACCACCAGCATCCGCAGGGTCGGGTCGATCCGCCGGCCCCGCAGGATGCTCGCGGCGGCCCGCAGATCCTCGATCCGACCGTTCGTGCAGGAGCCGAGAAACACCGTGTCCACGTGGATCTGGCGGAGCGGTGTACCGGGGGTCAGATCCATGTAGGCCAGGGCCTTCTCGGTGGCCAGCCGCTCGTGGTCGTCTGTCATGGCATGGGGATCGGGGACTGCCGCGGACAGCGGCAACCCCTGGCCCGGGTTGGTGCCCCAGGTGACGAACGGGGTCAGCGCGCTGCCGTCGAGCCGGACCTCGGCATCGAAAACGGCGTCGTCGTCGGTGTGCAACGTGCGCCAGTACTCGACGGCACGGTCCCAGAGCTCGCCCTGCGGAGCGTGGTCGCGACCGGCCGTGTAGGCGAACGTGGTCTCGTCCGGCGCCACCATGCCGGCGCGCGCACCCGCCTCGATGGACATGTTGCAGATCGTCATCCGGCCTTCCATGGACAGGCTGCGGATGGCCTCGCCGCGGTACTCCAGGACGTAGCCCTGCCCGCCGCCGGTGCCGATCCTCGCGATGACCGCCAGGATGATGTCCTTGGCGGTGACCCCAGGGGCCAGGGTGCCGTCGACGGTGATCGCCATGGTCCTGAACGGCTTGAGCGGCAGCGTCTGGGTGGCCAGCACATGCTCGACCTCGCTCGTGCCGATGCCGAAGGCCAGCGCGCCGAACGCGCCGTGGGTGGACGTGTGGGAGTCGCCGCAGACGATCGTCATGCCGGGCTGGGTGATGCCCAGCTGTGGGCCGACGACGTGCACGATGCCCTGCTCCGCATCACCCATCGGGAACAGCCGCACGCCGAACTCCTCGCAGTTGCGGCGCAACGTCTCGACCTGGGTGCGGGAGACGGGATCCTCGATGAACAGGTTCCTGCTACGCGTGCCACCGTCCTGCCGCTCCTGGAAGAGGGTGGGGACGTTGTGGTCCTCGGTGGCCAGGGTCAGATCCGGCCGACGCACCCGCCGGCCGGCCTGGCGCAGACCGTCGAACGCCTGCGGGCTGGTCACCTCGTGGACCAGGTGCAGGTCGATGTAGAGCAGGTCGGGCTCGCCGTCGGCGGTGCGGACGACGTGGTTCTCCCATACCTAGTCACTCAGGGTCTTGCCCATCGGACCTCCATCAGTGCAGCTGTGGGCTCGTAGCCCGATCAGCCTAACAGCTTGCATATCATGATGCGAGACGGCAGTCTTATCCTATGGACAACTCAAGCGGCGTCGGCGTCCTCGACAAGGCGGCCCTCGTGCTCACCGCCCTGGAACAGGGACCGACCACCCTCGCCGGCCTCGTCACCGCCACCGGCCTCGCCCGCCCGACGGCGCACCGGCTCGCGGTCGCCCTCGA
>CAYZBB010000076.1:0-29915 GCA_964476495.1 uncultured Actinomycetes bacterium | reverse complement strand
AGCTGCTTGAGCACGCTGGCGCCCTTGGCGTAGGTGATGCCGTCGAAGTTCACCTCGACGGCGGCCAGGTCGACCATGTCGGCGGCGATCGGATGGGTGGAGGGCAGCTGGTCCTGCACGTACGCCCAGGACTTCTCCACGTTCGCGAACGTCGTCCACGCCGACGCGAACTCGGTTGCGTTCACCTGCGCGACCACCGAGGCCCAGGTGGCGAACGACTCGTTCAGCCACAGGTCGTCCCACCAGCGCATGGTGACCAGGTCGCCGAACCACATGTGCGCCATCTCGTGCAGCACGGTCTCGCATCGGCGCTCGTACTGGTATCGGGTCACCCTGGACCGGAAGACGTACTCCTCACGGAAGGTGACCGCGCCGGCGTTCTCCATCGCCCCGGCGTTGAACTCGGGGACGAACAGCTGGTCGTACTTGCCGAACGGGTACCTGACACCGAATGCCCGGTGATAGAAGTCGAAGCCCTGCTTGGTCTGGGTGAACAGTCGCTCCGCGTCCAGATGCTCGGCCAGCGTCGATCGGCAGAAGAGGCCCAGATCGATCCCGTCATGGTGGTCCCGCACGACGTGATAGGGCCCGGCGACCAGGGCGGTGACGTAGGTGCTCATCGGTTCGGTGGTGGCGAACGCATGGGTGATGCCGCCGCCGGCCGCCGGTGCGGACGACGTGCTCGCCCCGTTGGACACCACCTGCCACCCGTCCGGTGCGGTGACCGTGAAGGCGAAACGAGCCTTGAGGTCGGGCTGATCGAAGCAGGGATACATCCGCTTGGCGTCCGCGGTCTCGAACTGGGAGTACAGGTACACCGCGCCGTCGACCGGATCGACGAACCGATGCAGACCCTCGCCGGTGTTCATGTAAAGGCCGACCGCGTCGATCGTCAGCTCGTTGTCGGCGGCCAGGTCGACCAGGGCCAGGCCGCCGATGCTGGTCCAGGCGGCGACGTCGAGTTGTTCCCCGTTGAGGGTGGCGGAGGCGATGCCGTCCCCGACGAAATCCACGAACGTGCTCGCGCCGGGGGTAGCGGTGAACCGGATGGTCGAACAGGTGCCGAACGTCTTCTCGCTGGGCGCCCCGGCGCCGTCGGTCAGGTCGATCGTGATCTGGTAGGACGAGGTGGCGATGGTGGCAGACCGCTCCCGGGCCTGGTCGCGCGTCAGATTCGGGGCCTGGGCCAATGCACTGTCCTTCCACACGGTCGCCGAGGCTTGCCGAGGCGCACATGTCACGGGGGCGATCGACCGATCGCCAGTGCCGGAGTGTAGTGGTGGCCACAGACGGTCCATGGGGGAATACCGGACGTGGTCCGATCGTCAACGAGGCGAATGGCCGAGTGGCCGGCCGTGGATCGCATCGACGAGGAGAACGCCCCAGATGAGCCAGGCGACGATCGCCCCCGTGATCGCTCAGGAGACCGACGGCAACCGCGAGACCGACCGGGTCGACTTCTGGTTCGATCCGGCCTGCCCCTTCGCGTGGGTCACGTCGCGCTGGATTCTGGAGGCGGAACGGGTACGCCCGATCGACGTGCACTTCCACGTGATGAGCCTGGCGGTTCTCAACGAGAACCGGGCGATCAGCGACAACTATCGCGCGATGCTGGCGAAGGCCTGGGGTCCGGTGCGGGTCGCGGTCGCGGCCGCCAAGCATCACGGCGACGAGGTGTTGGGGCCGCTGTACACCGCGATGGGCCGGCGCATCCACAACGAGAAGGTCGACGATCGCGCCGAGGTGATCCGGCTCGCCCTGGCCGAGCTCGGCCTTCCGGCCGAGCTGGCCGACGCGGCGAACTCCACCGAGTACGACGAGGCGCTCCGCGCCAGCCACCATGCGGGGATGGATGCCGTCGGGGACGACGTCGGTACCCCGACCATCCACGTCAACGGCGTGGCATTCTTCGGTCCGGTGATCACCCGGATCCCGCGGGGCGAGGAGGCCGGCGAGCTGTGGGACGCCGCGGTCAAGCTGGCGTCGTTCCCCTACTTCTTCGAACTCAAGCGGACCCGGACGGAGCGTCCGCAATTCGACTGATGCGGTGGCGCGCTACGGTTGGCATCAGCAGCCGGGTCCGGTATGCCCGGCGACCATATCCGCCGGGAGGATGCCATGACGGCTGCGGAATCACTGGCAAGTCCGGGCCCGAGCACGCCCCCGATTCCTGGGCGCGCGACCTCGCCGCACGGCATTCCTTTGCCGCCCGACCTGCGCAGCGGGCCGATCATCGCCGGGATCGACGAGGCGACGGCATGTGGCCGGCCGCTGCGGGCGGCGGCATTCCTGGCCACCGCAACCGGACGGCCGCTGTTGCTGGTGCACGTGCGACGCCGGGCGATGCCGATGGTCGAGGGATACGTGCCCATCCCCGAGGAGGTGGGGGTCAGCGACGAGGCCGAAGACGCCGTCGAGGCCGACCTGGTCAGGACGTTCACCGAGTCGGGCGACCTGGCCGGGGTGACCTGGGAGTTGCTGTCCACCACAGGTGAGGCGGGGGCGGAACTCATCCGGATCGCCGAGGAACGGGACGCGGCGTGCGTGGTCGTCGGCAAGCGGCACTCCGGGTTCGGCGATCTCCTGCACCGCATCGCGTCCGGTTCGGTGTCCCGGGCGGTGGTCGCCCGGCAGAAGTTTCCGGTCCTGGTCGTTCCCTGAACTCGGCGGTCAACCCGGCCGGCCCTGCCCGCGCCGGTCGGGCCGGCGGCCGGCCGACAGCGAAGTCGGCGGCACGTAGTGCCGGCGCACGATGACGAGTTCGGCTTCCGCGGCGGCCAGGTCGTCGGCATTCGGGACCGCCACCTCCCGGGCACGCATCGCCGCCGTGGACGACACCTGGGTGCTGCGGGTGGTCACCAGCGAACGCAACGAGCGTTCGGAGCTGTCCTGCCCCTGCGCGCGCCCGCGCCTGCCGTCGCCGCCACCCCTGCGTTCGACGGGCGGCCGCTGGTGGCCGGGACCGGGATTACCCGTCGGGCCAGGGCTCCCGGTCGGCGCCGGGTTGCCGGCGGGTGCCGCCGACGTCAGCTCGGTCGGCGGCAGCGACGTTCCCGGTTGCTCGGCGCCCTCGACCGCAGGCGGACCGGCGGGTCCGGACACGCTCGGATCCGCCGGTCCCTGGGCGGGTGGGCCGGCCGGCCGGCGTGCTGCGCGCCGGCGCCGGCGTGGCGGTGGGGTCGGTTCCACCCGGCCAGCCTAGGACCCGTCGGAGGTCGTCCGTTCACGCAGGGCCAACGGTCGCTGCCGGGTGGCGGCCAGCGCTAGCGAAGCTCCCGGACGCGGTAGCGGTCATAGTCGTCGGCGTACAGGGTGCTCCAGGCGAACGCGAACAGGTCGGCGACCTGTCCGGCGTCGGCTACCTGGAAGAGCCCGGTGTTGGGATCGATGAAGTAACACGCGTCATCCGTGATCGCGCAGCCCACCAGATGGCTGCTGCCGCGCCTGTCAGTGGGGTACAGCTGAATGAGCACGATCCGCGGCGGGCGGCGGTTGAGCAGTCGACGCAGGTCCGCGCCGACGGCGGTGGCGGCGATCACGGGACCGTCGGTCACCGCGAAGGGGGGACTCGCCGGAACGAGCGTTGCCAGGCGGATCTGTTCGTCGATCCGCGCCGTGGATTCCCGCAGTCCGGCGCTCAACGCGACCATGCGCCCGTGCGTGGTCTCGACATCGACGGCCAGCGACGACCGCTGCTGGCCGGGTGGCAGCCGCGCCTCGGCCGCGAGCAGGCTGTTCGCCTCCTTGAGGGTGGCGATCTCGGTGCGCATCGCCACATTCCGCTCGATGACCGCCTGCATCTGCCTGTGGACCGCCCGCAGCCGATCGTTGACCTGGTGCGAGGTGGCGATGATCCGCCGGAAGACCTCGCCGCCGGAGTCCTGGGTCCGGAACGCCGCGACGAAGTCGGGCAACCTGCCGGCCCTCAAATAACTCGCCCAGGTGTAACAGACACCTGCGCAGACACCCGCCGGGTCGGCTCCGGCGAACGTGGCCACCTGAACGATCTCGGCCAGCAGTTGCGGGTCGGCGTGCCCGACGTCGAGATCGGTGGCGTGCTCGGCCGTGCCGGAAATGGTCGGGAGATCCTGTGTCACAACGGGCATCGGGCTGGTCATGGTGCATCTCCTCAGGGGGGCGGCGCCTCGGTCGGCGCGATTTCATGTCCCTCTGATCGTGCCCGGCGACGCTTCCTGGGCCGCCCACCGATCGGTCGAACGGCCGGATGAGCGACCGCTCCCCCGATCGGGGGAGCGGCGGCGGCCTGGTTCAGGCGACCGCGGGGGTTCGAGGTTGCCCGATCTTGGCCAGCAGCTGCACGAACTCCGCGTCCTGGATGTCGTACGGCTTGCCGCCCTTGATCCGGTCGAACTCGATCGCCCGCAGCTGATCACCCTGCTCCTCGTCGTGTCCGACCACGCCCGAGATGCCGCGCAACGCGCAACCGACCGCGTAGTCGGTCATCTGCTTGATCAGCAGCAGGTCGGTCTCGTCCGCGGCGGCCGAACGGGCGAAGTAGCCGGACTTCTGCACCAGCACCTTCTCGGCACCCAGCCGCCCGGCGAACTGCTTGGCGAACCACTGACCGGGGTTGATCTGGTCGAGCTTGACGTGCCCGAACGGGTCGCGTGGGATCTGTTCGCCGGCGGCCTGCATCTCCGTGACGATGCTGTCAACGCCGGCGCCCTCGGACAGGAAGATCGTCACATTGCCGACGGTGTCCATCACCTCACGGAGCCTGGCGGCCTCGGCCTCCAGGTCGAACGTGGCCTCCGGAACGTAGATGGCGTGCATGTTCCAGGCCTCGCGTGACAGGCCGAACTCCGGAAGCCAGCGTTGGGTGTCCAGCCAACGGTCGTATGCCTGCGCGGTGGCGGCGGTGAGCCAGCCGCAGTGCCGGCCCATGATCTCGTGCACGATCAGCATCCGGGAGTTGGCGTTGTGTTCGGCGACGACGTTGCGGGCGAACAGGGCTCCCTGCTCGGCCGCCGTCCAGGCGCCGAGCGAGTGCTTGATCGGGACGATGTCGTTGTCGATGGTCTTGGGCAGGCCGACCACCGTGAGGTCGTAGCCGTTGTCCTTCAGGTACCGGGCCAGGTCGGCCGCGGTTGTTGCCGTGTCGTCGCCGCCGATGGTGTGCAGGACGTCGACATCGTCCTCGACGAGCCGGTTCGCCGCGACCTCCAGCGGGTTCTGACCCTCGGCGATCAGTCCGCGCTTGAGCAGGTCCTTGATGTTGGTCAGCTTGACCCGGGAGTTGCCGAGGGGCGACCCGCCGAACTCGTGCAGCAGCGCGGCGCGCGCCCGCACGGCGGGCGTGACGTCGAGATAATCCTTGGCCAGCAGACCCTGGTAGCCGTGCCGGTAGCCGATCAGGTCGACCTCGGGCACGAGCTGGCTGTAGCGGTTGATCAGTCCGCCGACCGCCGCGGACAGGCACGGCGCGAATCCACCGGCGGTGAGCAGTGCGACCTTGCGCATGTGATCGGGGCCCTTCTCGTCGAACTGGTTCGCCAAGCCTAGGGCGTGTTGGTTGTGGACGGATCACCTCGCACACCGCGGGGGAACGTCGCACCACGCATGCGGTGTGCGACGTTCCCCGACGAGGTGCGACGCTTCTCATGCGGGTGCGCAACGTTCGCCGGCACTGTGCGACCTGCGGTTGCCGTTTGGCGCGGCGATGCAGGTCACCCGGACGCTGCTGGTGACCCCGGTCGGCCGGCGGCTTGCCGCCCTGTTGCCAACGGTGCCGGCCGACGTACGACGGATCCACGACCACGACGGACCACCGTCGGCCTACGCCGCCGTCACTGCGAACGTGTTGCTGGCGGCCGGTTCTCACAGCCCGCGCTATTTCACCGAGAACTGCGAGGCGCTGGCGGCGGTGATCCCGCGCGGCCGGGCCCTGGTGGTCAAGGGCTCGCACAACTCCGCCAACATCGCCCGATCGGCCTTCGTGCGACCGTTCGCCGAGTTCTTCGCAGGCCCGGCCGAGTCCCGCTGACCTGATTGCCCGTGGCAGCTCAGGCCCGCCGTACCGGACCGAGGCCACCCTGTGCAGGATCAGTCGTGCGGGGTGGTGAGGATGAGGTGGGCGACCAGGGCGGTCCACCCGGTCTGGTGCTCGGCGCCCAGGCCCATTCCGGTGTCGCCGTGGAAGTACTCGTGGAACGGCAGGTTGTCGCGCCACCGCGGGTCGGTGGCCAGCAGGTCGTACCAGCCGTACACGGGCCGGCGGCCGTCCGGGCCGGGTAGGAAGATCGACACCAGCCGGCGCGAGATGTCGTCGGCGGCGGCGCCTATCGACATTCGGACGCCGGACCCGGTCGGGTACTCGACGATCAGGTCGCCCGGTGCCAGCCGCTCGTAGTCCCGCAGTGCCTCCACCAGCAGCACGTTCAGCGGCATCCAGATCGGTCCGCGCCAGTTGGAGTTGCCACCGAACAGGTCCGTGGTGGATTCGGCCGGCTCGTAGTCGACGGATGCCACGGTGTCGCCGACCCGAACGGTGAACGGATGCTCCCGGTGCCACGCCGAGACCGACCGGATGCCGTAGTCGCTCAGCAGCCGCCGTTCCTCGAACACCCTGGACAGCAACCGGGTCAGCCGATCCGGCGGCACCAGCGCGAGCATGCGATGCCGCACGCCGTCGACATCCCGGGTGTGGAACAGGCTGAGATACTCGGGGTGGTTGGACAGGTACCAGACCGCCCGGGAGGCAAAGTCCGGCAGGCCCTCGCCGCCGATCGCCTGGTCGTAGGTGAGCGCGGCGCGCAGCGGGATCAGGCCGACGAGCGACTTGACCTTGATCGGCACGTCGACCCCGCCGGCCAGGTGCAGCACGTCGTAGAAGTAGGCGTCCTGGTCGTCCCACATC
Organism: uncultured Actinomycetes bacterium; assembly: GCA_964476495.1. GTDB lineage: Bacteria > Actinomycetota > Actinomycetes > Mycobacteriales > Nakamurellaceae > Nakamurella. Next base: position 23,038 of record CAYZBB010000076.1, on the reverse strand, counting down.
ATGCCGCCGTTGGCGGCACCGGCGATCGCCAGGAAGTGCTCGAAGAACTTCGTGGCCACGTCCTGGTAGGACCGGTTGTGCCGGGCCAGCCGCAACGCGATGTCTAGCAGGTCCAGGGCGTACATGGCCATCCAGGCCGTCGAATCGGCCTGCTCGAGGAAGCCGACGTCGGGGGACAGGGTCGACCGGTCGATCGGCGAGATGTTGTCCAGTCCCATGAATCCGCCCTCGAACAGGTTGTCCTGCTGGCGGTCCTTGCTGTTCACCCACCAGGTGAAGTTGATCAGCAGCTTGTGGAAGATCCTGGCCAGGAACTCGAAGTCCGTGCGCCCGTCGATCTCGAACACGCGGATGGCGGCCCAGGCATGCACCGGTGGGTTGACGTCGGAGAAGTTCCATTCGTAGGCGGGCAGCTGACCGTTCGGGTGCATGTACCACTCGCGCAGCAGTAGGACCAACTGCTCCTTGGCGAACCGCGGATCGATATGGGCCAGCGTGACGCAGTGGAAGGCCAGGTCCCAGGCGGCGAACCACGGGTACTCCCAGGGATCGGGCATCAGGATCACTTCGTGGTTGTTCAGGTGCTGCCAGCTGCCGTTGCGAATCGCGCCGCGACCGGGTGGAGGCGGTGGTTGCCCTGGGTCGCCGGACAGCCAGCGGGATACGTCGTAGTGGTAGAACTGTTTGCCCCAGAGCAGCCCGGCGAACGCCTGCCGAGCGACCCGGTATTCCTCGTGGTCGCGGTCCACCGGAATCACCGCGTCGTAGAAGGCGTCCGCCTCGGCACGCCGGGCGGCCAGGACCTCGTCGAACCCATCGGCCAGGTCGATCGGGTGGCTGGTCAACCCGGACGGGTCGGCATCCAGTGCCGGGTGCGGCACCCCGACCAGCCGGACCCGCACCCGCGCGGTGCCGCCGGCAGGCACGGTCAGCGCATGGTGCAGCGCCGCCTTGGTGCCGTGGTGGTCGGGGTTGACGGTGTCGGCGCCGTGCACCACGTGGTCATTGATGCCGTCCTTCGGGAACGGCGTCCGGTTGGTCCCGCCGAACAGCCGGGCCACGTTCGTCTCGTTCTCGCAGAAGAGCGGCTCCGGGTCGCCGTCACCCACCATCACCAGCGGTCCGGACCGGGAGTGGTCGCCGACGATCCGGCCGGCGGCCAGCCGCATCGACGGCTTCGGGTGGTCGGAGTAGCCCCACGACCAGGTGTCGCGGAACCACAGGGTGGGCAGCAGGTGGATGGTGGCCTCGTCGGGACCGGCGTTCTCCACGGTGATGTTCATCAGCAGGTCCCGCGGCCCGGCCTTGGCGTAGTCGACCGTGACCACCCAGTAGCGACTGCCGTCGAAGACGCCGGTGTCCACCAGCTCGTACTCGGGGTCCAGCTTGCCGCGGCGGCCGTTCTCGGCGATCAGGTCGGTGTACGGGAACACGCGTTGCGGATAGTGATAGCGCCAGGTGTTCCAGGAGTGGGTGGGCGTCGAGTCCAGGTACCACCAGTACTCCTTGACGTCCTCGCCGTGGTTGCCCTGCGGGCCGGTGAGGCCGAACATCCGTTCCTTGAGGATCGGGTCGACGCCGTTCCACAGAGCCAGCGACAGGCACCAGTTCTGGGTGGCGTCGCAGAAACCGGCCATGCCGTCCTCGTTCCACCGGTACACCCGGGACCGCGCGTGGTCGTGCGGGAAGAAGTCCCAGGCGTTGCCGTCCGCGCTGTAGTCCTCACGGACCGATCCCCACGCCCGCTCCGACAGGTACGGCCCCCAGTCGCGCCAGGGCTGCGCTCCGGCGTCGGCATCGGCCAGCCGCGCGCCCTCGGCCATCCCGGGCGCGGTCACGCGGTCGGTCCCAACAGTGGTCGGTCCGCCTCGTCGTCGGCCCAGGCGATCCGGTCGACAGAATCCTCCAGTTCCAGGTCGGCGGCGCGATCGTGATGGAAGTAGTCGTCGGCCCAGTTGAGGAAGGCGTCGACCTGGCTGTGCAGGCCGGAGAGCAGGATGGCGTGCAGGCCCAGCCACGCGGCGAAGGCGAGGGGGCCCTCCATGTGGTGCCGGTGTTTGCCGACCTCGGCGACGGCGGCGTTGCGGCCGATCATCGCCATGATTCCCTTGTCGTGGTAACGGAACTCGGTGGTGTCCTCACCCTTGCTCGCGGCGACGATGTTCTTGGCCGCCCATCGGCCGGACTGTTCGGCGACCGATCCAAGCTGCGGCAGCGCGTGCCCGTCGGTGCCGGGCACGTTGGCGACGTCACCGACCGCGTAGACACCTGGATGGTGCGGTACCGAGAGGTCGGGCGCGACGTCGATCCGACCACCTGCGCCCTTGGGTAGGTCGGTGACGTCGACGAGTGAGGCGCCGGAGATCCCGCCGGCCCAGACGACCGTGTCGGTGGGCACGACGGTCCCGTCGGACAGCTTGGCGCTGTCGGCCGCGACCTCGGCGACGGCCACCCCGAGGGTGACCTGCGTACCCTTCTCGGTCAGCTTCGCCAGGGCGTAGGCGTGCGACTCGTCGGTGAACGGCTTGAGCAGTGCATGACCGTGGTCGACCAGCCGAACGCTCGCCTCGCCGCGCAGCTTGCCCTGCTGCCTCAGCGCGGTGAACAGCTCGGTCAGGGCGCCGGCCGTCTCCACACCGGTCGGTCCGCCACCGCAGATGATCACCGTGTACGGGTCGGTCCCGGTGGTCGGATCGCACAAGGCTCGCAACCGATCCCGCAGATGCTGCCGCAGCCGTCGGGCGTCCTGCACCGAGTAGAGCGGGAAGGCGTGCTCAGCGGCGCCGGGAACGCCGAAGAAGTTCGGCTTGGATCCGGCGGCGATCACCAGGTAGTCGGCACCGCGCTCGCCGTCGGATGTGGTCACGGTCCTGGCCACCGGGTCGATGCCGGTGATCTCCGAGCGCACCGTGGTCACCGAGGGCTTGGCCTTGAACGCGGTGGCCAGGGGGCGGGCGACGTCCTCGGCCGGTAGCTGGGAGCTGGCCACCTGGTAGAGCAGGGGTTGGAACTGGGTGTAGTTGTGCCGGTCGATGAGGGTCACCTGCACGTCGTTGTCGGCCAGTTCGGAGGCGCAGGCCACTCCGGCCATTCCGCCGCCGACGATGATCGCTGTGGTCACCTGGTCATCTCCTCGATCGGGTGTGCGTACGTCACCGGTCATGCGGATGCCACCGGCGCCGACTCCGGGCCAGCGGTGACCCGGCGGCGGAACACGTAGTAGGTCCAGCCCTGATAGGCCAGCACCACCGGCACCATGATGGCGGCGACGATCGTCATCACCTGCAGGGAGTACGGGCTCGACGCAGAGTTGGCTACCGTCAGCGAGTTCGCCGGGTCGACGGTGGAGGTCAGCAGGTTCGGGTAAAGGCCGACGAACAGGGCCGCGACCACGCCGCCGATCGTCACCGCCGTCGCCGCGAACGTGACCGCCACCGACCGGGCGGTCAGGGCCGTCACCACCGCAACCACGACCGCGAGCACCGGGACCGCGGCCGCGACCACGGTCCAGACCCCTGGCCCGGCCAGCGCCACCGTCCAGACCGCGACGATCAGCACCAGCGCGGCCGTCGGCAGCCCCGTCCGCCTGAGCGCCAGTCGCGAGCGATCCAGCACCGCGCCGGTGCTGCGCAGCGCGAGGAACGCGGAACCGTGCAGCAGGCACAGCGCCAGCATCGTCACCCCCAGGACCAGGCCGAACGGTGTGAGCAGGTCGAGGAAGGAGCCGGTGAAGTCACCGCTGCCGTCGATGGGCAGGCCGGCCAGCAGATCGCCGAGGCCGACCCCGATCAGCAGGGGGGCCAGCACCGACCCGACCGTCAGCGTTCCGGACCAGGTCGACCGCCAGGCCGAACCGGGGAACTTTCCGCGGAACTCGAACGACAGGCCGCGCGCGATCAGCGCCGCCAGCAGCAGCCAGAACGGCAGGTACAGGGCGGAGAAGAAGGTGGCGTACCAGCTCGGGAACGCGGCGAACATCGCGGCGCCGGCGACCACCAGCCACACCTCGTTGCCGTCCCAGACCGGCCCGATCGTATTGATCGCCACCCGACGTTCCAGGTCGGTCCGGCCGACCACACGATGCAAGGCACCCACCCCGAAGTCGAATCCCTCGAGCACGAAGAATCCGGTCCAGAAGAATGCGACCACGACGAACCAGACGGTGGGCAGGGTCATCTCGGCCGCCCTCAGTACGTCAGGGACGGGGTCGGGTCCCCGGTCGTGGGGGAGTCGGCGGACGGTCGCTCCTCGGGCAGCCCACGCCGGGCATGCCTGACCATCAGAATGGTCGCGATCACCCCGGCCACGGTGTACAGCACCACGACAAGGCCGAGGCTGATGACGATCTGGGTGGCGCTACCCGATCCGGACAGGCCGTCCCGGGTGAGCATCAGTCCCTGCACGATCCAGGGCTGCCGGCCGCTCTCGGTCAGGAACCAACCCGCGGTCGACATCAGGAACGGCGTGATCATGATCCACCCGGCGACGGCCAGGAAGACCCGGGAGGTGGCCAGCTTCTTGCGCCACCACAGCCAGATGCCCCACAACGCGAACAGTGCGACGAGGGTGGCCACGTAAGCCATCACCCGCATCGACCAGTACTGGATGAAGACGTTGGGCACGTAGTCGCCCGGGCCCAACTGCTGCTGGTACTGCCCGTTCAACGGCGTCAGCCCCTGCACCTGCCCGTCCCAGGTTCCGGTGGCGAGCAGGGAAAGCAGGTGCGGGATCTCGATGATCTTGGTGGGCGGGTCGTCCGCGGACCATCCGCCGATCTGCAGCATCGAGAACGAACACGGTTGGCAGGTCTGCCAGTTCGCCTCCGCGGCGGCGATCTTCATCGGCTGGTAGGTGGTCTCGTTGATGCCAAGCTGCCCGCCGACATGGAACTGCGCGACGGTGCCCACCAGCAGGGTGGCCAGACCCAGCTTCGCCGTGCCGGCGAACCCGGCGACGTCGGCGCCGCCGCTCACGTTGCGGCTGTCGATGTCGGGGCCGTTGATGTTGCGGCGAAGCTGCCAGGCAGAGACTGCCAGCAGCATGCTGCCGCCGAAGATCAACGCCACCAGCAGCACGTGGAGGTAGCCCCAGATGAACACCGGATTGGTGAACACGTCGCCGATCGAGGTCAGCTCCGCACGTCCGGTGCCGGGATTGATGGCGTATCCACGGGGGTTCTGCATCCAGGAGTTCGCGGCGACGATGAACAGCGCGGACAGGCAGGCACCCAGCGGGACCATCCACGCGGTGAACAGGTGCACCCGGCGTGACAGCACGCCCCAGCCGAACAACCACAGGCCCAGGAAGGTCGACTCGAGGAAGAACGCCACGAGTCCCTCCATGGCCAGCGGGGCTCCGAACACGTCGCCGACGAACCGGGAGTACTGCGACCAGTTCATGCCGAACTGGAACTCCTGGACCAGGCCGGTGACCACCCCCACGCTGATCGAGATCAGCATCAGGCCGCCGAAGAACCGGGTGACCGCCTTGAGTTCCGGGGTGTCCTTGCGGTACCAGCGGGTGTGCAGCACGGCCACCAGGATCGCCAGGCCCATGGTGATGGGAACGAAGAAGAAGTGGTAGACGCTGGTCGTGGCGAACTGGATGCGGGCCAGGTCCAACTGATCCATCGGTGCGCCTCCGGAGCACGTCGCAGACGCGGTGTGGCAGTCGAAGACGATAGTTCACGTAGCGACAAGTCGCCGGTCGGCGGTACCTTCCCACGGGTGAGCGTGGCATGCCGCCCAGGTCGTCCCTTCCCGCTCGGCGTGCACCTGCACGACGGCGGCGCCAACGTTGCCGTGTACTCCGCGGTCGCCGAGTCGGTTGAGCTGTGCCTGTTCGACGCGCAGGGTCGGGAGACCAGGCTGCCACTGCCCGGCCGCGACGACGGCATCTGGCATGCGTTCGTGCCCGGACTCGTTGCCGGTCAGCAGTACGGCTTCCGGGTGCACGGTCCGTGGAATCCCGCCGCCGGACAGCGCTGCAATCCCGCCAAGCTGCTGCTCGACCCGTACGCACGGGCGATCAGCGGCCAGGTGCGCGTCGACCCGGCGTCCTGCGGCCATGATCTCGCCGACCCCGGGCGGCCCAGCGCGCTGGACTCGGCTGCGGTGATGCCACGCAGCGTGCTCGTCGAGCCGTTCGCACCCGTCGACGGGCCGTCCCGACCGGGGCACCACCTGAACGACTCGGTGATCTACGAGATCCATGTCAAGGGTTTCACCGCCCGGCACCCGGACATCCCGCCGGCGGTGCGCGGCACGTACGCCGGGCTGGCTCACCCGGCCGCCGTGCAGCACCTGAGTCGGCTGGGCGTCACCGCCGTCGAGCTGTTGCCCGTTCACCACCATGTGCCCGAGTCGTTCCTGGTGTCCCGGGGACTGACCAACTACTGGGGCTACAACACCATCGGCTACCTCGCGCCGCACGCGGAGTACTCGGCCGCGGTCCGCGCGGGGCGGCCCGGCGGGCAGGTCGCGGAATTCCGGGACATGGTCGCCGCCCTGCACGGCGCGGGGATCGAGGTCATCCTCGACGTCGTCTACAACCACACCGCCGAAGGCGACTCCGCCGGCCCGACGATCTGCTTCCGCGGCCTGGACAACGCGGCCTACTACCGGCTGGATCCTGCGGATCCTTCCCGCTACGTCGACACGTCGGGCTGCGGGAATGCGCTCAATGTCGGCGACCCCAGCTGCCTGCGGCTGATCATGGACTCGCTGCGGTACTGGGTCACCCAGATGGGCGTCGACGGTTTCCGGTTCGACCTCGCGCCCAGCCTCGCCCGGCAGACCGGCGGATTCAGCACGATGGCCGCGTTCTTCGATCTGGTCTGGCAGGACCCGGTGATCAACCAGGTGAAGCTGATCGCCGAACCATGGGACGTCGGCCAGGGGGACAGCTACGACGTCGGCCGGTTCCCGCCCGGCTGGAGTGAATGGAACGGGCGGTTCCGGGACACCGTCCGCGATGTGTGGCGCAGCCACGACGGGCTGCTGCCCGACCTGGCCACCCGGCTGGCGGGATCGTCGGATCTGTACGGGCGGCACCGCCGTGGCCCGGACGCGTCGATCAACCTGGTGACCGTGCACGACGGGTTCACCCTGACCGATCTGGTGTCCTACGACCGCAAGCACAACGAGGCGAACACCGAGGACAACCGCGACGGCACCGACGACAACCGGTCGTGGAACTGCGGAATCGAGGGCGCCACGGACGATGCCGCGGTGGTGGCGCTGCGGTGCAGGCAGCGGCGGGCGCTGCTGTCGACGTTGATGTTCGCCCGGGGTGTGCCCCTGCTGCTCGGCGGTGACGAGCTCGGCCGCACTCAGCGCGGCAACAACAACGCCTACTGCCAGGACAACGAGATCACCTGGCAGGACTGGTCATCCGCGGACGAACAGCTGCGGGACTTCACCGCGTCGCTGATCACACTGCGACACGCGCACCCGGTCCTGCGGCGTCGTGGGTATCCGGCGTCCGCCGCGACGGTGCGCTGGTTACGGCCGGACGGGGCGGCGATGTCCGACGCGGACTGGGCGGACCCGAGGGGCAAGAGCATCGCCATGGTGATGTCCGGGACGCTGGAAGCCGACCTGGACGACGACGGCGAACCGATGCTGGACGACGACCTGGCGGTGCTCGTCAACGCCTGGTGGGAACCGGTGTCGTTCGCGCTGGATTGGGCATCCGGGCCGGTGGTCGTGGAATCCGACAGCTACGACCCGTCCCGGGCCGGCACGAAGGCCGACGGCGGTTCGCTGCTGGTCGGAGCCCGGTCGGTAGTGCTGGTGCGCTTCGGCTGAGGTCTGCGGCCTGGCCGATCCGTTCCCCGCCGACATCCACGTCACCGGCCGAAGACAGCCGGCCACGTGGATGTCGTTGGGTGCTTACCGTATCGGTTTACCGTTTCCATTGCCCGGGCCGGAATAGTCCCCGAGGAGGCGCCCGCGATGGAAGGCGATGTCCGACCGGTGCGGGTCGGCCTGATCGGATCGGGCTGGATGGGCCGGTTCCATGGTGAGTCGCTCGCCCATCGGATTCCTGGGACGGACCTTGTCGCGGTGGCCGACCCGGCACCCGGGACGGCCGAGCGGGTGGCCGGCGAACTCGGTGCCCGGGACGCCTATGCCGATGCGTCCGAGCTGATCGCCGACCCCGGCGTCGAAGCCGTGGTGATCGCCTCGCCGTCCCGTTTCCACACCGACCTGGTGGTGGCCGCGGCGGGCGCCGGCAAGGCGGTCTTCGTGGAGAAGCCGATGGCCCTGACCATCCCCGACGCGAACCGGGCGATCGCCGCCGCGGCCGCGGCCGGAGTCCTGCTACAGGTCGGTTTCAACCGGCGGTTCGCCGCCGGCTTCACGGCCGCCAGGGAGGTGATCGAGGACGGCGGGATCGGCACCCCGCAGCTGCTCCGCTCGCTCACCCGCGACCCCGGCGGCTTCGACCCGGCCGCGGTCGGGCGGGGCGCGATCTTCCTGGAGACCCTCATCCATGACTTCGACACGCTCCGGTGGCTCAACCCGGGCGCGAACGTGGTCGACGTGTCCGCGGTCGCCGACGCGCTGGTCCATCCCGAGTTCAGGGACCGCGGCCTGTGGGACACCGCCGTCGTGACGATCCGGTTCGACAACGGCGCCATCGCCGTCGCCGAGGCCAGCTTCTCCGCGGCGTACGGGTATGACGTGCGAGGCGAGGTGTTCGGCTCCGCCGGCATGGTCACCGCCGGCGACGTCCACGCCAACGAGATGCGGCACTACCACTCCGCCGGAGCGACCGGCCGGACCACCCGCAGGAACATCGATCTGTTCCGGGACGCCTACACCCGGGAGCTGGCCGACTTCGCCGCGAACGTCCGGGGAGCGACGCGGCCGGTGCCCACCGGAGAGGACGCCCGCGAGGCCCTGGCCATCGCGCTGGCCTGCATCCGGTCCGTCGAGACCGATGCCCGAGTCGATGTCTCGGCGGCGGTCCGATGATCGGTTGCCGCGCGGGGACGAGCACGCGAGCGGGCGACGAGAATCGAACTCGCGTCATCAGTTTGGAAGACTGAGGCTTTACCACTAAGCTACGCCCGCCGTGCACCGCCCGGCGGCTGGTGCAGGAGCATGCTAACCCACTGACGTACCCTCGATCGGTCACGCCGGTGCGGTCACGCCGGTGCGGCGGCGGGGTGTAGCGCAGCTTGGTAGCGCGCCTGCTTTGGGAGCAGGATGTCGCAGGTTCAAATCCTGTCACCCCGACGAGTAGTTCGGCGGGCGGGCAATCGGACGCGGCGCGCTGCCCTAGAATCGACGCGGCTTTGCAGGGTAAGCATGGCCGTGACGCGGCGTTCATCCACCCCCGGACGACGTCGGCACCTGCCTGTCCGAGGAGTACCGCACGTGAAGAGCACTGTCGAAAATCTGAACCCGACCCGGGTGAAGCTCACCGTCGAGGTTCCGTTCGACGAGCTCAAGCCCCACTTCGACCGGGCCTACAAGGCCCTGGCCGGGCAGGTCAACATCCCGGGGTTCCGCCGCGGCAAGGTCCCGGCCAAGATCCTCGACGCCCGGCTGGGCCGCGGGACCATCCTCACCGAGGTCGTCAACGAGGCGGTGCCGGCCAAGTACAACGAGGCGGTCGACGAGGCCAAGCTGATGGTCCTCGGCCAGCCGGACATTGAGGTCACCCGGATCGACGACGGCGACGCGCTCGCGTTCACCGCCGAGGTCGACGTGCGGCCCGATATCACGCTACCGGCGATCGGCGACATCTCCGTCACCGTCGACGATGTCGAGGTCACCGAGGACGACATCGACGAGCAGGTGGAGGCCCTGCGTGAGCGCTTCGCCACCACCACGCCGGCGGAGCGGGCCGCAGCGGACGGCGATCTGGTGACGATCGACCTGGCCGCCGAGGTCGACGGCGAACCGATCGAGGACGCCGCCACCGAGGGTTTGACCTACCGGGTCGGCGCCGGAGACCTGGTGGACGGCATCGACGAGGCCATCATCGGCCTGTCCGCGGGGGATAGCGCCACCTTCGCCACCACGCTCGTCGCGGGGCCGTACGCCGGTCAGGACGCCGACGTGACCGTGAAGGTCACCGACGTCCAGGACCGCACGCTGCCCGAGATCGACGACGACTTCGCCCAGCTCGCGAGCGAGTTCGACACCGTCGCGGAGCTGCGCACCGATCTGGCGGACAAGATCCGCCGGGTCAAGAACCGCGAGCAGGGTGCGCAGGCGCGGGACAAGGTGCTGGAGGTGCTGCTGGAGGTCACCGAGGTGCCGACCCCGGAGAGCATCGTCAGTGCAGAGTTCGAGTCGCGCTCGCACGACGCGGTGCACGCCTTCGACCACAACGAGGACGCGCTCAATGCGCACCTGGAACGCGAGGGGCAGACCCGCGAGGAGTTCGACGCCGAGCTGCGGGAGAGCGCCGCCAAGGCGGTGAAGACCCAGCTGCTGCTGGACGCGCTGGCGGAGGCGAACCAGGTCGGGGTGGATCAGAACGAGTTCGCCGATCGGGTCCTGTTCAACGCGCAGCGCCTGGGCATGTCCCCGGACGAGTACTTCCAGCGGCTGCAGGAGGGCAACCAGTTCGCCGCGATCTTCGCCGAGGTCCGCCGCGGCAAGGCGCTGGCCAATGCCATGGAGCAGGCCACCGTCACCACGGCATCCGGTGAGGTCCTCGACGTTGCCGAGCTGTTCGGCCTGGAGAAGGTCGACGAGAGTGCCGAGCAGGCGGCGGTCGAACTCGCCGACGAGGCGGCCGAGCTGGCCGAGGACGTGGTCGAGGAGCAGCTGATCGAGGAGGCCATCGTCGGCGAGGTCCTCGAAGAGGCTGTGGAAGAGATCGTCGCGCAGGAGATCGCCGACGAGTCGGCGCAGGACGCCCAGGGCCCGGACGCTCCGCGGCCCTGACGGGCTCGGGACCGGCTCGTCGGCTCATCAGCGGGTGCGAGCCGGCCCGTCCCGTGCGCGGACGGCCGGTCACGCCGTCAGCGAACAACCCCCGCACCCGGCACCGGTCGGTCTGCCTCGGTCGCTACTGTCGGATGAACGCCGCGCCCTTCATTGAGGGCGCTGGCATTCGAGGTTCAGCACCCACCGCAGCCGGCCGGGCAGTCGACAAAGGAGCATTCCGTGAGCGATCGTCATCCCCCCGTCTCCAGGGCCTTGCAGGCCGTGCAGCGCCTGGAGGCCATTGCTCCCGGCCTGGTGGACCCGATGATGCGCACGAACACCGCGATGTCGCTGTCGGACTCGGTTTCCGAGCGGTTGTTGCGTGAGCGGATCATCATCCTGGGCTCGGAAGTGCGGGACACCAACGCCAACGAGATCACCGCGCAGCTGCTGCTGCTCGCCGCGGAGGATCCCGAGCGGGACATCACCCTCTACATCAACTCGCCCGGCGGCAGCGTCACCGCCGGCATGGCGATCTACGACACCATGATGTGGATCGAGCCGGACGTCGCCACCACCGCGATGGGCCTGGCTGCCTCGATGGGCCAGTTCCTGCTGACCGCCGGCACCAAGGGCAAGCGGGCCGCGCTGCCGCACACCCGCATCCTGATGCACCAGCCCAGCGCCGGCGTCGGCGGCACCGCCGCGGACATCGCGATTCAGGCCGACATGCTCACCAAGTCCAAGCGGGAGCTGACCGAACTCCAGTCGCTGCACACCGGGCAGCCGATCGAGCGGATCGAGGTCGACCAGGACCGCGACCGCTGGTTCACCGCGCAGGAGGCCCTGGAGTACGGGTTCATCGACCGGGTCGTGAGCCGCGCCAACCCGCAGGCGCAGGCCGCCATCGACGAGTCCGGCAAGAAGTAGCCAGGACATCGAGAAGGAGATCACGATCGTGAACAAGCCCGGCCACCAGATGCCGTTGGGCGTCGCCCACGGCGAGGCGTTGTCGCTGCCGCAGGCCCGCTACATCCTGCCGTCGTTCGTCGAAAGGACCAGCTACGGCGTCAAGGAGTCCAACCCCTACAACAAGCTGTTCGAGGAACGCATCATCTTCCTCGGCGTGCAGATCGACGACGCGTCCGCCAACGACGTGATGGCCCAGCTGCTGACGCTGGAGTCCACCGACCCGGACCGCGAGATCATCATGTACATCAACTCGCCGGGCGGCTCATTCACCTCGATGACGGCGATCTACGACACGATGCAGTTCGTCCGGCCACACATCCAGACGGTGTGCCTGGGCCAGGCCGCGTCGGCCGCGGCGGTGCTGCTGGCGGCCGGGACGCCCGGCCGGCGGCTGGCGCTGCCGAACTCGCGGATCCTGATCCACCAGCCGGCCACCGAAGGCGTCTACGGTCAGGTGTCCGATCTGGAGATCCAGGCCAATGAGATCGGTCGGATGCGGGCAGCGCTCGAGGAGATCCTGTCCCGGCACTCGAACAAGACCCCCGAGGAGGTCCGCAAGGACATCGACCGGGACAAGATCCTGACCGCCGCCGAGGCAAAGGACTACGGCCTGATCGACGAGGTGCTCAACTACCGCAAGCTGTCCTGATCGGCGTGCGGGGCCGGGTGGCGTCGACCCGTCTCCCACGGAGTGCTTCGCGCCTTGCGGGGTGATTTTGGCACTGGCGCAGCCGTCCCGGCCCGATACTCTGGTATGCAGTGCCTTGCAATGACTGGCATCGGTGCCAGGCCCGCCGACCGGGGTGGTGCAATCCGGCCGGGACCGTCACCGCACGGTTACCGCAGTGGCCGTGTCGTGACCGGTAAACCGGGGACCGGTGCGTGTCCGGCGGGTAACGTCAACACGGTCGCGGCAGTACTGAGGTGGGTCCTGGTGGTTCCGGGGACTGGCACACAACGGATCGAGAGGGCTCATGGCGCGCATCGGTGACGGGGGCGATCTGCTCAAGTGCTCGTTCTGCGGGAAGAGCCAGAAGCAGGTGCGCAAGCTGATCGCCGGTCCTGGCGTCTACATCTGCGACGAGTGCATCGACCTGTGCAACGAGATCATTGAGGAGGAGCTCGCCGAATCCAGCGAGGTCAAGCTCGACGAGTTGCCCAAGCCGACCGCGATCCGTGAATACCTCGATCAGTACGTCATCGGCCAGGACACCGCGAAGAAGGCGTTGTCGGTCGCGGTCTACAACCACTACAAGCGCATCCAGGCCGGTCCCGATCGCGGACCCGAGCCCGTCGAGCTCGCCAAGTCGAACATCCTGATGCTCGGTCCCACCGGCTGCGGCAAGACGTACCTGGCGCAGACCCTGGCCAAGATGCTGAACGTGCCGTTCGCCATCGCCGATGCCACCGCACTGACCGAGGCCGGTTACGTCGGCGAGGACGTCGAGAACATCCTGCTCAAGCTCATCCAGGCGGCCGACTACGACGTCAAACGCGCCGAGACCGGCATCGTCTACATCGACGAGGTCGACAAGATCGCGCGCAAGTCGGAGAATCCCTCGATCACCCGGGACGTGTCCGGCGAGGGCGTGCAGCAGGCGTTGCTGAAGATCCTGGAGGGCACGCAGGCGTCGGTGCCACCGCAAGGCGGTCGCAAGCACCCGCACCAGGAGTTCATCCAGATCGACACGACGAACGTGCTGTTCATCGTGGCCGGTGCGTTCGCCGGATTGGAGCGGATCGTCGGCGAGCGGGTGGGCAAGCGCGGCCTGGGATTCGGCGCCGAGGTGCGCAGCAAGTTCGATATCGACGGGTCCGACGTGTTCGCCGACGTCATGCCGGAGGACCTGATCAAGTTCGGGCTCATCCCCGAGTTCATCGGCCGGCTGCCGGTGGTCGCGTCGGTGACCAACCTGGACAAGGAATCGCTGGTCAAGATCCTCACCGAACCCCGGGACGCGTTGTCCAAGCAGTACCAGCGCCTGTTCGAGATGGACGGCGTCGCCCTGGAGTTCGAGGCCGACGCGCTCGACGCCATCGCGGACGAGGCGATCCTGCGCGGCACCGGCGCCCGTGGTCTGCGGGCGATCATGGAAGAGGTGCTGCTGCCGGCGATGTACGAGGTGCCCGGCCGCGACGACGTCGAGCGGGTCGTCGTCAGCGCCGAGACGGTCCGGTCCAACGTCTACCCGACGATCGTCCCGCGGGCGCCCAAGCGGACGCCGCGAGAGAAGTCCGCCTGACCTCCTCCGCGAGCGGTCACGAACCGCCGCAGTTGGCGTCCAACCACTTGTCGATGTTGTCGCTGGCCGTCGTCCATTTCTCGCTCTCGAACAACTGACCCGCCTCGACCAGTGACTTGCCGTTGGCCTGCGCGGCCACGTCGGCCAGTGCCTGCACGTCGGGCTGGATCTCAGCGGGCACGTTGGCGGTCAGCTCGTCGATCGATTTCTGCAGGTCCGCCGAGTCGAACTGGCCCTGTCCGCCGAAGGTGCCGAACGCGGCCAGCCCGATACCCGCATAGGCGAAGGCCACGGTGATGCAGGCGTCGTTGTAGCCGGGGATGTTCAGGTTCGTCAGGTCGCCGAGGTCGGACGGCAGGTCGCTGAGCTCCGACGGCAGGTTGCTCAGTTCCGAGGGGATCCCGGTCGGCAGGTCGGCGAGCATCGAGCTGAGATCGGTCAGCTCCGTCGGCAGGCTCTGGGGAGCCTCCGTGCTGCTGAGCGTCTCGAGCGCGGCGGTGTTCGCCTGCGGGGATCCCTGGACGGAGGACCCGCAGGCCGCCACGGTCAGAATGGTCACCACACCGAGGACCAGGGCGGCGGTGATGGCGTGACGAGACCTCATGGGTTTCACTCCTACGGAGTCAGGCCGGCGTGGGCACCCGGATCTTAGCCGTCCGCGGGTCCGCCACGGGGGCTAGTCCGCGCCCTTCACCCGCCACTGGTGGGTATAGATGTTGAACCCCCTGGCGGACGTGAAGCCGATGAGCGTGAGCCCGCTCTGCCTGGCCAGCTCGACGGCCAGCGACGACGGCGCCGACACCGCGATCAGCAGGCCCACCCCGGCCATCACGGCCTTTTGTACCAGCTCGAACGACGACCTGGAGGACGTGATCAACGCCCGGTCGACGATCGGTAGCCGGTCGGCCAGTAGGGCGGCGCCGATGACCTTGTCCATCGCGTTGTGCCTGCCGACGTCCTCGCGGACCTCGTCGATCAGCCCGTCCGCCGTGACCAGCGCCGCCCCGTGAATCCCGCCGGTCGTCCGGAAGGTTCGCTGCGCGGCGCGAAGCCGATCGGGCAGCGCGCTGATCGTCTCCGGAGCCATGGAAAGCGCGGCCGGCCGGTATCGACTGGTGGACCTGATCGCGTCGATGGACTGTGCTCCGCACACGCCGCAGGCGGAGGTCGTGATCTGGGTGCGGGGGCGAAGCAACTCGAGACCTTGCGGGTCGGTCAGGCTCACCTCGAGCACGTTGTAGGTGTTGCGCCCGTCCGGTCCGACGCCCGTGCAGTACCGGGCCGCCCGCACGTCCGCTCGTGAGGCGATCACCCCCTCGGCGTGCAGCAGGCCATGGGCCAGCTCGATGTCCGCGCCGGGGGTGCGCATCGTGGTGGTGAACGGCAGACCGCCGACCCGGATCTCCAGCGGCTCCTCGCCGGCGACCGTGTCCGGCCGGGTGGTGAATGCACCGTCGCGGTACCGCACGATCGGCGTTCGAACGGTGACCCGACTCACGTCCTCAGCATGCCACCTTGCCGGCCGGCCCGGTTCAGCTCCCGGCTCGGTTCAGCGCCGCACCATCCGGATCTCCAGGATTCCCTCGGAGTCGGTGCGTTCGGCACCGTTGGGGATGAAGTCGTGGTGCACGTAGAAGGCGCTGGCCCGCGGGTTGTCGCGGTACGTCCACAGCGATGCCGGCCCGTCGCCGATCGCCGCCTGCATCAGCTCGTCGGCGAGCCCGGTGCCCTGGTGTGCCTCCCGGACGTAGATCGCGTACAGCTCGCGGTCGGTCTGCGGGTCCTCGTCCCGGGTCGGGCCGGCGATGGCGATCCCGACGATTTCGCCGTCCTCCTCCGCCAGGAAGTGGTCGGCGATGCCGGACTCGATCTCCTTGCGTCGGCGAGCCGCCAGCCGGTCGATGTCCGTCCCGTCGAATCGGTCGGCGCCCCAGAGGTTGCCGTACGCCTCCTGCCAGCAGGCGAGGTGACAGGAGGCGAAACCGTCGGCATCGTCCGGGACGGCCGGGCGCACTCGCGGCGTCGTGCCGGTCATGCGGCCACGCGGCCCGGGAGATGGTCCGGGGTATCAACGGAGCGATGTGGTGCCCATGATTCGCTCATCGCAACCACCTTTCGGGCTGGGGAGTTCAGGTCGGGCACCGTTCGCCGGAAGGTGCCGCCCGGCGCGCCGGACGCCGACCGGACGATGACCAGGCTAGTGCACGCGGCCACGGCACTCGGCCGGTGCCGCAGCGTGCTTGCCGCATCTGACGCTGCGCGGGTGGCACCATGGCCAGGTGCCCGTCTACCGTGACTCCGCCGTTGTCCTGCGGGTCACCAAGCTCGGCGAGGCCGATCGAATCATCACCCTGCTCACCAGGCGCGAGGGAAGGGTCCGCGCCGTGGCCAAGGGTGTGCGACGGACCAAGAGCAAGTTCGGCGGCCGCCTCGAACCGTTCAGCCATGTCGACCTGCAGCTGTACGCGGGACGGAATCTCGACATCGTGACCCAGGCCGAGACCCTCGATCCGTTCGGCGCAACCCTGGCCGCCGATTACTCCCGCTACACATGCGCCACGGCGATCGCCGAGACGGCCGAACGCCTGACCGCCGAGGAGCGAGAGCCGTCCCTCCGGCTCTACCTGCTGGTGGTGTCCGCGCTGCGGGCACTGACCGACCGTTCCAGGGCGCCGAGCCTGATCCTGGACGCCTTCCTGCTGCGGGCCATGGTGCTGGCCGGATGGGCACCGGCGCTGCGGGAGTGCGCGCGTTGCGGCAGTCCCGGTCCGCATGCGGCCTTCCACGTCGCATCCGGCGGGGCGCTGTGCCCGGAATGTCGCCTGAGTTCGTCGGGGGTGGCCCGCCCGGCGCCGGCCACCATCGAGCTGATGATCGCCCTCACCGACGGCGTCTGGGCGGTGGCGGACGTCGCCGAGCCGAGCAGCCGGCGGGAGGCGTCCGGCCTGGTCGCCGCGCTGATGCAGTGGCACCTGGAGCGTGGCCTGCGGTCGCTGCCGATGGTCGACCGGGAGATCGGGGCGTGAGGTCAACCGTCCCGCCCGCCCGGCCGCCCGCGCCGCACCCGAGTGGCGCGCGTCCCCCAGCCCTGCCGCCCGGGGCGGTCCCCAGGCACGTCGCGCTGGTGATGGACGGTAATGGCCGGTGGGCCAGGATGCGTGGACTGCCCCGCACCGAAGGACACAAGCGTGGCGAGGCGGCGCTGTTCGACGTCGTCGAGGGGGCCATCGAGATCGGCATCACGCACCTGTCGGCCTATGCGTTCTCGACCGAGAACTGGAAACGTTCGCCGGACGAGGTGCGCTTCCTGATGGGTTTCAACCGCGATGTGATCCGACGCCGGCGGGACGACATGCATGCCCTCGGAGTGCGGGTTCGGTGGGCGGGCCGCCGCCCCCGGCTGTGGCGCAGTGTGATCAAGGAGCTGGAGGTCGCGGAGCAACTGACCGCCGACAACCGCGTCCTGACGCTGACCATGTGTGTGAACTACGGCGGTCGCGCCGAGATCGCGGACGCCGCCCGGGCGATCGCGTACGAGGTCGCCGCCGGGCGACTGGACCCGGCGAAGGTGGACGAACGAGTGCTGGCAAGGCATCTGGACGAGCCGGACATGCCGGACGTCGACATGTTCCTGCGTCCGTCGGGGGAGCTGCGTACCAGCAACTTCCTGATCTGGCAGTCCGCATACGCCGAACTGGTGTTCCAGGACACCCTTTTCCCCGATTTCGACCGTCGCGACCTGTGGCGCGCCTGCGTCGAGTACGCATCCCGGCAGCGGCGATTCGGAGGGGTGATCGAGGAGGGAACGGCATGACCGCGAGCGACACGCGAACCGACGGGCCTGCGCCCGCGCCGGACGGCAAGGCGCCTCGGACGCGATACCGCCCCGGGTCCCTGGAGATCTTCGGCGCGATCCTGCTGGTGGCGATCCTGCTGCGCGGACCGCTCGAGTCGCTGCTGGCCCAACCGGCCCTGCAGAGCTGGGCGACGGTGTTCATTGCCATCTGCGTGCAGGCCACTCCGTTCCTGGTGCTCGGCGTCGTCGTCTCCGGCGCCATCGCCGCCTTCGTCCCGGCCGCCTGGTTCAGCAAGGTGCTGCCGGACCGGCCCATGCTCGCGGTGCCCGTGGCCACCGCCTGCGGCGCCGCGCTGCCCGGCTGCGAATGCGGATCCGTGCCGATCTCCAACCGGCTCATCGACCGTGGTGTCCGGCCGTCGGCGTCGCTGGCGTTCATGCTGTCCGCGCCGGCCATCAACCCGATCGTGCTGGTGGCCACCGCGGTGGCGTTCACCGGTTACCCGTCGATGGTGTGGGCGCGGCTGATCGCCGGCCTGCTGACCGCGCTGATCGTCGGCTGGTTGTGGGAGCGCATCGGCCGGCCGGAATGGATGCGTCCGAAGAACCCGGCCAAGACCCTGCCCGGCCAGTCGGGATGGCGGGTGTTCCTGTCCACCATCCTGGGCGACTTCACCCAGGCCGCGGGATTCCTGGTGATCGGCGCGGCCGCCGCGGCGACGTTCAAGACGATCGTGCCGGCGCACATCATGGAGGGCATCGGCGCGTCCCTGCTGTGGTCGATCCTGCTGATGGCCGGCCTCGCGTTCATCCTGGCCCTGTGCTCGGAGGCGGACGCGTTCGTCGCGGCTTCGTTCTCCACGATCCCGATGGTCGGCAAGCTCGTGTTCCTGACGGTCGGCCCGGCGGTCGACGTCAAGCTGTTCGCCATGCAGGCCGGCGTGTTCGGCCGCCGGTTCGCGGTCCGGTTCGCACCGCTGACGTTCGGCGTGGCGATCCTGGTCGCGACCACCGTCGGCCTGATCTTCTGGGGGTGGCAGTGATGGCACGGCCCGGTGGCGAGAAGCGGCGTCCGGGCGGGATGGGCGTGGAGACCCAGGCGACCATCGTCACCCTGCTCGGCGGGCTGCTCATTTCGATCACCGTCTCCGGACGCTTCACCTCCTACGTCCGGCCCGGCTTCCAGTGGTTGCTGCTCACCTCCGGCACGATCCTGGTGGTCGTCGGGATCGTTTCGCTGGTGCTCGCGGTCCGGTCCGAGATGAAGGCGGGTCGCCTGGCCAAGGTCGCCGCGGGCGGCGGCCCGGACCCGGCCGAGCACGAGCATGAGCACGGCCCGACCGGTGACGCGCACGGGCACGACCACGGATCGTCCAAGGCGCCGTGGCTGATCATGGCTCCGGTGCTGGTGCTGCTGCTGGTCGCGCCGCCCGCGCTGGGCGCCGATGCGGTGGCCCGCAACGCGGGCTCGCAGGGTCTGGCCGGCTATGACGTCGCGTCCATGGGTGCCACGGCGAGCGCGCCGGACGCCGCCACGGACACCGGCGGCAAGGACGGCACCGGCGGTAGCCGGGACGGCACCGGGGCGAGCATCGAGGGGTACGCCTACAACGACGGCAGCGGGTCCGTCAGCGACTCCGGCGGCGACCGGCGCACGATGCACTTCCCGGCCCTGGAGGGCACCGATCCCCAGCTGGGGATCAAGGAATACGTGTTGCGGTCGCTGTACGACGCGGACAACTCGGTGAACGGGGTGCCGGTGACCGTCGTCGGTTTCGTCGCCCCGGCCGGCGAGGGCTACGACGGCGGGTACACCATCGCCCGGATGGTGATCAGCTGCTGCGCCGCAGACGCCAACCCCATGCAGCTGCACGTCGACGGGAACGCCCCCTACCCGTCGAACACCTGGGTGCGGGCCGTGCTGACGCTCGTGCCGAACACCGCCAGGATCGACAACAACTACGTGCCCACCGTGACGGTCAGTTCGATCGAGACGATCGATCAGCCGGACGATCCGTACGAGCACTGAGGGGTGTTCAACTCGGTGGCTCGCGCATCATCCCGGTGAGGCGCTCGGCAATGGCGTTGACGTCGCGCAGCTCGCCTGCGGCAATGGCCAGAACGAGATCCGTGACCTCGCCGTCGTAGGCGTCGGGTGCGGTGACGGTCGCACCGTTGTCCCGGAGGAAGACCACCGTGGCCAGCCAGGCAGTCCTCTTGTTGCCGTCCACAAAGGGATGGTTGGCCGTCAGTGAATGCAAGAGCGCGGCTGCCTTGAGGGTGAGTGTCGGATAGGCGTCCTCGCCGAACACCGTGCTGGAGGGCCGGTGGCAGGCCGAGTCGAGAAGACCCGGGTCTCGAACCCCGGGCTCACCACCGACCGCGAACCGCGCGATGGCGACGACGTCCTCTGCAGTCAGGAAGCGGGTCATTCGCCGAGGCGCCGGAGTACCTCGGGGTAGTCCGAGGCGGCCTCCCGCGCCAATGCGTCGATGTGCTGGCTGCGCCGGTGCCGCGCCAAGTACTCATCAATAGCAATGAGCACGGTCTGGTGGATGGACCGACCGTCGGCCTGGGCCTGTTCGCGGAGGGCGCTCGTCGTCTTCTCGTCGAGCCGGAGGGTCATCGCCACGACGCCATGATACCAATCTGATACCGCATGGACGGCGCACGCTGCTCGTCGGTCGTTCGTCGTGCTCATGGTGCAGCGTGAGCTCGACACACAATCGGTGAGCAACCTTGGCCTCACCCCGGGCACGCGGGCCGCGGCACCCGTTCCCGGCGGTCCGGTCAGTTCAGTTCGGCGGCCAACGCCTCCCGCAGCGTCCGGTGCTTGAAATCGAACCCGGCCTCGTAGAGCACCGCGGGGACGGCGCGGCGGCCGTCGACCAGCTCGTCGGTGAAGTCACCCAGCACGGCGCGGATGGCGAATTCCGGCACGATCCACGGTGTGGGCCGGCCCAGCGCCCGGCCCAGCTCTTCGGTGAACTCCTCGTTGGTGACCGGATAGGGGCCGGTGAGGTTGACGGGGCCCTCGACCTGATGGGTGAGCAGGAACTGCATCGCCGCGATGTGGTCGGTCACCGAGATCCATGGCCAGTACTGCTGACCGGACCCCAGCCGGCCGCCGGCGCAGAGTCGGGTCAGCGTCGAGGTGATCTTCAGTAGGTCACCCTCCCTGCCCAGGACGAGTCCGGTCCGCAGGTTGACCACCCGCACGTCGGCCTCGCGGGCCTCGGCGGTGGCCGCCTCCCATCGCACGCACAGGTCGGCCAGGAAGGTGTCGCCCGGACCGGACACCTCGGTGATGATCTCCGAACCGCGGGAGCCGTAGTACCCGACGGCAGAGGCGTTCAGCAGCACCGGGATGCCCAACCGGGCGCACTCGGCGCTCAGCACCCTGGTCGGGTTCACCCGAGAGGTCAGCATCCGGTGCTTGTACTCGTCGTTCCACCGGTGGAATCCGGGCAGCGGGCCGCACAGGTTGACCACCGCGTCGGCGCCGTCGAACACGCTGCTGTCGAGGTTGCCGGAGTGCGGATTCCATTGGCTCTCGTCGGGGCCGGTCGGCTCGGAGCGAACGAGCCGGGTCACCCGGTGTCCGGCGCCGGTCAACGCTCTCGTCAGGCGGGTGCCAAGAAACCCGCTCACCCCCGCGGCGACAACCTTCACGATGCCGACCTCATCTGCGAACCTCCCGCGTCGTCGAGCCGGAGCTGCGGTGGCCGCATGGGCGCACGGCCACGGGCGGCCCGCCGGAGGCGGACCGACCGCGTCCGCACGTTACAGGCCCAGGTCGCCCTCGAATTCGCCGGCCTCGATCCGCTGCTTGACCGCGGACAGGAACCGGGAGGCGTCGGCACCGTCGATGTTGCGGTGGTCGTAGGACAGCGCCAGGTAGCACATGGACCGGATGGCGATGACCTCGTTACCGTCGGCGTCCTTGGCCACCACCGGCCGCTTGACGATCGCGCCGGTCCCCAGGATCGCCGACTGCGGCGGCACGAAGATCGGTGTGTCGAACAGGGCGCCCACCGAGCCGGTGTTGGTGATGGTGAACGTGCCGCCGGACAGCTCGTCGGGACCGACCTTGTTGTCCCGGGTGCGGGCGGCCAGGTCCGCGATCTTGCGGGCGAGGCCGGCGATGTTCAGGTCGTCCGCACCCTTGATCACCGGCACGATCAGCCCGCGCGGGGTGTCGACCGCGATGCCGAGGTTGACGTTGCCGTGATAGGTGATCTCCTTCAGATCCTCCGACAGCGAGGAGTTGATCACCGGGTAGGCCTTGGCAGCCTCCAGGGCCGCCTTGACGAAGAACGGCAGGAAGGACAGGTTGACGCCCTCTCGTGCGGCGAACGCACTCTTCGCCTTGGCCCGCAACGCTGCGATCCGGGTGCAGTCGACTTCGAAAACGGTGGTCAGCTGGGCCGCGGTCTCCAGCCCGAACTTCATGTTCCTGGCGATCGACTGGCGGATCCGCGGCAGCTTCACCGTGGTGCCGACGAGCGCGCTGGCCGCGGCAGCCGGCTTCGGCGCGGCGCTGGGGGCCGGCGCGGCGGTCGCTGCGGGAGGAGATGCAGCTGCGGCCGCGGCGGCGGCCGCCTTTGCCGCCTCGGCGGCCGCGACCACGTCCTCGCGGCGGATCCTGCCGCCGACACCGGTGCCCTTCAGGGTCGCCAGGTCGACCCCGCTGTCGGCGGCGAGTTTGCGGATCACCGGGGTGACATAGGTGCCCTCGGGAATGCGGGCCGGAGGCAACGCCGAGGCCGCGGGCTGGGGCGCGGCGGGCGCCGCCGGCGCTGCCGGGGCAGCGGGTGCTGCCGGGGCGGCTGGTGCGGCCGGAGGCGGGGATGCGGCGGCGACCGGTGCGGCCTCGGGCGCCGGAGCCGGCTCGGGCGCCGCCGACGCGTCACCGATGATCCCGAGCTGGCCACCGACCTCGATGGTCTCGTCCTCGCCGACGCTGATCTCCAGCAGCGTTCCGGCCACCGGGGACGGAACCTCGGTATCGACCTTGTCGGTGGACACCTCCACCAGCGGCTCGTCCACGGCGACCTCGTCGCCGACCGCCTTGAGCCACCGGGTGACGGTGCCCTCGGTGACCGACTCGCCCATCTCGGGGAGCTTGACCGACG
>CAYZBB010000075.1:0-30297 GCA_964476495.1 uncultured Actinomycetes bacterium | reverse complement strand
GGTGTCCTTCACTCTTTTGCAGGACCAGCTGCAGGCCGTGCTGCAGACCCTGTCCGAGCGTGAGGCCGGCGTCGTCCGGCTCCGTTTCGGCCTCACCGACGGGCAACCGCGCACCCTGGACGAGATCGGCCAGGTCTACGGAGTCACCCGCGAGCGGATCCGGCAGATCGAATCCAAGACCATGTCCAAGCTGCGCCACCCCTCCCGCTCCCAGGTCCTGCGCGACTACCTGGAGTAGGACCCGGAACCGGTCACCAGGTGAGGGTCAGCACCGTCGCGGGAATGGCCAACAGCACGACCGCCGCCGCCACGATCGCCGTCCGGGCGGTCCGGGGCAACGCCTGCGGGTGCCGGAGTCGGCGGACCCGGTCGGTGATGTGCGTACCGGCACCGTGCGTCGACCACTGACCGTCGGCGGGCGCGCAGCCGCCTTCGAGCGCCACCCGGGTCAGGGCCGAGGCGAGGGCACCACGTGACGACCGCGCGGCCGCCACGTCGTCGGCCAGCATCTCGGTGAGTTCCGCGACCGACCGGCCGGCCTCACGAACGCCACGTACCCGGCCGAACGCGTCGACCCAGGACTGGAACGGCATGATCAGGATGTCGTGCCGGGCCCGTAGATGGGCCCGCTCGTGCTCGACCACCGCTGCCAACTCGGCCGGGGTGAGCAGGTCGAGCATGCCGGTCGACACGACGAGCCGGGAATGCAAACCGGGCAGCGTGTAGGCCACCGCACTGTGATGGTCCATGACCCGGACCTGACAGCCGTGACCGATCGGCACCAGGGAGGGTCGACTCAACAGGTCGAGCATCTCCCGGTGCAGCCGGCGCCGGGACATCGTCCGCCAGGCCGTACGGGTGAGGGTCACCAGCAGCACCGCGGTGACGGCCACGGCAGCGATCCCGCAGAGCACCCGCCACCAGGTCACGGCGGGACTGCCGTGGAGCAACGAGACCAACCACGCCGCGGCCGCGTCGAGCAGGGTGCTGCCGGATGGATCGAGGGCGAGCAGTCCCAGGCCGGCGACCACCGAGAAACCGGCCGCCAGGCACACCGCCTGCCACAGCAGCAGGCACCATCCGGGAGCCCGGTGTGTCCAGCGGGCACGGGCCAGGGCGATGCTCACCGGCGCGGCCAGCACGATTCCGACTGCCACCAGCGCGACTCCGATGACGATGGGCAGTCGGTCGGCGCCGACCGGGGACGCCACCGCGGACACCTCCGGGCTCACCGGTGCGGGCCGTCGAGCGCCCGCCGCAGGGCGTCCTGATCCTGCTCGGAGATACCGCCGACGAACCTGGTCAGCGCGGCATCACGATCGGCCGCCCCGTCGAGCGCCTGACGCATGAGCGCGGCCAGGTGTTCCTCGCGTCCGGCGGTCGCCTCGTAGGAATGCGCCCGACCGTCCCGCGAACGTCGGACCAGACCCTTGGCCTCCAGCCGGGACAGCACGGTCAGCACCGTGGTGACGGCGAGTTCCCGGCCCGGCAGGCTCTCGACGACCGCCCTCGCGGTCATCGGCCGGCCGGCGTCCCAGAGCACATCGACCACGGCCCGCTCGAGCTCACCCCTGGCAGCCATGGCGCTCTCCGTTCGTCGGTTGCCCGACCATTCTCGCGCGCACGCGCCCGCCCGGCGATCCCCTTCCGACGCGGTCGGGTCAGTCGACCCGGCGACCATCGACCAGCCGCACGACCTGGTCGGCCAGCGCCACGTCCTGCGGTCGATGGGTCACCAGAACCACGCACCTGCGCGGGTCGGGCAGCATGATGCGGGCCGTCACCGCGTCGGCGGTGGTGGGATCGAGGTGCGCGGCGGGCTCGTCGGCCAACAGCACCGGTCGGTCGGCGAGGATCGCGCGTGCCAGTGCCACCCGCTGGCGTTCCCCACCGGACACCGCCCGGCCGTGCTCGCCGACACCGGTGTTCAGACCGAGCGGCAGGCCGTCCAACCACCCCCCGGCGCCCGCCTCGCGCAGCGCCGCCTCCACATCAGCGTCGTCCGCGTCGGGTCGAGCCAGCCTTATGTTCTCCACCAAGGTCGAGTCGAACAGATGGACCCGCTGGTCACTCCAGGAGAACAGCGAACGCACGCGATCCGGATCCAGCTCGTCGACGTCGACGCCGTCGACGGTGATGCGCCCGGAGGTCGGTGTGAGGAACCCCAGCAGCACGGCGAGCAGCGTCGACTTGCCCGAACCGGACTCGCCGAGCACGGCCAGGCGGGCACCCGGCCGTAGTTCCAGGTCCAGATCGGTGAGCGCGTCGCGGTCGGCGCCGGGCCAGCGGGCGGACACACCGTGCAGGGCGATCACGGGCCCGTCCGGTGAGTCCGGCAAGGGGCGTGGATGCGCGGGTGGTGCGGCGGTCACCGGAGGGGTGTCCATCACCTGGAAGAGCCGGCGCAGCGCCGCCGACGCCCGATGTACCGCGGCGCCGGCCACGCCAACCGCCTGCACGGTGTCGGTCAACGCGAGCGGCGTGAGCACCACCACGGCCAGCAGTACCGGATTCAGGTCCCCGGTCGCGACGGCCGGCACGCCGGCATAGGCCGCCAACCACACGGCGGCACCCATGGCCAGCACGGCCACCCCGGCGGCGATGCCGGCCGTGCGGGCCGTGCCCGCCGCGACCTTCAAGTTCTGGGCCTCGACTCTGTCGAGGTCCGCGAGCCGGCCGGCCAGTCCGTCGGACACCGTCAGCTCCGGAAGCTCGTCGAGCATCTCGGTGACCAGCCGGGTCCGTTCCGCGCGATAGCGGACCGCCCTCTCCTCGATCCGCGCGGAGCGCCGCGCCACCAGCACCGGGACCAGCATGCAGGCCACCACCAGCGCCACCAGCAGGGCGATCCCGGCGGCCGGGAGGATCAGCATGGCCAGCACGATCGTGCCCGCACCGACGAGGGCCGCGCCGGCCAGCGGCAGGAGGCCACGCAGGAATGCGTCGCCGGCATCGTCGACGTCGTCGACCGTGCGTGCGAGGAGGTCACCGCGGCGCCACAGGGGCAGCGCGGCGGGCGCGATCACCGCCAGGTGCGCGACGAAGCGCTCCCGGATCCCGCCGAGCACGCGGAACGCTGCGTCGTGCGAGATCAGCCGCTCGACGTAGCGCAGCACACCACGACCGATCCCGAACGTCCTGACGGACACGATGGCCACCATCAGGTACAACACCGGCGGTTGCTGCGCCGCCCGGGCGATCAGCCATGCCGAGGTCGCCATCAGACCGACCGCGCAGCCCGAGGCGAGCGCGCCGACCAGAGCGGCCCCGATCAGCCGCAGCCGAACCCCGCGGGACTGGGACCAGAGCCTGACGACCGGATGCGTGGTTGGGGTGGGTTGGCCTACGCCGGCGCCCCGGGTCGGCGGCGCCACCTCGGCCGTAGGCGGCCCGGTTCCCGTCACCACGGATTCACCGCCGTGGTGGCCAGCGCCGGATCGGGCGGCGCCGAGTCGGCGTCCCGGTCGGTCGGCGTCAATCGGATCACGTGGTCGGCCAGCGCGATCGGCGCCGGACGATGGGTGACCAGAACGACGGTGCGTCCCCGGGTCAGTCGGCGGATACCGTCCAGCACCCGCTGTTCCGTCGCCTCGTCGAGTGCGGCGGTGGGCTCGTCCAGCAGCAGCACGTCGGCCGGTCTGGCGAGCGCCCGAGCCAAGGTGAGCCGCTGCCGTTGCCCGTGCGACAGTCCCGATCCGCCGTCGCCCAACCGGTGGTCGAGGCCACCGGTGAGCCGGTCGACGAATCCGGCCGCGTCGACCGCCGCCAACGCATCACGCAGCGTCGCGTCGTCGACGTCGTCGTTGCCCTGGGCCAGGTTCTGCCGGATCGTGCCTGCCTGCAGCGCAGCGGCCTGGCCCGCCCAGCCGAGCCGGGCCCGCCACCACGCCGGATCCAGCTCATCGACGGTCGCTTCCCGAGAGTCCCGGTCGATGACGACGACCGAGCCGGCGTCCGGTCGGAGGGCACCCGCGATGAGTTGCAGCGACGTTGTCTTGCCCGCCCCGCTGTCCCCCGTGACGACCGTCGTCCGCCCGGCCGGCACGCTCAACGTGAGAGGCCCGACGGCGCCCCGGTCCTCGGGACCGCCGACCGCCGCGGCGTCCAGCCGAATGCCGAACGGCGCAACGAGGTCGCTCCGAGCGCCCGGGGTCGGGGCCGGCGTTTCCAGTATGTCCAGGGCTCGGCCTGCCGCCTCGACCCCGTCCGCCGCGGCGTGGAACTGCGCGCCCAGCTGGCGCAGCGGCAGGTACGCCTCCGGGGCCAGGATCAGGACGGCCAGACCGACCTCGAGACTCAGCCCGCCGTTGACCAGGCGCAGCCCGATCGCGACCGCGACCAGGGCCACCGACAACGACGCCAGCAGCTCCAACACCATCGAGGACAGGAAGGCCACCCGAAGCGTCGACATCGACGAGCGCCGGTAGTCCTCGGTCACCCGCCGAACCGCCTGCGCCTGGGCCTTGGCCCGGCCGAAGACCTTCAGGGTCGGCAGCCCGGCCACCACGTCGGTGAAGTGTGCCGCCAGCCGGGACAGGCTGGCGAACTTCGCCCGGGTCTGCCGGTCGGTGTACCACCCGACGAAGGCCATGAACAGCGGGATCAGCGGAAGGGTGACCAGCACGATGATCCCGCTGGTCAGGTCCGTGCTGAACACGTAGACGAGCATGATCACCGGCACCACCACCGACAGCACCAGCTGGGGCAGGTACCGGGCCAGATAGGTGTGCAGCGACTCGACCCCCGTGGTCGCCAGGACCGCCAGCCGGCCGCCGTGTTCACCCGAACGCCAGCGCGGGCCGAGCACGGCGGCATGCCGGAGCAGGTCCCGGCGGAGCCCGGCGGTGACGGACGAGGCGTTGCGGCCCGCGACCTCCTCCGCCGCCCAGGCAAGGGCGGCCCTGACCACGATCACCACCGCGACCGCGACCAGCCGCCCCGACACGTCGTCCAGACCGGATCCGCCGATGATCACATCGGCGAGGATGCCGGCCAGCAGCACCGCCTGAATCACGACCACGACGGCCGACGCCACGCCCAGGGTGACCGACACAATGAGTAGCCGGCGCACGCCGGTCGCATACCGCGTCAGCCGCGGGTCCAACGGTCTCACGGCACTAGTCAAACAGAGTCGTCCGACAGGACGTCAGCACGGCGGCTCACGCTCAGTGGTGTGCCACCGAGGTGGGAGACTCCGGGATCTGTTTCGTCGAGATGCGCTTTCGGAAGACCCAGTAGCTCCACGCCTGGTAGGCCAGGATGAACGGAACGAAGACCAGGGCCGCCCAGCTCATCAGGGTCAGCGTGTACGCCGTCGAGGCCGCGTTCTCGATGTTCAGTGAGTACGCGGGGTCGATCGTCGACGGGAGGACGTCCGGGTAGATCGAGGCGAACCATCCGCCGGTCAGCGCGGCAGTGGACAGGGCCGAGAACCCGAACGCCCAGCCGTCGCGATCGGCCCGGGTGAAGACGACGGCGACCGCCATCGCAACCACCGCGATGATGCCGAGCGCGATCGAAGCAGCGTTCCCCCGAAGGAACTGCTGCCAGATCACCGAGATCGCCATGACGGCCAGCGCCACCGGTCCGAGCCGGACGGCAAACGTCTGTGCCCGCTCCCGCACCTCCTTGGTGGTCTTCAGGCCCAGGTAGATCGCACCGTGGGTGAGGAACAGCAGCAGCATCGTCACCCCGACCAGGAGCGCGAACGGGTTGAGCAGGTCGAAGAAGTTCCCCACGTACTCGTGGTCTGCGTCCAGCGGCACCCCGTGCACGACGTTGCCGAAGGCGACGCCCCACAGCAGCGACAGCCCCCACGACGTGATCAGGATCGAGATGTCCCAGCGGGCCCGCCACACGTCCGAATGACCCTTGCCCCGGTACTCGAAGGCCACGCCACGCACGATCAGCAGCACCAGGATCAGCAGCAGGGCCAGATAGAAGCCGGAGAACATGGACGCGTACCACTCCGGGAACGCCGCGAACATCGCGCCGCCGGCGGCCAGCAGCCACACCTCGTTGGCATCCCACACTGGCCCGATCGTGTTGATGAGGACCCGACGCCCCTTCTCGCCCCGGCCGACCAGCCGCAACAAAGCGCCGACCCCGAAGTCGAAGCCCTCCAGCACGAAGTACCCGATCCACAGGATCGCGATGAGGAAGAACCACAGGTTGTTCAGGAACACGGTTGGCCGCTCCTAAGGACAGGCACACGGGTCGGGACAGCGGATGCCGGGGATGGGACGCTCAATAGGCGAATGTGAGCGGCTGCTCTTCCTCCTCCTCCTCGTCCGTCGAAGAGGTGGAATCGCCGCCGAACCCGCCGCCCTTGGGTTTGCCGCGGCGGATCGAGGCCAGCGCCTCCTCCTCGCTCACCGGGCCGATCTTCACCCACTTGACGAACAGACCGATCTCGATGAAGGCGAGGATGCCGTACAGCACCGTGTACACGATCAGCGACGTGAGCACCGCGGTACCGCTGACCGCCGGGGAGACCGACTCCTCGGTCTTGTAGAGCCCGACGACCGTCCAGGGCTGGCGACCCATCTCGGTGAAGATCCATCCGGCCGAGTTCCCGACGGCGGCCGCGGCGATGGACAGCATCGCAGCTCGCCACACCCACTTGCTCTTGGGTATCCGACCCTTTCTTGTCAGCCACAGCCCGACGACCGACACCAGGAACAGAATCATGCCGGCGCCCATCATCAGGCGGAACATCCAGTAGGTCACCGGGATGTTGGGCTTGTAGTCGCCGGGACCCCACTTCTCGACCGATGCCTCCTGGACGTCGTTGATGCCCTCGACGAAGCCGGAGAAGCTCTCGGTCGCCATGAAGGAGACGACACCGGGTATCCGGATGGAGAAGACCTCCTCCGAGCCGTCAAGGGAGCCGATCGTGAAGAGCGAGAACGACGCGTATTCCTTGCCGTCCCACAAAGCCTCGGCCGCCGCCATCTTCATCGGCTGCGCCTCGGTCATCACCTTGCCGAGCAGGTCGCCGGTGACGATCACCGACAGGGAGCCGATCAGCAGCGCGTAGAGCCCGAACCGCAACTGCGGCCGGAAGACATCCAGATCGCGGCGCTTGAGCATGAAGTACGAGGAGACGCCGGTGAACATCGCCGCGCCGGTCATGATGGCCGCGGTGAGCACGTGGGAGTACGCCCACACGTTCAGCGGCTGCGTGAGGACCGCCAGGAAGTCGTTCATCTCGGCGCGGTCGCGGACGGGATCCACGGTGACCCCGACCGGATGCTGCATGAAGGAGTTCGCCGCCAGGATGAAGAACGCGGAGAGCATGGTCCCGATGGACACCAGCCAGATGCACGCGCAGTGCACCCGCGGCGAGAGCTTGTCCCAGCCGAAGATCCACAGCCCGAGGAACGAGGACTCCAGGAAGAACGCCAGCAACGCCTCGAGGGCCAGCGGCGCACCGAACACGTCGCCGACGAACCGGGAGTAGTTGGACCAGTTCATCCCGAACTGGAACTCCTGCACGATGCCGGTGACCACGCCGATGGCGAAATTGATCAGGAAGATCTTGCCCCAGAACTTGGTGGCCCGCAGGTAGACCGACTTGCGGGTGCGTACCCATGCCGTCTCGGTGATCGCGATGAGGAAGGCCATGCCGATCGTGATGGGCACGAACAGGAAGTGGTAGACGGTGGTGACCCCGAACTGCCAGCGGGCAAGACTCAAGGGATCCACGACTGTTCCTCCTGACGAATGCGTACGGCGGCGGCGCAACGCTAGTCCGGGCGACTGTCAGAGCCTGCTGGTCCCCACCGCTGATGATCAAGGACCAAGGTCCCGACCTCAGCGTGACGCCCGTCACCGACAGTTGCCCGTCCTCCGGCAACCGTAGGACGCCGGGTCCCGCGGTGTTGTACGCCACGGGCGAATTCCCGCTGTGCGGAGGCCGGGGGATGGCACGATGAGCGTGTCGGCGTCACACGACGGGCAGTCCGGGACCGGTGTCGGTATCGAACGACCCACGTGGCGACTCCGATGTCCCAGGACGCGGAGACAGCGATGTCTCGTCTCGATGGGAAGGACAGCGCCACGCACCAACACCCGTGAACGCGAAGTCGGACGTGAACGGTGACGAACTGCCACCGCGGTGGTAGCCGATGGGAGGACGACAATGACCGACACTCTTGCCAGTCCAGCTGCACTCACCGCCGCCGACCGTTGCGATCGTTGCGGTGCCGCCGCACGGGTGCGTGCCGTCCTGTCCACCGGTGGCGAGCTGCTCTTCTGCAACCATCACGCCAAGGAGCACAGCGCCCGGCTCGAGCAGCTGGCTGCGGTGATCCACCGCTCACGCGACGAGCACTGACGGTCGTCGACCGGCCCGGGCACATCTGCCGGCTTCCGCGACGGCAGGTGCCTGCGCCATGATGCGGGCACCGATCGGGAGGCGGGCGCATGGCACAGCTGGGCAGAGCGCTGCCGCCCGGTGTGGCCGATGTCCCGTCGCCGGTCCGACCGCCCAGGGCGGACGCGGTGGCCGCCCTGCTGTTGCTCGCGGCCGGCGCGATGGGTGTGTGGCAACTCCTTTTGCCATGGCGCATCGTCACCGCCGTCGGATCTGCCGTCCCCCCCGGGGTGGATTCCCCGACCGGATGGCAGGTGTACCGCCTCCTGCGTGCGCTTCCCGCCCCTTCCACCGAGCTGAGCTGGGCCACCCTGGCCGTCCTCGGTGTCGGGGTCGGCGGTGGCGCCCTGATCGTGCTCGGGCTGGCGATGATGGCCCCGATCAACCACCGGCCGCTCGGGGGTGCCGCGTTGTTGATCTCGCTGCTGTCGCTGGCCGGTGCGCTGTGGGTGGCGGTCCACGCCAGAATGATCTTCGACGTGGGCATATTCGGCCTTTTCGGGCAGGCGAAGCTCGGGTGGTACCTGTTCCTGGCATCGGGTTTGCTCGGCGTCGCGGGCTCGTGGCGGGCGCTGTCCACCGGCTGATGCCGGCGGCCGCCGTTCGTCCATGCCCCCGCCCCGTCGGGAGATCAGCACCGGTCGGATCAAGGCGGATCAGAGCAGACCCAGCAGATGATCGCGGCGGGCGCTGAGCACTTCGGGATCCGCGGCCGCCGACGCCGGCCCCGGGACGGCACGTCGCACCTGTGAGTGCACGCTCGCGTGCGGTCGTCCGGTGCGCGCCGCCACGCGGGCGACCAGCTGGTTGACCTCGCGACGCAGGTCGGCAGCGGCCCGCCACCCCTGGACCGGCGCTCGATCCTCCCGATCCGATTCGGGGGCCTGCGGATCCCGCGGCATCGATCGCACCCGCCGCCGCAGGTCGGAGTCCCTGGTCGCCAGCAACGCGGCCGTCTGCTCCGGGCTCAGCAGGCCAGGCAGCCCCAGGTAGGCCAGGTCGTCGTCGCTGATGCTGCGCACCGAGCCGCCCTCGTCCTGGGACGAGTCGCCCGGATCCGGGCCGGCGGAAACCACCGCCCGACCCGAGTGCAGCACGTGGGCGAACTGCGCCTCCGAGTCCAGCACCTCGATCGACCTGGTCCCGGGCTCGGCGGGTTCCCGCGGCAGCGGATCGGCGAGGGCGTCAAGATCGTCCTCGACCGGCGGTGGTGGCGCCATCACGTAGTTGCGGTCCTGCTCGATCTCGGCCGCGAGGGCAAGGAGTGGGCGGACGGCCGGCAGGAAGACCGTCGCCGCCTCCCGGGCGTCGCGGGCCCGCACGACGCGGCCGACGGCCTGCGCGAAGAACAACGGTGTCCGATAGGAGGTCATCCAGGCCAGGCAGGCCGCGCGCGGGATGTCGACGCCCTCGGAGATCATTCGCACGCACACCGCGATGCGCTCGTCGCCGGTGCGGAACTTCTCGATGCGCCTGGACGCCGCGGCGTCGTCGGACAGGATCAGGGCCGGCCTGCGCCCGGTGATCCGGCGCACCACGTCGGCGTATGCCCGGGCGTCGTCCTGGTCGCTGGCCAGCACCAGCCCGGCGGCATCGGCCATGCCGGACGAACGCAACTGGCCGATCCGCTCGTCCATCGCGGCGATGACGTGCGGGACCCAGCCGCCGGCCGGATCGAGCGCAGTCCGCCATGCGGCGGTCTCCACCGACCTGGTACCGGCGTCGGACAACGACGAGGCGATCACCTCACCGGCGCTGTTGCGCCAGCGCGACACCCCGCTGTAGGCGGCGAACACCACCGGTCGCACCACCCGATCGGCCAACGCCTGCCGGTAGCCGTAGGTGTAGTCCGCGACCGACCGAACCAACTCCCCGTCGACCTCGTAGTCGACGAACGGAATCCGTTCATCGGCCTTCGTCCGGAACGGAGTGCCGGTCAGGGACAGCCGCCGATGCACCTCGCCGAAGGCCTCCCCCACGGCGTCGCCCCAGGACAGGCCGTCGCCGGCATGGTGGATCTCGTCGAGCACCACCAGCGACCGCACCTTGCCGCTGCGCGCCCGATGGATCGCCGGCCGTGCCGCGACCTGGGCGTAGGTGGCCACGTACCCCTGCGAACCGGCCGGCACCGGACCCTGCGCGTTGGACATCTTCGGGTCGAGCACCAGTCCGAACGCACCAGCGGCGTCGGCCCATTGGGTGCGCAGGTGATCGGTGGGACAGACGATGACCACTCGATCGATCACCCGCCGTCGCATGAGCCTGTCGGCGACCGCGAGGGCGAACGTCGTCTTCCCGGCACCTGGCGTCGCGGTCACCAGGAAGTCCCGACGGCCGGCGGCCGCATGCGCGTGCAGGTAGGCATCCAGCGCCTCCCGCTGCCACGGACGCAGCGCCGGCCGCCCCACCGCGAGCCCGTTCAACCCGCTCCCTTCGACTTCCTGCCGCCGCCCATCTTCGACGCGGCCGAAACCACCGGGCGAGCAACGGATCCCGCGCAGTCGGTGGCGCTCCGGCCGCGCGCGCCGGCCACCGACCCTACCGTCCCGAACCACGGGCGTCCGGCGACCAGGAGCAGTCCCAGGTCGTCGGCGCGTCGGCGACCGATACGCGGCCGGGTCCTCGGTCGTGACGACCGCACGCGGGCCGCGCCCGGGACGTCGATTGTCTCGATTTGGTGTCGGTGGCCCGCGACGCGGACAGGAAGCGGTGTTGCGGTACCACGATCGCGGCGGCTCAAGGCATGCTCGTCAGGTGAGCACGGCAGTCCCATCGCCGCGGGACCCCGACGGGCCGCCCACAACCAGGCGTCCCGGGGCGCCCGCCGCGTCCGATCGAGCCGATCCGTCCGCGGAGGCGACGGTGGTGCTGCCGCGGCCATCCGAGGACCCGACCCAGGTGATTTCCTCTCCGGCCGACTCGGCACAGACCATCCCCTGGTTTCGGCAGGGCACCGGACCGGTGGTGCAGGTGACCCCGCCCCGGGTGCGGCACCGTTGGCGCAAGGTGATCGGTCGCACCCTGTCCAAGGCATGGGGCGACTCGCTGTTCGGCATGAGTTCGCAGGCGGCATTCTGGTGTGCCCTGTCCACCGCC
The DNA here is from genome assembly GCA_964476495.1 of uncultured Actinomycetes bacterium. Classification (GTDB taxonomy): domain Bacteria; phylum Actinomycetota; class Actinomycetes; order Mycobacteriales; family Nakamurellaceae; genus Nakamurella. Next base: position 18,824 of record CAYZBB010000075.1, on the reverse strand, counting down.
CCGCTGCTGCTGGCCTTGCTCGGTCTGGTCGGCTACGTGGTCGGCTGGTACTTCCCGCCCGGCACGATCGATCAGATCCGCGAGCAGATCGGGATCTTCCTCAATGCGATCTTCAACGAGGAGGTCGCGGACAATCTGGTCGGCAACACGGTCGAGACGATCCTGAGCCAGGGGCAGGCCGACGTCGTCTCGGTCGGTCTGGTCATCAGTCTCTGGGCGGGGTCGTCGGCGATGTCCGCGTTCGTGGAGTCGATCACCATCGCCTACGGACAGCACGAGGTGCGGCACCCGGTGATGGAGCGCTTCTTCGCCCTCGGCCTGTACCTGGTGGCGCTGCTGGCGGGCATCATCATGCTGCCGCTGCTGGCCATCGGTCCGGACTACATGCCCAAGCTGTTCCCGGAGTCCTGGCGGGACCAGGTCGCCTACATCGTCAACATCACCTACTACCCGACGCTGGCCCTCGGGCTGATCTTCCTGCTCACGTTGCTGTACAAGGTCGCGCCCAAGCACAAGCACCCCTGGTATCGCGGGGTGCCGGGGGCATTCCTTGCCGCCGCGGTGTTCATCGTGGCCAGCTTCGGGCTCCGGCTGTACCTGTCCTACGTCTATTCACACGGGCTGACGTACGGGGCCATGGCCACCCCGATCACGTTCCTGCTCTTCTACTACTTCGTGTCGATGGCCGTCATCATCGGCGCGCAGTTCAACAACGCGATGCTCGAGTATTACCCGCCCAAACCGTCGAAGCGGGAACTGCGCAAATGGCGGCGTTACGACCCGGGGCAGGATCGCGCGGACGCCGACCCACCGGCCGACGGACGGCAGCAGGCGCCCTGACGGCTCAGACCTTCATCGATTCGTAGATCTTCTTGCAGTCGGGGCATACCGGGGAATTCGGCTTCGGGGAGCGGGTCACCGGGAAGGTCTCCCCGCACAGCGCGACGACGAAGTTCCCCATCACCGCCGACTCCGCGATCTTCGACTTGCGCACGTAGTGGAACATCTTCGGCGTGTCGTCGTTGTCGGTCGTGCGCTCCAGCGGCTTCTCGAGCGTGGTGGTGGTGGTCGTCGACATGGTGGCTCCTGTTCGTTCGCGCCGCTCGCGATTCGCGGTGGCCTGGCTGCACCAGCCATGATGCCAGGCACCGGGACGAACACGCCCGTTGCCCATCGGCACAAGGAGGTCGAGGTTGTCCGGGCCACTGCGGATGACCGACGAAGTCGCCCGAGCCGTCCACGACGGCCGCCCCGTGGTGGCGCTCGAGTCCACCATCCTTGCGCACGGCCTGCCACGCGGCGCCAACCGGCGGATCGCCGACGACATCGAATCGGCCGTCCGCGCGCACGGCGCCGTCCCGGCCACCATCGCCGTGCTCGACGGCGTGGTGCGGATCGGGCTGTCGCCGGCGGCGCTCGATCGGCTCTGCGCTGCGGACGACATCGCCAAGCTCTCGGTCCGCGACCTCGCAGTCGCGCTGGCCCTCGGCGTGGACGGCGCGACCACGGTGGCTTCGACGGCGGCGCTGGCCAACCGCGCCGGCATCCCCGTCTTCGCGACCGGCGGCCTCGGCGGCGTGCACCGGGAGGCCGGCCGCACCTTCGACGTGTCCGCCGACCTGCGGGTACTCGGCCGGACACCGATCGTCGTGGTGTGCGCCGGGGTGAAGTCGATCCTCGACGTCGGCGGCACCCTGGAGTACCTGGAGACGCTGTCGGTCCCGGTGCTGGGCTACCGAACCGACAGGTTCCCCGGCTTCTACCTGTCCGACTCGGGTTTCGCGGTGCCCTGGCGGATCGACGAACCGGAACAGGCGGCCGCCGTGCTGCGGGAGCGCCGCCGGCTCGGCCTGGATCAGGCCGGTGTCGTGGTGGCCAACCCCCTGCCGCGCGAGAATCAGTTGGATCCGGCCCTCCACGACCGGACCCTGGAACAGGGCCTGGCGCTGCTGGCCGCCGAGTCGGTCACCGGCAAAGACGTCACCCCTCGACTGCTCGAGCACTTCCACCGGGCCACCGCCGGCGCCAGCCTGCGGGTCAACGTCGACCTGGTGCTGGCCAACGCCGCACTCGCGGCCAGGATCGCGGTGGCGCTGGCCGACCGCGGCGACCCCGCGGGATGAGCCGGCCACGGATCACGGTGGTCGGCGACGTCGGCCTCGACGTCCGCTGCCTGCTCAGCTCGCCGCTCGCCCCCGGCGACGACACGCCCGCCCGGATCACCGGCCATCCCGGCGGTGCCGGCGGGAACACCGCGGCACGGCTGGCGGCGCTGGGGGTCGATGTCACGCTGATCGCACGGATCGGCGACGACGAGGCCGGCAGGTCGGCCCGGGGAGAGCTCGAGGCACGCGGCGTGACATGCCGGTTCGTGGTCGACCCGATCCATCCGACCTGCCGGGTGATCGTCCTGGTCGATCCCGACGGCGGCCGGACGATGGTGTCCGACCGGGGCGCGAACGCGGCGCTGCGGCCGGAGGACATCGTGCTCGCGCCGCTCCCCGGTCACCTGCACCTGTCCGGGTACGTGCTGCTCTCCGACGGGTCGAGAGCCGCCGGGCTGGCCGCGCTGGCGGCGGCGGGACGTGGCGGCTGGACCACCTCCGTCGACCCGCAGTCAGCGGCCGGACTCACGGCGGTGGGTGCCGGCACATTCCTGGAGTGGGTGCGTGGGGTCGATCTCTTACTGCCCAACGACGCCGAACTCGCCGCGCTCGGCGGCGTCATCCCGGCTCTGGACGCGGTCGGCGCCCTGGCGGTGACCCGCGGCCGGGACGGTGCGTCCTGGTATTCGACGACCGAGGAGCACCACGCTTCGGTCGAGCGGACCCACGAAGCCGGCAGCGATTCCACCGGAGCCGGCGACGCGTTCGACGCCGGCTTCCTGGCCGCCTGGCTGCGTGCGGCGTCGCCGCAGAACGCCCTGGTCAGCGGGGTGCGTTCGGGCACCCGGGCGACGGGCACCAGCGGCGCGCGCTGACCGGGCAACGGTGGCCGCGCGGCCAGATCAGCGCTGGTCGGCGGTGGGTCCACCGTCCACGATCTCGTGCGTCCCAGGCAGCAGCGCCCGGTCCGGATCGACCGCGACGGGTGCCATCCGGCGGCGCTTCTGCGCGGGTCGGTCGTTGGCCACCAGCACGGCCATCCACGGCAGCGGGATGGACAGGACGGCGACGGTCAGGGCCAGCCATGGGGTCTGGTAGAGCAGGGCGGCAAGGATCAGGCACGGAATCCGGAGCCCCATCATGATCGCGTAACGGGTGCGCCTGGACCTGAGCTGATCGTCGTAGGACGGCTGCGCCTCGGTGATCAGGGCGGCCTGCACCTTGCGGGCCCCTCGGGTACCTGCCGGCTGGGACGAGCCGCCGTGCGCCGCTGCCGGGCCGACCGGACGTCCCGTCGACTCCGATCCGAACGTCATGTGCGCACCCCGCTTCCAGATCGACCGGGCGACGTCCGTAGCGACCGGACAACTCGCCACCGCAGCGGGCCAAGCCAGCCGCAAGGCTGCCTAGCGCCTACGCTACGCCTCCCCCCAGACCGCCGCGTGGGCCGTTCCGGCATGTCCGGGGCGGCATCTCGGCGAGCGCGGTGACGGCCGGCGTCAGCCGCCGCTCGCCGCCTTCGCCGCCGCCTTGGCCGCCTTCTTGGCCGCCCGCACCAGTTCCAGCGACGGCTGGTCGACCACGTCCGCGACCGACCGATGGCTGCCCTCCTCGCCGTAGGGGCCGGCGGCCGCCCGCCAACCCTGCGGTTGCACGCCGTACTGCTTGCCCAGCAGGGCAAGGAAGATCGGCGCCTTGGCGGCACCGAATCCGGGCAGCGCGGCGATCCGGTCGAGCAGTTCCCGACCGTCGCCGACGCCGTTCCATACGTTGGCCGCGTCCCCGTCATAGGCGTCGGTCAGCACCCGGCAGGTCGCCTGGACGCGCTTGGCCATCGCGGCGGGGAAACGGTGGATGGCCGGCCGCTCGGCACACAGTGCCGCGAACTGATCCGGGTCGGCGTCCGCGATCATCCGCACGTCCAGCCGCCCGCCCATCCGCTGCGCGATCACGGCCGGTCCGCTGAACGCCTTCTCCATCGGCACCTGCTGGTCAAGCACCATGCCCAGCAGCAGCGCGTTCGGATCGCCGGACAGCAGTGCATCCGCTTCGGCGTTGCCGGTCAGGTGGAGCGTTCTGCGCGTCATGCCCAAATTGTGCATGCAGGTCGCCGGGCGGATCACCCATGGTCGGATCGCCGCCCGCGACCTACCCTGGGCGCATGGCCTCACGTTCGGCACCGACCCGAGGCACCCAACGGCCTGTGCAGGTCGCGGACCGACCGGCGGTGCCGGCGAGATTGGGCTTCCGGGGTTTCCGGCCGTCCCCGCTAGGCTGGGTCGCCGTCCTCGCACCCGGGGCGGTCGCCGGACTGGTCATCGCGGCGACGGCGGAGCGCACCGGCATCGGTCGGCTGGTGGGTGCGGCCGCGGCCGGGGCCGTGGCCGGGATGGCGCTGGCCCGGGTGGTGGACGAGATCCACTGGCGCCGCAGCGCGGTGTGCATCGAACTGGCCGAGCCCGACGCCGTCCTCGACCTGTTGCAGGCGGTGCGTGCCCAGGGCGTTCACGCCGACATGATCCGCGCACCGGACGCGCCGGACGGGACCCGGCACGGCTACGCCCTGCGCTATCGGGCCCGGGACGACCGGCGGGTCCGGGCCGTGCTCGCCGGCCAGCTCGGCTGACCGGGACGGGTTCGTCGGCACGATCGGTTCCCGGCGCCACCCCCGAACCCGCGCATGGTGAGCTGGTCGGGTGAACTCTCCTGCACACGGCGCCGACCCGACCGCGCGACCCCTGACGGATCCGGACGTCGTCGACCGGCTCGGGGTGGATCTGCGGGCCGCCGGCTTCGACGCCTCCGGGGTTCCGGACCTGCTGGGGGCCGACGCGCACCGCGCCCTCGGCCGCGCGGAGCCCGCGGCGGCGCTGCGGGCCACCCGCGACGGATCCCCGCTGGCCACCCTGGTGCGGCTGTTCCTGCTGGGCGCAACCGTCGAGGATCGGGCCGCTCTGGCCGCCCTCCCGGAGACCGGGATCCCCACCGCACTGGCGCAGGGTGTCCTCGAACGCGACGGCGACGGGTTGCGGGCGGCCCTTGACATCCGTCCGCACGCCACCGACGACGCCGAGTTCCTGCTCGTTTCGGACCTCGATTCGGACGTGCGTCCCGGACCCGTTCGGCGCGACCACGTGCTCGGTCTCGGTTCGGCATCGGTCACCCTCGCCCGCGCGGTCGTCCGCCATCCCGTCGGCAATGCGCTCGATCTCGGCACCGGATGCGGCATCCAGGCACTGCACCTGTCCGGACACGCGGCCACCGTCACCGCCACCGATGTCAACACCCGGGCGTTGGCCCTGGCCGCCGCCACCGCACGCATCAACCACCAGGAATGGGACCTGCGCGCCGGTTCCCTGTATGACCCGGTGGTGGGCGAACGATACGACCTGATCGTGTCCAATCCACCATTCGTCGTCGGCGACGGACGGACCCGCTTCACCTACCGCGATTCCGGGCTGCCCGGCGACGGCATCGGTCGGGCACTCGTCGCGGGTGCCCGCTCGCACCTGAACCCCGGCGGCATCGCGCAGTTCCTCGCCAACTGGCTGGTCGTCGGTGATGCGGACTGGCGCGACCGCGTCGGGGGATGGGTCGCCAGCAGCGGATGCGACGCCTGGGTCGTCCAGCGCGAGATCGCCGACCCCGCCGAATACGTCGGGCTGTGGCTGGCCGACGCCGGCGAGGACGGCCGGTCCGGCGGCGACCGGACCGCCGCCAGGCGAATAGCCGTCGAATGGCTCGACTACTTCGCCACGCACCGGGTGCAGGGCATCGGCATGGGCGTGATCACGCTACGGCACACGGATGCGGACCGGCCGTCGGTGACCCTGGACGAGATCACCGGCGAGGAGATCACCGGGGACGAGGTAAGCGCGTTCCTGCGCAACCGGGCCTGGGTGGAAGCCACCCGCGACGCAGACCTACTGGCCACCCGATTCGAGCTGGCGTCCCAGGTGATGCTCGAACAGCGGGCGCTGCCCGGCCATGAGGGCTGGAATGTGGTGTTCCGGATGGCCCGCCGCCACGGCGGACCGGGCGCGACCCTGCAACTGGACGAATGGGGTCAGGCCCTGCTGGCCGGGTGCACCGGAACCGCCCCGCTGCGCGTGTTGATCGACCTGCTCGCCTCGGCCCACGGCGTCCCGGCGAGCGCGCTGGCCGAGGCGATCCTGCCGTCGGTGCGGGTCGCTGTCATGCGTGGGTTGCTGGTGCCCGTGCAACCCTGAGCCGGCGACGCGGCGCGCCGCGAAGGGCGAGTACGGACAGGATCGACAGCGCGGAGCACAGCGAACCGATCGACGCGAAGGACAGCACCGACCCGGCACTGGTCGCCGATCCGATGGACAGCACCGAACCGGCGGACCCGATGGACAGCACCGATCCCGCCGAGCCGATCGACAGGATGGAACCGGCCGAGCCGATCGACAGGATCGATCCGGCCGAGCCGATCGAGAGCAACGAACCCGAGCCGTCCCCGCGAGCCATCTGCATATCGTGCCGCACCCTGACACGATCGGGAACGTGCGAGCCGTGACCACGCGGGTGCTGTCCGCGAGCGTCTCCGTCGTTACCGACGGAACTCCGCAGGTGGTGGGGCGGATCGAACGGCCCGGCCTGCTGGCCCTGGTCGGCGTCACCCACACCGACGATTCCGGCACGGCACGGTCGATGGCGGCCAAGCTGCACGAGTTGCGAATCCTGAGGGGCGACCTGTCCTGCGCGAGCACCGGCGCGCCACTGCTCGTGGTCAGCCAGTTCACCCTCTACGCGCGCACCGACAGGGGTCGCCGGCCGTCATGGGACCTGGCGGCACCGCGCGACGTGGCCGAGCCGCTCGTCGATGACGTCGTGGCGGAACTGCGGCGGCGTGGCGCGGAGGTCCAGACCGGCGTGTTCGGCGCGATGATGCACGTGAGCAGCGTCAACGACGGCCCGTTCACAGTGATCCTCGAGGTCTGAGCCAATTCGGGCGTCCCCCACCGCTGGCTGTGAGGTGTATCACCCGATTGCTCCGTTCGCGTGACGGTACCGGCCGCCGGACGTCCTACCCATGCACGCGCACGACGCCGTCGGCTCCGCCGACGACGTTCCCATGCAGTTCCCATGGTCGGCACACGGCAGATCACAGTGAGCCGGGATTGGGTACTTCACACGGAAGAACACGTCGACCCGTCCCGCCGGCCGGGGATTGATTCGTCCGGCTCAGGGAACTAAATCGGGACTGACAGACGTTCGAATAGTGAGCGGGTGTGCAGCAAACGGCCCGCCCGAATGTGATGAAGGGAGCTTCACATGGTCGCACCTTCTTTCGACCTCGATAAAGCGAACCGCTCCGGCACCACCATCCGTACGGTGAGCCGCGAGGAGGACTTGGACGCGCAGGGTCCGTCGGCGGACCTGGTTCGGGTGTACCTGAACGGCATCGGCAAGACAGCGCTGTTGACCGCCGAGCAGGAGGTGGAGTTGGCCAAGCGCATCGAGGCCGGCGTGTTCGCGCAGCATATGCTCGAGTCGGCCACCGACCTGAGCCCGCAGCGACGGATGGACCTGAAGATGGTGGTCCGTGACGGCGGACGGGCCCGCAACCACCTGCTGGTTGCCAATCTTCGCCTTGTGGTGTCCCTGGCCAAGCGGTACACCGGCCGCGGCATGCCACTGCTCGACCTGATCCAGGAGGGCAACCTGGGTCTGATCCGAGCGGTCGAGAAGTTCGACTACACCAAGGGCTTCAAATTCTCCACCTACGCGACCTGGTGGATCCGGCAGGCGATCTCACGCGGTATGGCCGACCAGGGCCGCACGATCCGGCTGCCCGTCCACCTCGTCGAGCAGGTCAACAAACTCTCCCGGTTGAAGCGGGAACTGCACCAGCAGCTGGGTCGGGACGCCACGCTTGCCGAACTTGCCCACGAGTCCGGCATTCCCGAGGAGAAGATCGCCGATCTGCTTGACCACGCCCGGGACCCGGTGAGCCTGGACATGCCCGTCGGCTCGGACGAGGAAGCGCCGCTGGGCGACTTCATCGAGGACAGCGAGTCGACGTCGGCGGAGTCGGCCGTGGTCGCAGGATTCATGCACGACGACATCAATCGGGTGCTGCGGACGCTGGACGATCGGGAGCAGACCGTGGTCCGGCTGCGTTACGGCCTGGACGACGGCCGGCCTCGCACCCTGGACGAGATCGGTCGACATTTCGGCATTTCGCGGGAACGGGTTCGGCAGATCGAACGGGATTCGATGGCCAAGCTGCGGGTCGGAGACCGCTCCGAGGTCCTGCGCTCCTACGCCAGCTGACTCGGGCGAGCCGGTAGGGCCACGATCGGGAGTGGAGGACGGCCTGAAGCGGTTCGGGGGCGACGCGACCGGATTGTGCGGTGCGCTCCCATGCCGGGCGGCTGTTACGACAACCTAGCGGCGAGCGCCTCGGACAGCGAGGTCTGCGCGCCGTCGCCGGAGGGACCGGGTCTGTGTCAAACGGACCCGGTCCTTCGTCGTCTGCGGTCCCCGCCGCTCAGCGCATGCGGCGTCGCCAGTCGTCGAACTCCGACGGCGGCCCGATCCGACCCCTCGCCCCGGTGATCGCAATGCCCGCGGGGCCGGCCAGCACCGGCTGCAGCTGGAGCTCGACGACCTCGGGGAGATCGTCGGCCAGAGCGGACAGCCGCAGCGCGAGGTCGACCAGCGGCTCCGTGGGCACGGCACGGGCGCCCCGGTACCCGTGCAACAGCGGCGCCGCACGGGGGGCGTCGATCAGGTCGACGGCGGCCTCGTCGGTCAGCGGCACCGTTCGGTACGCGCGGTCCTCCAGCAGCTCGGTGGCCAGGCCGGCGACCCCGAAGGAAACCAACGCCCCGAAGGAGGGGTCGGCGGTGATCCGGAACACCGTGGGGACCTCCGACTTGTCCCGCGGCACGTGGCGCTGCACGTACTGCCATGGCCCTGCGATGTCGAACAGCCTTTCGTAGCCGTGCCGCACCTGCTCGGGGTTCTGCAGGTCCAGCCGGATTCCGGCCTGGTCGATCCGATGCCGCAGCGCCTCGTCGAACGACTTGAGGGCGACCGGATAACCGATCTCGGCGGCCGCGGCCACTGCCTCATCCGCCGAGGCGACCGCCCGGAAGTCCTCGATGACGATGCCGTAGCAGCCGAGCAGGGTCACCAGCTCGGCGTCGGTCATCGCCCGGACCGGCTCCTCCGGAGCTCGCATGGCCTGGATCACTGCACGAGCCCGCTTCGGATCGATCCTCGGCAGCTCGGGGACGGCACCGACCGGACGGCGCAGCCAAGCTCCGTACCGCACCGCGAAGGACAGCGCGACCACGGCCCGTTCCAGCGTGCGGTAGGAGGGCACCGACCCCCGGGCGGGGTGGCCGTGTTCGTCGAGCACGGCCAGGTGTTCGGTGAGCCCGTCCCCCGCCAGGAAGGTGGTGACGACCGGGACGCTCGAATCCCGCAACACGTCGCGCAGTGCCGCGGCATGCTCGTGTCCCTCGGTGGCCACCGGCGGCACCCAGCCGATGACCAGTGCGTCGATGTCGTCGCGGTGAGCCATCTCGCGGACCGCGGCGGCCAGTTCGTCGGGTCCGACCAGCACACCGAGATCGACCGGCGAGTCGGGGGCGACGACGAGCCCCTCCTCCAGACAGAAGTCGACCGCCAGCACCCCGAGAGCGCTCGAGTTGCCGACGATGCCGATGCGGTTGCCCCTGGGCACCGGCTGGGTGGACAGCAACTGCGCCACATCGAAGGCCGTGGTCAGCCCGGCGGTGCGGATCACGCCGGACTGCTCGAACAGGGTGGCGACCACGTCCTCGGACAGGGCCGAGGAGGTGGCTTCCAGCCGGGACACCGTCAGCCCGTGCCGGCCGGACTTGACCGCGATCACCGGCTTGGTGCGGGCGAGCACCCTGGCCAGCCTGGCGAACTTGCGCGGGTTACCGAACGACTCGAGGTACAGCAGGACGACCTCGGTGCGGTCGTCGCCGTGCCAGTACTGCAGCAGATCGTTACCGGAAACGTCGGCCCGGTTGCCGGCGGACACGAAGGTGGACAGTCCGAGCCCGCGGCTCGCGGCGTCGGCCAGGATCGCCACGCCGAGGGCGCCGGACTGGCAGAAGAAGCCGATCCGGCCGGGTGGCGGCACCACCGGGGCCAGCGAGGCGTTCAACTGGGTCGTCGGGTCGGTGTTGATCATGCCCAGGCAGTTCGGGCCGAGCAACCGCATGCCGGCGCCGCGCACCACGGCCGCCATGTGACGTTGCGCCTGGGCACCGTCCTGACCCGCGTCGCTGAACCCGCCGGTCATCACCACCAGGCCGTGTACACCTTTGACGCGGCAGGACTCGACGACCTCGGCCACCGTCGCCGTGGGCACCGTGACCACCGCGACATCCACCGGATCCGGGATGTCGTTGACGGTCGGGTAGGCACGCACTCCGCGCACCGACACCGCATCGGGGTTCACCGGGTAGACCGGGCCGGCGAAGTCCGCACGCAGGAGATTGACCAGCACCGCGTGGCCGATCTTGGTGGGATCGGTGGAGGCGCCGATCACCGCGATGGACCGGGGTGCGACCAGCCTGGCGATCGACCGGGCCTCGGCCCGATGCTCCCTGGACAACACGACCGCCCGCGACCTGTCGGTCGGCGCGATGTCGAAGACCAGGTCGATGATGCCCGAGTCGTATTCCCGGTGCACGGTGTAGCCGGCGTCGATGAACACCCGAACCATCTGGGTGTTCTCTCCAAGCACCTCCGCGGTGAACCGGCGGATCCCGCGCTCCTGGGCCGCCGCGGCCAGGTGCTCCAGCAGGATCGACCCCAGCCCACGGCCCTGCTGCGAGTCCTCGACGAGAAAGGCGATCTCGGCAGAGTCCGGGTCGCCGGTGACGATGTTGCGGTGGGCGGTGCCGGCCCCGATGATCTGCCCGCCGAGTTCGACCACCAGGCCGATCGCGGTGTCGTGGTCGACCTCGGTGAACACTGCGACCTGCTGGTCGGACACGTGCTTAACGGCCGAGAAGTACCGCAGGTAAAGCGATCTCGCCGACACTCGATCGTGCATGGCGCGGATCTGGTCGGCGTCGGCATGGGTGGCCGGCCGGACGTGGGCGACCCCGCCGTCCGCCAGCACGACGTCCGCCTCCCACTGCTGGGGGTAGCCGGTGGACTCAGTCACGGGGATCACGCGGGTCCAGGCCGTGCAGCGGGTAGACCGCCTCGCGGGTCTGCAGGATGGCCCGGTCCACCGGCACCTCCTGGTGGCCGACCCAGGGCCGGTACCCGACCGGACCGGTCTCGCCGTCCGACATGTCGACCGGGAGCGGGACATCCGGCCTGGCCCGGGCGGCCCGGGCGATCCATTCCTCGGGCATCGGGGTGGCCGGATCCAGGTCTTTGTCGGCCACGATGGCCAATAGATGCGTCCACGCGCGGGGCACCACACGCACCGGCGAGTAGCCGCCCCCGCCGAGCGCGAGCCAACGTCCGCCGGTGACCTCCCTGGCCAGGTCCCGCAGGGCCAGGTAGGTGGTGCGTTGCCCGTCCACGGTCAGCATGAGGTCCGCCAACGGGTCCTCGCGGTGCGCGTCCGCGCCCTGTTGGGTGACCAGGACGTCGGGCCGGAACGCCCGGATCACCCCGGGAACCACCGCGTGAAACGCCCGCAACCATGCCGCGTCCGACGTGCCGGCCGGCAACGCGACGTTGACCGAGGTGCCCTGTGCGCTGCCGACACCGAGTTCGGCCGGCCAGCCGGTCCCCGGGAACAGCGACAGTGGGGACTCGTGCAGGGACACGGTGAGCACGCGCGGATCGTCGTAGAACGCAGCCTGTACCCCGTCGCCGTGGTGCGCGTCGACGTCGACGTAGGCCACCCGACCGATGCCCGCCCGCAGCATCGCCTTGATGCCGAGCGCCGCATCGTTGTAGACGCAGAAGCCGGAGGCATGATCAGGCATCGCGTGATGCAGTCCGCCGCAGAAGTTCACCGCACGGTCGACGTCGCCGGAGGCGATGGCCCGGGCGGCATCGATCGAACCGCCGGCGATCAGTGCGGCATTCTCGTGCATCCCAGGGAAGGTCGGGTTGTCGTCGGTGCCCAGGCCGTGGCCGACCGACATCGGCACCGAACTCGATGCGGCTCGCACCGCCGCGATGTACCCCTGGGTGTGCACCCAGCCGAGGGTGTCGTCGTCCGCCTGATTCGGCACCAGCACGTCGTAGGACTCCAAGACGCCCAGTTCACCGGCCAACGCCCAGGTCAGGTCCCAGCGCAGCGGGTGCAGCGGATGGTCCCCTCCCAGGTCGTACCCGAGCATCCGTCGATCCCAGACCACCAGCGGCGCCGCCATCGGGTCAGGCTAACCCGACCGACCGGACCGGACCGGGCGTGTCCGGCACCCGCCTCCGCTCACCGGGACTCTGCGCCGGTGACGACCGGGCGTCCCAGTGCGCACCACTGCGAGTAGGAGCCGGGAAACAGCACCGCCCGCCGGTCGGTGAGTTCGACCGCGAGCACCAGTTGGCAGGCGGTCACGCCGGACCCGCAGGAGGCGACCAGCTGCGTCTCGGCGCTCAGCCCGGTTCCGTCCAGCACGGCGGCGATCTCGGCGGCGGGCCGGTAGCTGCCGTCCGGCCGCAGCAGGTCCGCGATCGGCAGGTTGACCGCGCCCGGGATATGACCGGCCACCGGGTCCAGCGGCTCGACCTCCCCTCGATACCTTGCCGCCGCCCGGACGTCGATCAGCCTCGCGCCGGGGTGATCGGCGGCCGCGGCCGCCCCGTCGACGTCGACCGTGGGCATCGCACCCGGCCGAACGGTGAGCGTGCCGGGCAAGGCGGGCGTCGCGGGGCCGTGCTCGACGGACCGGGTCGGGTCGGCGAGCCAGGCCGGCAGGCCACCGTCGAGCACCCGCACACCGGTCAGCCCCGACCAGCGCAGCAACCACCACGCCCGTGCGGCGGACAGTCCGGACCCGCCGTCGTAGACGACGACGTCGCTGTCGTCGGACAGCCCGAGCAACCGCAGAGCCGCCTGCAGGTTCAGCGGATCCGGTAACGGGTGACGGCCATCGGGCCCCGGTGCGCCGGCCAGGTCGCGATTCAGGTCAAGGAACCGGGCACCGGGCAGGTGCGCGGCGAGGAAACCCGGTTCGTCGCTGCCGACAAGTGACCAGCGCACGTCCAGCAACACCGGCCGCCGGCCCCCGTCCAGTCGGGATGCGAGCTCGTCGGTGTTGATCAACGGTGGCGCCGGTGCGGTCATCGCCGACTATTGTGAAGGACCGGATGGGAAAGGGGTTGCGCGCCCGCCGGGTGCCGGCCGGGGGTCGCCCACCCGACCCGTCGAGCGCCCCGGTGCCATCGGCCTCATCCGAGTAGGATCGCGAGCGCCAAGAAGGGGACCCCGAGCGTGAACGACCTGATCGACACCACCGAGATGTATCTGCGGACCGTCTTCGAGTTGGAGGAAGAGGGAATCGTTCCGCTGCGGGCCCGGATCGCCGAGCGGCTGAACCAGAGCGGCCCGACCGTGAGCCAGACCGTGGCGCGGATGCAACGCGACGGATTGCTGGTGGTCTCCGACGACCGCCACCTCGAACTCACCGACCTGGGACGGGAACGGGCCGTTGCGGTCATGCGCAAGCACCGCCTGGCGGAGCGGCTGCTCCTGGACGTCATCGGCCTGGACTGGCAGGACGTGCACGTCGAGGCCTGCCGCTGGGAGCACGTGATGAGCGAGCAGGTCGAGCAGCGCCTGGTGACCCTGCTCGGCCATCCGCGGACCTCGCCGTACGGCAACCCGATCCCGGGCCTCGATCACCTGGGCGAGTCGTCCCCGCCGATCACCGAGACCCACCGTGACCTCATCGGTGCGGACGTCGCCGCCGGCCGGGGAGGCAGATACGAGGTGCGGCGCATCATCGAGATCGTGCAGAACCAGCCCCGGGTGATGGACCACCTGCACCGGGCCGGCGTGGTGCCCGGCGCGGTGTTGGAGTTCGCGGTGCGCGGGGACGCCATGGTCGTCGTCGACGGAGCCGTCACCACCGAACTGGCGCCGGACATCGCCCACGGCATCCACGTGCGACCCGCCGCCTGATTCCGGCACCCGACCCGGGACCGGCCGGGGACGCGGCGGGAGGGATCGTCCGTGGACAACCTGTCGTTGTGGGCCCTGGTCATGCTGCCGTTGATGGCGGTCCTGGCCCCGATCCTGGCGGCGCTCGTCGGCCGCTTGATACGGATCCCGCTGGTGGTCTTCGAGATTCTCCTCGGCATGCTCTTCGGTCCCGCCCTGCTCGGCCTGGTCACCCCGAACGAGACCACGGACAAGCTGTCGGACCTGGGCCTGTGCATGCTGTTCTTCCTGGCCGGGAACGAGATCGACTTCGGCAGGATCCGCGGTCGACCGCTGAACCGGTCGATCGTCGGCTGGCTGTTTGCGATGCTGCTCGGGGTGGTCGTCGCCCTGCTGCTGGCGCCGAGTCCGGCCGCGGCGATCTTCATCGGCGTGGCGCTGACCAGCACCGCTCTCGGCACGCTGATGCCCATCCTGCGGGACGCCGGCGAACTGCGGACGCCGTTCGGCACCGCGGTGATCGCGATCGGCGCGGTCGGCGAATTCGGGCCGTTGATCGCCATCTCGCTGTTCCTGTCGGGACGTGCCGCCGGGGTCGCCACCGTGGTGCTGCTCGGCTTCGTACTGATCACGGCCGCTGCGATCGTCCTCGCCGGCCGCGGGCCGTACCCGCACCTGCATTCGCTGATCACGACCACCCTGCACACCAGCGGCCAGTTCGCCGTCCGGCTCGTATTGTTCCTGTTGCTCATGCTGGTGGCGCTGAGCGTGCTGCTCGGCCTGGACATGCTGATCGGCGCGTTCGCGGCGGGCGTGATCGCCAAGCTGCTGCTGTCCGGCGCCGACGCGCACGATCTGGAGTCGATCGAGGGCAAGCTCGAGGCGGTGGGCTTCGGCTTCCTGGTCCCGATCTTCTTCATCAACACGGGCCTGACCTTCGATCTGGACGCGCTGGTGTCGGACCTGTCGACGCTGCTGTTGCTGCCGGTGTTCCTGCTGCTGCTGGTGGTGGTCCGGGGATCGTCGACGCTGTTCACCTCGCGCGGCCTGGCCACGCCGGACCGGTCGGCGGTGCTGCTGCTCGGAGCCACCGGACTGCCGATCGTCGTGGCGGTGACCAACATCGGGGTCACCGCCGGAGACCTGACCGCCGGTACCGCATCCGCCCTCGTCGGCGCCGGGATGCTGTCGGTGCTGCTGTTCCCGCTGATCGGACTCGCCCTGCACCGCAGGGCTCCGGACGGCGACGCCAAGCCCGCGGACCGCGGCGTTCCGGAGATCGCCGAGGAGGGGTGACCGGATCCGTACCCTGAACGGCGTGATCGCCGCCCGCACCGCAGATCCCGGCATTCGGATTCCCGACACCCCGCGACACCCGACGTCGAGCGCCCCGCTGATCTGTGCCGCGGAGGCTGCGGCGGCGCTGGCCGGGCGCCGCCTCGTCGTGCTGACCGGTGCCGGTGTGTCCACCGATTCCGGCATCCCCGACTACCGCGGACCGGACTCGCCGCCGCGCTCCCCCATGACCTACGACGAGTTCGTCTCCGGACCGACGGCGCAGCAACGCTACTGGGCGCGCAGCCACATCGGCTGGCGGCGCCTGGGCACCGCACGCCCGAATGACGCGCACCGTGCACTGGCCCGGCTGGAGTCCGCAGGGGTCGTGCGGACACTGATCACCCAGAACGTGGACGGACTGCACCGGGCCGCGGGCAGCCGCGCGGTGATCGACCTGCACGGCCGGATCGACCGAGTGATATGCCTGCGCTGCGGCCAGGCGACCGGGCGGCTGGACCTGCACCACCGACTCGACGCGGCCAACCCCGACTTCGCCGATCATGCCGACGTCCGCACCGCGCCCGACGGAGACGTGGAACTGGAAGACACGTCGGACTTCTCGCTGGTGGGCTGCCTGGTGTGCGGCGGGCCTCTCAAGCCGGACGTGGTGTTCTTCGGCGAGAACGTGCCCAAGGCCCGGGTCGAGCAGGCGTACGGCGCCATGTCGCAGGGCGATGCGCTGCTGGTCGCCGGCTCGTCCCTGACCGTGATGTCCGGGCTGCGGTTCGTCCGGCACGCTGCGCGGCTGGGCTGGCCGATCGTTATCGTCAACCGGGGCATCACCCGCGGCGATCCGCTCGCCACCGGCCGGGTGGACGCCGGCTGTTCGGAGACGCTGAGCGCGCTCGCTGCGCGACTCGCCCCCTGAAAGCTGACGGCAGGTCCGGGGGCTCGGCGACGACAATGCCTATGTGGCGGATGGTGAAGGCCAGGGGTACCCGCCGATCCAGCAAACGCAGGCGATCGGCGACCTCACGATTGACCACCTGATCAGGCACGTCCGTCCGCTGACGGCGACCAGCCCGGTCAGCCCGTCGGAGATCCTGGATGCGCTGGACGAAGGTCGCCTGTCACGGGACCACATCTGATGCGAATCCCGGTAGCATCAGATGCGTGAGGACCACGATCGATCTCGACCCGCTGGTGCTGTCAGCGTTGAAGGAGCGGCAGCGACGTGAAGGAAAGACTCTGGGAGCCCTGGTGTCCGAATTGCTGAGCAAGGCTCTGGCTGACGAGATGGCTGAACCAACAGTCGACTTTCATTGGCCGGTCAAGTCGATGGGCACTCCGTTGATCGACATCGAGGACAAGGAGGCTCTCTGGGACATGCTGGATCGACGCGACTGATGTCGTACACCATCGATGCCAACGTCCTGATCTACGCATGCAACGCCGACGCGCCCGAGCATGCTCGCGCACAACGGATCGTCAGAGGAATGGTCGCAGGTCCGGAGTTGTCCGTTGCGCTGTGGCCAGTGCTGATGGGATTTCTCCGGATTTCTACCCATCCACGGATCATGCCGATCCCGCTGACCATCGACGAGGCATCGACGGTCATCAGTCAGTTCGTCGCCGCTCCGTCAGTCCGGATCGTCGGCGACGCGACGACCTTCTGGCCGACCTTCCGGTCGCTCCGCATCGGGACTCCAATCCGAGGAAACGACGTGATGGACGCCGCCATCGTGGCACTCATGCGCAGCAGCGGCGTCTCGACGATCTACACCCGTGATCGCGGCTTCCGGCGGTTTGACGGGATCAAGGTCATCGACCCGTTCGCCTGATCAACCGGTCGGAAGACGAGTGCGGCGAGCCGCACCTACCTTCCGACCGGCCTGCCGGTCAGGCCTTGCGGAGACGGACCCGGACCTTCGCGTTCACCCCGGTGCCGACGACCAGGTCCACCGAACCCCGCCAGTTCCCGGCCTGCGCCTGTGCATCCACCACCGGCTCGTTGACGGCGAGCACCTGCTCGGCCAGCCACACCCACCGCCCGAGCACAGCAACCTGAGCTACCTCGTCATCGGTGGTCACGGAAAGCTCGATCCGGTCGGACACGTCAAGTCCCACGCTCTTGCGCAGGTCTTGCACGCCGCGGGCGACGTCGCGGACCAGGCCGTCGGCGATCAGGTCGTCGTCCAACGTGGTGTCCAGTGCGACGAACCCTCCGGAACCGAGCAGCCCGATCGCTTCCGACGACGCACCCGCCGCGGACAGCTCCAGGGTGTACTCGCCCTCCACCAGCGGCACTCCCGCGCAGGTCACCGTGCCGTCGTCGGCCACCGACCAGTCCCCGGCCTTGGCTGCCTTGATGACCTGCTGCACCTGCTTGCCCAGCCGCGGACCGGCCGCCCGCGCATTCACGGTGAGCCGGCGGATCACCCGCTCGTCGTGCTCGGCCAGCTCGGTCACCTCCACCGACCGCACGTTGACCTCGTCGGCCAGGAGCGCAGCGAACGGCCGCAGCGCGGAGGCGTCGCGCACCGCTACGGTCATCGACGCCAGCGGCTGGCGCACCCGAAGCTTGCCGGCCTTGCGGACCGACAACGCGACCGATGCGACGTCACGGACCTCGTCCATCGCCGCCACCAGCCCGACGTCCAGCGGCAGCTCGTCCGGCGCCGGCCAGTCGGTCAGGTGCACCGACCGGGCACCGGTCAGCCCCCGGTAGATCACCTCGGTGGTCAGCGGCAGCAGCGGCGCGGCCAACCGGCACACCGTCTCCAGGACCGTGTGCAGCGTGTCGACGGCGTCCCGCTCGCCGTCCCAGAACCGTTGCCGGGACCGGCGGATGTACCAGTTGGTCAGCCCGTCCAGGTACACGCGAACCGCCTGGCAAGCGCCGGCCAGGTCGTAGGCATCCATCGCCGCGGTGACGTCGCGCACCAGTTCGGCGGTCTTGGCCAGGATGTACCGGTCCAGCACGTCGGGCGAATCGGTCCTGATCGACCCCGCCACTGTTGCTGCATTGGCGTACAGCGACAGGAACGACCAGGCGTTCCACAGCGGCAGCACCGCCTGCCGCACGCCGTCCCGGATGCCCTGCTCGGTGACGACCAGATCCGCGCCGCGCAGGATCGGCGAGGACTGCAGGAACCAGCGCATCGCGTCCGAGCCGTCTCGCTCGAACACCTGGCCCACGTCCGGGTAGTTGCGGCGGGACTTGCTCATCTTCTGCCCGTCGTCGCCGAGCACGATGCCGTGTGCCATGCAGGTGACGAACGACGGCCGATCGAACAATGCGGTGGCCAGCACGTGCAGCGTGTAGAACCAGCCGCGGGTCTGCCCGTTGTACTCGA
>CAYZBB010000074.1:9844-30636 GCA_964476495.1 uncultured Actinomycetes bacterium | reverse complement strand
TGCGGCGTCCCGTGCGGGGTCCCATGCCGCGCCCCACGCCGCGTGCAGCCGGTCAGCTTCGTCGTCGGTGAGTCGGGCGGCCCGCAGCGCCAGCGCACAGATCGCCCGCCACTGCGGGCCGAACACGACGGCCAACTCGTCGGCGGTGATCGGGTCCGCCGTGCGCAACCAGCCGACCACCTCTGTCTCGGTGCGCCCGTCGGTGTCGTTCCAGTCCTCGCCGTGGCCGCGGTGGCGGGCGACCGAACGGGCGATCAGCCACTCACCGGGGGCGAGCCCGCAAGACTCGAGGCCACCGACGAGACACATCCGGTCGCCGTCGTGCTGCTTGCGCTGGGTCCAGTGGCCTTCCACCTTGGCGGCGGCTTTCGGCCACGGGCGAGGGTCGATCGGCAGCGTGTCAGTCATTGGTCACTCTCCTGATGTGAGTTGGATGGTGAGCGAGCGGAGCCCTCTGGCCCCGTCGTTGAGCCCGACGCAGGTGCCGGCCCGGAGACGGCCGAGCGGCACGGCGTCACCGACGGCGTCCAGCCGCCCCAGCCGGGTCCTGCCGCCTTCGGCCAGCTGCCAGACCGACACCCGGAACGAGGGTCGGGACGCTTCGTCTGCGATGACACGGGCGCTCCCGGTCGCGGGCGGGCAGTGCGTGAGCCGGGTTTCTGCGTGCCCGGGAAGCGACACGCTCACGGTGCGGGACGGGCCGCACCCGGCGAGGACGACGACCGCGACGACCGCGGCGGCGACGGTCCGCCTCACGCGAGCCTCCCCATCCGCCACGCGCACCAGGCGATTTCTGCTACGCACGTCGCGCACCAGTCGTCGGGGCTGTCGGGCCAGCGGTCGTGACAGATCCGGCCTCGCCCGGCTCGGTCATCGGTGGCCTCCGTCATCGAGGAGGCGCTGAGCCTCTCCGTTGTCACCGCAATAGGGACAGGGGTCGACCACGTTGGCGACGCCGTTGCCGCAATCGAGGCAGGCTGCCACTTCCAGTGCGTTCTCGGCCCACTGGCCGCAGTCGCATCCGACACCCGCCGCCGAACGCTGATGGCACGGGCCACCGGAATGCTCGACGCGGGTGTGCTCGCACCGGGCGCACAAGGGCTGGATGTCCCTCCCTATCTTCCACGCGGCCCACGCCACTTCCGCGACGCAAGTTGTGCACCACTCGTCGGGGTCGTCGGGGTGCACCATCCGGCACACGTCGTCCATGCTCAGGCACTCGCCATCCGCGATGTCGCTTAGGGCAGCGGCGAGGGCGGCGTTCTCGGCGCGCAGGCGGTCCACCTCGCCGAGCGCACCCATGATGTCGCGGCCGATGCTGGTGTCCGTGGCTCCGGGTCCAAGCCACGCCCATCGCCTACGGATGGCGTCAGTGTCGATGGGGTCAGCCACGATCAGCCTCCAATGCGTCAGCGAGGATGCACGACCAACACCACTCGGCCTTGTCCTCGGGACCGTGGGTGCGGCAGGTCGTCCACGGTCCGACCGGGTTGTCTGGGTCGGGTCCACCTAGACCGCACCCGTCGATGGCGATGAGTTCGAGTACGGCGCGCAGCCGGTCTACCTCGTCGCAGAGGCGGTCGATCAGGTCCGGGCGGGTCGACCCGAGCGCAGCCTCACGGCGCGCCACGTCGAGCAGTTCGTCGGTCATCGGGTCACCTCTCGGCCGTCGCACAACGGGTGTCCCCACACGTCGCACCAATGCAACCGACGGTTCCTCGGCAACTGGTCCAGCGGGGCACGATGCAGCCGGGCACGAAGCTCCGGGGTCGCACGACGGAACCGCTGAGCGCACGACCAACACGACGGGGTGCGAGGCTTCGGCGCGGTCACCAGTCGACCCAGTCCGTGATCAGGCACCAGACCGCCACCGCGACCAGCACCAGCACGGCGACCAGCACGGTCGCGGCGGCAACGGCGAGGACGGCGGTCACCGGCACACACCACCCGGGCGCGTGACGTGGCACGTCGTCGGCGGCGGCACCGTCACCGGTGGGCGGCACCCCACCAGGGCGAACAGTGAGACGATGATGGCCGCCAGGCAGATGATGACGGGAAGGAGTGCCTCGGGAGGGGGTGGGGGTGGTCCCTTCACCGGCCGACCGCCCGGGCCAGGTCCGCCCACCAGTCCGCCAGCCACCGCAGGTGACCGGCATGGGCCTTCGCCGCCGACAACTCGGCCTCGAGCCGCCTGGCACGGTTGACCGCCTGGTCGCGCTCGACGATCGCCCGGTCACGTTGCTGCTGCGCCACGATCACATCCCGTCGCAGCCTGGCCTTCTCGCCCATCACGACACCTCCCTCTCGAGGTCATGCCCGCCGGGGGACTCGGTGCCCCCGGTGGGGGCCGACCCGACCCACACCACCCTGCACGGTGGCGGGCTCAACCGATGCGGGAGCCTCACGGGCGGGCACGGACACGACGCACAACGGAACACCCGCGTCGTCACACCAGTGCAACCGGCGGTTCACCGGCCGACCATCCAACGGCGCCCGGTGCAACAGGCCACGCAGCCTCGGTGACGACCGCCGGAACCGTTGCCCGCACGACATGCACAACGGTGTGGCCGCGGCCTGGGGGCGGTCATCGGCCGGACCTGCCCGCGTTCAGCAGCACGAAGAACGTGACCACGACCAGCGCTACCAGGCCTGACCTGGTCGAGGCGAAGACAACGGCGGCGGTCACGCCGGCACCTCCACGAACACGGGCAGATACCTGTGCTTGAACGGCCCGCCGTTGAGCGTGAACCGGTCGCTACCCGTCGCCTCGTCAAGTCCGAGAATGTCGAGGTCCCACCCGTCGACTTCTTCGCCCGCCACTATGTCGTCGAGGACATAGTCGGGAATCCACCCGACTTGCACGCGTTCAGGCGTGGCCTTCTCGCCCATCACCCGTTCACCAGCTCGGAGGCGAGCGCTGCCAGCACCGCGGGGAACTTCGGCAGCGAGTCGAAATCGGGCGGCAGCTTCTCCAGCCCGAGGCCCTGGGCGATCTCCCTCGCCCGTTTCACGGCCCGCGCCTCGGTCATGCGGGGGGCGTCGGCCACCGCCCGGCGCAGCAGGGCGAGGGTGTCGTCACCGAGCGGCAACGTCTCCTCGACCACCTCGGCGTCAACGATGTCGGGCGGGGGGGACACGGGTGCCGGTGTGTCGGCAGCGCCGCTCGGGTCCCGGGGGGTGGGAGCCCCCCCCGCCTCGATCTCGGCCACCGCCGGTGGAGCGATGGCCGTCGGTGCCGATGTGCCGAGCCCGCCGAACGTGGCCTGCCCTGCGGCCAACTCGTCGGCGGTCGCGTCGACCCCCAGCACCGGAACCTTGAAGTGGCGGGTCACCCCGGCGATGGTCTGCGTGCGGGAGTCGACCCGCAGCACCCCACGGGTCAGGCCCTTGGCTTGCATCGACTGGATCGCCTCGACCATCCCCGGCAGTTCCACCGCCGCGTTGTGGCTGTGCGTGGTCCACCGCCAGGTGCCCCCGAGCCGGGTGAACGGCAGGATGACCGACAGGTGCACCGTCGGCTTGCACGCCAGCTCGCCGGCGGCGGCGCACAGGCAGGCGACCTCGTAGGGCTCGGGGCCGTCGGGGCCCTTGCGCCACTGCTCGCAGGTGACCCCGTCGCACCACCGCTCACGGCCACCACCGGTGTACAGCTCGTACATGGGCGTCCCGGACAGCGGGTCGGGCGGGAGGATCACCCGGCACTCGGCCACCGGGGTGATCAGCTCGTGCGTGTCGGTCGACTTCGGGTCGGAGTAGGCCTTGACCTCGCCCCCGAGCTCGGCGGCGACCTGGGCGAGCGCCGTGGGGTCCTGTGACGTGAAGCGCAGCGTGTCGATGGCCTTCGGCTGCCCCTTGCCGGCGACCTTGACCCCGTCCTTGATCCTGCCCAGCTCGGGCAGGCGACGGGTGAGGCTGGCGATCGGGACGGGTGGGCGGGCCATCACGCCACCGCCTTGCGCTCGGAGCGGACGGCTCGACCTCGGCCCTCGCCGCGCATCCACGAGTAGAGGTTCGACGGATCGATCCCGTACTGGGATGCGAGAGCGAGCACCCGCTCCCCCGCCTTCGCCCGACCCACGACCTCGATCACCTGGGCGTCGGTGAGACGGGCCTGGGGGTGACGCTCGCCGGACCGTTGGCGGCCACGGTCCCACGCCTCGCGGTTGTTCTCGGCCTGCGTGCCCCAGCGCAGGTGGGCGGGGTTGCAGCACTGGCGGTTGTCGCAGGAGTGCAGCACGACCATGCCCCCAGGGCGAGGGCCGTGGATCAGCGTGCAGGAGATGACCGGGGCCGTCACCGTGCGCTGCCCGGCCCACTCGTCCTGCTGCGCCTTCGGGATGGAGTGCTGCCCGTAGCCGGTCTGCGGGTTCACGTACCCGAGCCACGGCCAGCAGGCGTCGTAGCCGCCCGTGCTGTCGACCTTGGCGTAGAAACGAAGCTGGTCGTCGTAGTTCATGCAGCCACCTCCTTGGGGGCCAGGCCCAGTGACACGGCAACCTCGACGGCGTCGGCCACGGGGATGCGCCCCGTCGTGGTCTGAGCGCAGAGCGTGTGGAAGTTGCAGTAGGGGGCGCACTCCCAGGTGGAGCCGGTGTCGGCCACCACGGTCTCGCCGTCCTCGGTGCGCAGCCGCACCTCGTAGGCGCCGGTGGTCGGGTCGGTGACCTCGGCGCCGGCGGGCATCTCGGGCGACTTGCGGGCGGCGAGGCGCCCGTCGGCCACCAGGGCGAGGATCCCCGCGACCCGCTTGGCCTCGGCGTCGGCCAGCGGCTCGTACTGCTCACGGGTGAAGGTCCACTCGGCGGCGAAGCGCCCCACGTCGTCGGTGATGCCGAAGCGCTTCGCCACGGTGGCTGAGACGCACTCCTTGGCCAGATAGCCGACGATGACCTCGTCGGCGTCGACCGCCCGGCCGTTGATGGCGGCCTGGAGAAGGTGGGCGGCCTTCGGCCCTTCGGCGGGCGTCCCCTTGCGCGCCGCCCCCACTGCGGCTTTGAATCCGAAGCCGCCGATGGTCTTCAACTCGATAGCGATGACGTGGTGCTCGGGGTGCGGGTCGTCCTCCACCGGGACTGCAATCACGGCGTCGATGTGGCCGGAGCCGTCGGCGCCGACCATCGAGCAGGTCACCTCCACCTCGGCGTCGGGCCAGCGGCGCAGCAACGCCTCCTGCCACTGCTCGTGGATGAGGGACCCGAGCGAGGTGTTCCACACGCCGGTGATGTCCATCGGGTCGCTCCGGGGGATACCGGCGGCGGTGTAGGAGATGGCCCGGGCGCACTTGCCGGCGTCCGAGTGGCGGAACGGGGTGCCGAGGGCGGTGGCCTTGACGCCGTCGCGCTCGGCCCACTCGTCGACGAGCACGCTGATGAACCGTGGGGACGGGTCGGGGGTGAGCCCGTCGGCGGGGGGCAGGTCGGACAGGTCGCGCTTGATGGGCACGGGTGCCTCTTTCGGGGTGGGAGCGAACATGGCGGCGACGGCCGGGCAGCGCGACACGGGGTGGTCCCCCTCGCACTCCGGGCAGGCGCCGGGTGTCACGGTCTGCGGGTCCCTCACCGGACGGCCCGGTACGGGGTCGGGTCGCGGAATGGCTGCACGGCGGAGAACGCGCCCGCCCACGGCTCGTTCAACTCATCGGCCCCGAACCGGTCCAAGTTCTCCTGCTCGACGACGGCGATCAGCGCACGGGCGGCGACGACGAGCGCATGGCGAGTGAAGGGACCGCACGCCAGCGGGCTCGCCTCCACCTCGTCGAGGTCGATGTGGGCACGGAAACGGGCGCTCATCGGACGGCCCGGTACGGGGTCGGGTCCGGCACGGGCGGGGTGGCGACCCTGACGAGGTCGCGGGGACCCCACCAGCGGAGCCGTGTGGTGCCGTCGGCGTTGCGGGTCACGAGTCCGGTCTGGTCGTCGGTGTGGACGGTGCCCACGACCGGCTCCCACACGGGGTCCCCGTGGACCGCCTGGATGGTGTCGCCCTTCTCGACCCACCGGGGCCGCTCGAGGGCGAACGTGCGCTCGGGTGCGGGTCCGATGCCGAGGACGTTGGCGAGGTCGGCGCACATGCGTTCCATGCGTACGACCCGCTCAGCGAGCTCGGCCAGAGCGTCGACCTGTGTGGACACGGTGCCCAGCTCGTCGAGGATTCCGCCGATGATCTCGTCCTCAGTGATGATGGGTTGCTGGTCGGTGGTCATGGGATGCTCATCTCCTGGTCGCCCGTTGCGTCGGGCGGTCACGCCGTCCCCCCGGTTGCAGCCGGGGGGGACGGTTCAGTTGTGGGCGGCGAACAGTCCGGCCGGGGCGGGCCGGTCGAGGTTGGTGGGGAGCCGGTGCCCTTGGAGGCACGCGACGGTGAGCACCTGGCCGTACATGGCGGGGTGGGCGATCAGGTGTGTGAGCGCCCGGGGGGTGATGATGAGCCCCCCGGCGAGCGCCACGGCGGCGGTGGTCCCGGTGTCGCCATCGACCACGGCCGGCGGGTTCACGCGGCGTCCTGGGCGGCGATGAACGCCAGAAGGTCCTCGGTCTCGCGGAATAGCTCCCACTTCCCGATCCGGGCCGAGGCGAACATGCGGTGGATCTCCGCCTCGCGGGGCTGCCCGCCGGGGATCGTTGCCAGCACATCAATGGATCGGTAGTCGTCTGCAAGCTGGGCGACGCGCCGGCGCAGGTCGTGGGAGTAGCCAATCTTGATGGCCTCGGCCCCGCGCCGCGTCTCAACCCGGGCGAAGTAGACGACGGGGTCGGGCCTATCGGCGCTGCACCGGTGGCAAGGGCGGAGTCCTTCGAGGCTGTCAACCTCAGTGAGACTGCGACCCCAGCCGCACCCGTCGGCGTGGTAGATGCCGGATAGGAGGTTGGCGCGCATCACGCTGCGTCCGCCGGGTCGTGGTCGCCAACCAGCTCGGACACCGTGACGTCCAGAGCGGTCGCCCACGCCAGCAAGGTCGACGCGGCGGGGTCGGAGCCGTGCAACTCGGCGCGGAGGATGGTCAGCGGCGCCGTCTCCGACTTGCGTGCCAGCGCCTCACGCGACCAGCCCTTGTCCTCACGGAGCGCCCTCAGGCGCCGCCCGATCTCCGTTTGGCGTTCTGTCGAATCTGCCATATGTCAGGGGACAGTATCACCACATATAGACATGTCAAGAGGTTTCGGGGTATCGTCAGGGATACACACCCGAGGGGTGGCCAGCCGACAGGAGAGCCACATGACCTTCACCCGCACCTACAACTGGGGCGAGTCGCTTCGCCTCGAAGCGGCGATGTCAGACGGGGGCCTCAAGGCCGCGACCGACCGCATCGCCTCGACCATGGGCCGCGCCTACGGGACACGTAACACCTTCGCCGCTCTCTTCGACTTCGACGAGCCGCCCACCGCGGCCATCCAGCGGGAGCGGGCCTACCTGCTCCTCATCGCCCTCGACCTCGACCCGGACGAGTGGGGGATGGGCGACTTCGAGCAGCCGGTGGGGTGGCCGAAAACCGCCTCTGACCTGCTCAGACGCCAGTCAAGATGTACTGCGCGGACATGGGTCGCAGCGTAGGCCCACCGGTCACACCCGACCCCTACCCCACGGCCATGACCCACCTGCAACGGCTCATCGCCACCTACACCACCGGACGCGCCGCACGAGGCGAAATCGCCCACACCACCGCCCGCGACCACGAATGGATGCTCACCGCGTTCACCCGCGACCACGCACACCTACCACCCGGACGCATCCGCCGCCACCACGTCGAAACCATGCTCGCCCGACCAGGGCTCGCACCCGCCACCCGCCGAAACCGGCTGTCAGTGTTCCGCGGGTTCGCCCGCTGGCTCGTCACCACCGGCCGCGCCGCCACCGACCCCACCATCGGGATAGCGCCACCACGACAGCCACGCCACCTTCCCCGGGCCCTCACCGCCCACCAGTCCGCACGGGTCCTCGCCGCCGCCCCCGACCACCGCACCCGGCTCATGGTCCTGCTCATGCTCCAAGAAGGTCTGCGCCGGGCCGAGGTGGCCGCCGTCCAGACCGGCGACGTCGACCTTCACCGCCTCGAGCTCGACGTCAGAGGCAAAGGCGGCGGCGGGCACGTCACCCGGCGGCTCCCGATCTCCGACGAGACACGGCGGGCGCTTGACGCCTACCTGGCCGGCGCCCCGCCGGTCGCGGGGCCGCTCATCCGTTCCCACCGGGACCCTGAGGTCGGGGTGACCGCCCCGACGGTCGGGCGGCTCGTGTCGGCGGTCATGGCCGATGCTGGGGTGAAGCAGCGGGCGCGTGACGGCCGGTCGGCTCACGCTCTGCGGCACTCGTGCGCGAACGACATGCTGGACGGTCCGGCTGACGTCCACCAGGTGCAAGCGGCGCTCGGTCACCGGTCGCTCGTGGCGACACAGGTCTATCTCCGTGGCCGGGTGGAGCCGTTGCGCGCCCCGATGGGCGGCCGTCACTACACGGCCACCTGAGCCGGGACGCGAAGAAGGCCCCACCCGGGGAAGGGTGGGGCCGTTGAAACGATGATTCCATCAATGCTCAGCGGGGGATGGTGCCGCCCAGGCCCTCGATGGCACGCACCAGCCGGCCTTCGCGGTCACGGCAGTCCTGCACCGCCCGTTTCGCCGCGGCCATGTCGGTGTGGAGCCGGTCCGTCTCCGCTTCGAGCGCGTCGAGCCGGTCGCGCAACCGGGTGATCGTCTCCTCCTGCTCGCGCGCCAAGTCGCGGTACTGCAGGGTGAAGTCGCGTTGGTAGGCGACCGCGAGACGGCCCAGGTAGGTCACCAGGAGGACGGTGGCGCCGAGGGTGCCGAGGGTGCGGGCCAGCGCCACCAGGGCATCGAGGTCAGCGGTGGACACGACGCCGCCACCGGTCCACGGCGGGGACCGTGCACACCCACACGGCGAACACGAGCCACCCGACCGCGAGCCACACCGACCCGCCGATGATCTCCGACTTCCGCGGCACGAAGTCTTGGCCGATCACGAGGATGGTGAGACCGCGTGACACGGTGGCGATGATCCCGGCGAGCATCGCCACCAGACGCGACCCCTCGTCAGGGTTGATCGCCGCAGTCACCATCGCCACCCCCGCCACAGCGAACGACACTCGGGTGAGCCACGACACGGGCAGGCCGAACAGGTCGATCGGCTCGGCCCACACGCCCAACGCGCAGACGGCGGCGAACACGAGAGGGGTGGCGACGAGCCCCACCCGGTCGTCCGGCCAACGCATCCGACTAGGGCTTGCCGTCGGGTGCGTCGAACGCTTCGGCCAGTTCCTTGTCGGTGAGCCCGGTGTGGGTCCCGATGAGCTTCACCCCGCGTTTCGTCTGGCCGATCAGCCGGCGCAACGCGGCGTCCTGCTCGTCGATGTGCGCGACGATGTCCGCGACCATGCGGGCCTCCCGGGCTTTCGCCCGTTCGTCGGCGTTCACGAGCTCGGTGCGGATCTGGTCGATGAGATCGGCCATGGGGGATGGTCCTCCTTGGATTCCGGTGGCGAGATCCGCGGGGGTGCAGACGACCTCGTAGTGCATCGTGTCCTTGATGCTGCGGTAGTTGCCGCCCCACCCCCACACGGGGGCGTCCGATGCGGTGCGCATGGCGGTGATGTCCGAGACCATCGCCGGCGGCATGTCGGTGATCAACCGGTTCGCCGCGCTGTAGGGGTTGGTGGACCAGTTGATGTCGATGGCGATGCCGTAGGCGTGCAGGCTGTAGCCGGTGCCGCCGGTGATCTGTCGGCACACGAAAGCCCCGGTGTCGGCGGCGCGGGTGGCGTAGCGGTGGGCGAGCATCACGGCGTCGAGCGCCCGGACGGCGTCGACGATCCGGGCGTCGACGGACACGACGCCGGCGCCGGCCCGGAACGCGTAACGCTCGAGGCGGACGTTGCACGCCGGTCCCCACACCGAGCGGAGCTGTGACGTGGTGAGCGGCGCCTTGCTCATGCGTGGAAGGCGTCGGGGTCGGCGTGGTCGGCGTGGTCGTCGAGGTCAGGCTTGCGGACCGCGCCACGCCACCACGGGGTGGTGAGTTGCTGGGCGATGAACGCTGCGGTGATGGACACCACGGCGGTGACCGCGGCGACCTGCTCGCCCGTCAGGTCGGTGAACGACGCCAGCACCAGCGTGACGACGGAGGCGAGCCCGGCGGCGGTGACCGGCGGGTTGCGTCGGGGATGGGCACGGTTCATGGCGGGCACCTCGTTCTTGGTGGGGGTCTATTCCATCGAGTCGCGTGGGCGCGGTCTGGTCCGCTTCGGATGGCCCAGCTCGAGATCGACGCCGGGCGACTCGTAGGCCACGTAAGGCGTGAGGTCGTGGACCTCCTGCCCGGAGCCATCCCACGACAGCACGTAGTAGCCCTTCGCTGCGGTGCACGGTTCCCTCACGGCGTGCACACGCATCTTGGCCGGGTGGATGACCCGGCCCTGGTAGTAGACCTCGTTCGACGTCGAGTACAGCTCGTTCTCGACGTCGTAGCACCAGATGTAGTCGCCGGCGGCGACATCGTCGGAGAGCGTGTGCGTGTCCGATGTCAGGGTGATGTCCTGCTGGGGGTCGTCGAACCGGGCGAGTTGGAGCGTGGCGATGGTCGCGCAGTCGGCGTCGGTGTCGGCGGTGGACGACGTGACGATCTTTCGGGAGATGAGCGGGTCGGCGCCGAACGGGTCGACGTAGGGGTTCGAGCCGACGGTGTCGGTGCCGGAGTGTGTTTCGTCGGAGTCGTTGCAGGTGACGGTGGACGTCCACTCGTCCCACTCATCCTGCTCGTCGAAGTCGACTGCGGGGATGCCGGTGATGTTGAGGTCGCGGTTCCCGCCGATGGGGGTCGCGACGGCGGTAGGCGTCGTCGAGGTGGGGTAGAGGGTGGCGACGGTGCCGACATCGAGGGTGCCGTCGGGATTCACCCTCCACTCGCGGGAGAAGCGGCGGCACACGTCGGTGAGGATGGCGAGGGGCGTCTGGCCTGACTTGACCTTGCCGGTCTTGGTGGGCGACGCCGCGCTGGTGATGGTCCCGACGGTCAGCCCGTTGCTCTCGCCACCGGTGATCCGCAGGACGTTGTTGCGGATCCACGAGGTGTTGGTGCCGTCGTAGAGCGGTCGTGCCGAGACGGTGGTGCTGGTGACGGTGGCGGCCCGGGTGAGCAGCCAGGCCGGCCCGAACCCGGAGATGGTGGTGCGGTCTTTGCTGCGCCCGGCGAGGATGCCGGTGTACTGGGAGAGCCCGAGGAGTGTGGCGGCGGTGTAGGCGCGGTGGTCGACGGGTGCGGGGGTGACGATGAGCGCGGCGAATGCCCGGGATGTGAGCGCCTTGATCTCGTTGGGTGGGTTGTCGAGGTCGAGGGTCCATCGGCCGGGTGCGTGGCGGACGGTTTCGATCATCGGCGGGCGAACCTGACGGACTCGTTGGTGGCGGCCATGTAGGAGTAGACCTGGTTAGTGAAGGTGTCGATGCCGGACGCGCCAGAGTGTTCGTAGCCGATCATGAACGGGAACATTGTTGCAGCGGTGCTCGCCCATATAGCGCCCTGCGTGTGGTCCTTCCCGACCGCGACCGACGACGTCAAGATGTACTTTCCGCCAGCGGCGTCAGCGGCGGTGGCGTGGAGCCCCGACGTGTGGGTGGTAGACGCCTCGGCCGTGTTTCGGCCGAGGCCCAGGGTCAAGGCCGACGCCGTAAGGATGTTGATCAGCGGTGTCGTCACGGTCAGCACTCCATCGACCCACAGGGACCCGCGCCGAAGGGTCAGATCCAGGTTCATGACGGAGGGGTACGACGAGCTGTATTCCATCCCAACGCGAACCGTCACACACTCCGGGCCGTTCCGCAGGATCGTCACGGACTTGACGGCGCCGACGGCTGACCCGACGGTCGCCCCTGCCGAAGCGTGGACACGGTAGGTCTTGGCCGTGATCCACGACCCGCCCATGTAGTGCTGCACGGAGATCAGTCCAGTGCCTCCGCCGTAGACGACCCTGACCAGGCCGTTGTTGAGCCGCCACCCGGTCGCGGACGCCGCTACGGCCGCACCGATCCGCCGGCCCGGCAACCGGGCCCACGTCGTCCCCGAGTCGGGGGTGATCTCGACCATCGCGGCACCGTCGTAGTAGTCGGACGGGTCGCACTGCCACATCATCGTCTTGTCGTAGAAGTGCTCACCGATTCCTGACGATTGAAGCGCCACTGTGCCGGTGTCGGCTGTCCTGGTCGACAAAGCGGGGGTTCCGTAGCTGCCACCAACACCGGCGTAGTCCATCGTCGCGGCGTCGGGGCATGCCCACCACGGGACCGTCGACCCCACCGCGATCGCATGGGAGTTCGACCGCAACGCCCCGTAGACCCGAGACTCGATCTGCGGCGAGTTCCGCCCCGGGACCGCCTCCAACTCCAACTTCAACGGCGCCGCAAACGACCTCATCGCCGCCGCGTCGATGTCCAAGCTCCCACCCGTCACCCGGTAGAACCCCGGACGCGACGGGTCCTGCGACGACACCACCGGCACCGCGTCCTCATCAGGGTTGTCCATCAGCCCGACCACCTGCGCCGTCGCCACCAGGAACGAACCCAGCGACGACTTCCGCAGGAACCCGGTCACCGTGTGCTGCCCGCCCGGAGAGTCCGACCAGTTGGCGTGCGCCCGGTCCCCCAGGTCAACGTTCCCGATCGTCAACCCCACTGGGCGTCACCTCCACGAGCAACGTTGAACTTCCGGTCCGCCCGGGCGACCACCTCAGCGATCTTGTCGCCGTCCAAGTGCACCGGCACGGTGACCAGCACGTCGCCACCGCCGCGACCGCCGGCCTTCACCATCCGCGACGACTTGCCCGCACCGACCGGCTGCGGCACGTAGATGTCGGCGGCGGCACCACCGACAGGAACCTTCCCCCTGAGCGCCGACTTCACGATGGGCTCACTCATCACCTTGATGGTGGTGGTGACCGACTTGGGGATCGATTGAAGCTCCGACTTGAAGTAGGCCACATCGGCCAGCGCCTGACCGGTGTAGGCGTAGAAGTTGGTGTCGCGGCGGATCGGCACCGAACCCACCAGCGTCTTGTAGAACGACGTCTGAGACTTCGACAGCTCCAAGCCGGGAGTCTGGAACGACGTCGCCACCACCGGCTTGATCCCGTCCAGCACCGCGCTGTAGGTCTGGAACTGTGCTTGCGTGATCAGCCCGGCGTCACGGGCGGCGAGCAACCTCTGCCGGGACGTGTCGATCGTCGCGTTCACCGCCGTCTGACTGGCGCCCTGCTGGATCTGCGCCTCGACCACCGCCGACGTCGACCGCACCGTCTCCTCGAGCGCCGCGTTGATGTCGTCGATAGACGAGGTCCCGTTCGTGGTCGCCGCGAACAGGTCGTCGAACGAGTCACGCAACGACCGTTGCGCCGCGGGCACGTCGAAGTTCAAGGCGAGCCAGTCGTCCAACGCAGCCGACAACTCCTCCAACGAGGCAGCCATCGCCGCCGCCGCCTCAGCGGACGCGTCCATCTCGCCGCGGGTCGCCGCCAACGCGCTCCCGATCGCGCCGCCGGCCTGCACGATCCCCTCACCGAACATGCCGTCCTCACCGAACGGGTTCAAGCTCGCGGAGAACCGGAACAGTCCCGTCAACTCACCGAACTTGTCGGCCAGGTTGGCGATCCCGGCGGTGAGGGGAGGGATCGCCGCCAAGGTCGCCACGGCCCACCCGACCGGGTTCGTCGCCGCCACTGCGGTCTGCGATGCAGCCAGCCCGGTGTTCGCCACCGTGAGAGCTTCGGTCGGGACGATCAGGTTCGCGATCGCCGCGTAGACCCGGGGGCCGAGTCCGGCGACCGCCGCGAACGCCGGCCCCAGCTTCATCACCTGACCGACCAGGAACATGATGCCGCCGCCGGCAGTCAGCCCGACCGCGCCCCACGTCACCACCTGACCGATCGCGCTCTGGGCTTGCGGGGAAAGGTTGTCGAACTGGTCGGCCAGGAACCCCACCGCGCCGGCCAGATCCTCGAACACCACGATGGCGCCCTGACCGACCCCCTCCGCCAGATCGGCGAAGTTGTTCTTCAGGATCGCGAGCTGGCCGCCCAGCGTGTCGCCCTGCTCGTCGGCAAACCCGCCAACAGACGACCGGAGCGCGTCCATCGTCCCCGCGAAGTTGTCCGCCGCGTAGGCCGTCTGGTCGAACTGGATGCCCGCCCGGCGCAACGTCGTGTTCGACCCCGCCGTCGCCTTCCCCACAGCCCGCGCCGCGTCGGGGAGAGAGACCCCCATCTTCGCCGCGTAGTCCTGCACCAGCGGGATCAGGTCAAGGATCTGGTCCTGCGTGAGCCCGAACTGGCCGAGCAGCGCCTGAGCCGACACGGTCGCGTCGTCAGCGAACTGCGTCGTATCCTGCAACGCCGACGCCTGATCCAAGAACGCCTGCTCGGACGCACCCAACAGCGCAGGCGAGTTCCCCATCGTGTTCTGAAGCCGAAGCAGCGCCTGGTTCTCGTCGTCGGCCGCCATCGCCGCCATCCCCAGCCCGACCAGCGACGCCGCGCCGAACGTCGCCATGGCGATGCCCGCCGACGTCAGGATCGAACCGTAACGCTGAGCCGACGTCTCCGCGATGCCCAGGTTGCGACGGGCCGACGCACCGACCTTCGCGAACTCGCGCTCAGCCTGCGCCCCGTTCGCCGTGATCAGGATTCGGAGCGAGTCGGTCATGCCAGGCATTCAGTCACCGCTTTCCTCGATCCGCTCGAACACCACCGACCGCCACAACATGTCCAGGTCACCGATCTGGCAGCCCCGAACCACCGACGGCGGCCACCGGTAGAACTGGCAGAACACCGTCACGTAATCGTCTACGCACCCGAGTCTTTTGGGGCACGCTCCACCTCGTAGGAACTGACCGCCGCGACCGCATCCTCGAGGTTCATCGCCCCCGCCTGGGCGACCGCCTCGGCCCGCTTCATGCCCTCCCGCAGATGAAGGTGCATCGCGATGATCGCCTGGCACTCACCGGCAGAGTTCACCGGGTTCAGGTAGGCCCACGACGTGCCCGCCATCTTCTCCACGAACGACGCCTCGGCCAGCGTGAGCGAGTCCTGGGTGATCTCGGCGTCGCCGTAGGTCACCTTCCACTTCTGCTCGGTGGTGCCGTGCGTGAACCGGGCCCGGACTGCCTCGACCAGGGCTACGAGTTCGCCGTCGTAGTCGCCGGCCTTGATCGCCTCGACGATCTCACCGGGTGAAGGAGTCTCTTCCATGATGTGCGCTGCCCTCTCAATGGGTTGGGTCAGCCCGCGAAGTTGCGGGCCAGGTACGACCGGACTTCCTGGCGGACGATGCGGCCCGACTGCGCGACCACCACCGGCTCTGCCCGGTCGAAGAACTTCTTGCCTCGCGTCCCCGGGTGCTCCACCGGGCTGGACACCAGCCCACCGTCGGGGAACAACATCGCCTTCTTGCGGCGAGGGGCGATCGTGTGCGACCTGGTCGGGTTGTTGACGAGGTGCACCGGGCCCGTGTACCGCAGCACCCCGACGACCGGCTGGACGCCGGACACCCGGTAGCGCACGTTCCACTTGCCCGAGCCGCGAACGCCGCTCATCCTCGACCCGGGCGGGCCGAGACCGGCGGACACTCCTGCCGCGACCATCACCTGCTTGCCCGCGAGGCACGCCTTCGACACTCCGACACGCTCGGCGCGCGTGATCGCCCGCCCTCCGCCGACCAGCCGGGACGCCAACTGGTCGGCGGAGGCAGCCACCGGGGGTCAGGTCCCGATCTTGGTGACCGGGGAAGCCGCCTTGAACGACCCGGAGATCGACACGGCGTCACCGACACCGGACTCGATCGAGAAGTCGAACAGGGCCGTCCCGAACCAGTAGGGACCGGACACCGCCGGGGTCTTCGGGTACCAGTAGAAGCGGCGGGCGAGGCCATCCGTCGCCGCGGTGTAGGTCTGCGCGGTGGCGTCATCGTAGAACCCGGAGAACGACCCGGAGCAGTCCGGCAGCCCCGCGACGTAGACCTTGTTCGTGTCCCCGAGCGCCGTTACCTCGACGTCGTCCGTCTCGAAGTTGATCGCCATCTTCGAGATGTAGGCGACCGCCTCCGCCGACGCGCTGTCACTGGCCACGCCGACGAACAGCCGGCCCGACCTTCCGTGGATTCTGGCCATGATGCACTCCTCAGGTTGTTGATGGGGAGGGGTGCGCTGGCCCCGGTGGGTTTAGCTGATTGCAGCGAGCAGCCGAGCGGCGTGGTTGGTGAACGTGCGGTCGGCTACAGCCGCACGCGCCTCGGCCGCCACATCTGCGGCGGCCTCCGGGTGGGCGAGCCACCAGCGGAGCTTCGACCCGAAATCCTCCGGGCCGTCGAACGTCGGGACCATCGGCAGAACCTCACGGTTCTCGCCGCGTTCCTCGGTCATGTAGAAGGTGCCGCAAGCCGCCAGCTCGACCTCGCGGGGACCCATCGCCCACCCGGCGACGAGGTCAGGGGCGTTGGCCTCGGTGCGGTACAGGTTGGCGCCCACCCGGGTTCCCCGGTACAGGTCGGCCGCCTGCTCGTTCGACAGGCACTCGGACGGCTCGTGCATCAGGAACGGGTACAGCGGCGAGTCGACGTCGAGATCCTGCCAGTTGCCGCCGAACACGGCATCGATGCCGGACCAGTCGACCGCCTCGAAGAACTGCCGGCGGCCCGGGTAGCCGGTCCCGACGAACGAGAACTCTGCTTTGGTGTCGGACGGACCCGGGTGGTGGACGGCGGGGTCGTAGGCGTGAGGGATGAAGACGGTGTTGTCGGGGTAGCGGTCGATGTTGGTCGGGTCGTTGAGGATGTTCAGGTCGACCAGCTCGGCCAGCTCGAGTTGGCGGTCGTCCTCGTAGGGGGACTCGGTGTGGATCATCACGACCTTGTGGCCGCGGTCACGCATGATCGGGTAGAAGTCTCGGGGCGTGTAGAACCCGCTGACGATCACGACCAGATCGGGCCAGAGCTTGTAGCAGGCGTTCAGGATCCCCTCGGACGCCAGGCGCAGCGCCTCCTCGAGCGCGAAGGGCTTGACCATCTCGCCGCCGACGTCGATGTGCGCCTTGTCGTAGAAGTCGAGCCGGTCGTTCAGGTTGAAGTTGGCGACGTCGCAGCCGTTCTGGCGGAGACCTCGCACCCACCCCCGGTGGACGTCCCCGACGCTGAAGTACGGGCCGGGGTGCACCACCAGGGCGCGCACCTAGAACCCGTCCTCACGGCCGACGAGGAGCGTGGTGTTCGCGATCCAGCACCCCAGCTCGGACTGCCACCCCATGTCCCACCGGGAGGGCCCGTAGCCTTCGCCGTCCCCGAGGATGGCGTCGGTCGCCACGGTGACGTCGATGAGGAGATCCTGAGCGCGGCCGGCGTACTGGTCGTCGACGTAGACCCGCACGGCGATCAGCCAGTCGGTCGGGTCGATGCCGGCGGGGGCGATCGTGACCGAGCAGGGCTTGACCCAGCCGGGAGCGCCGGGCTCGGAGTCGTAGACCTTGGAGCACCCGGCGGTGACCAGGGCGTCCTCGGGGGTGCCGTTGGCATCGGCGGCGAGCAGCCCGAACACCTCGGCCAGCGTCGCCTGCATCGTGGCCCGGCTCACAGGGTGCCGATCCCGTCGATGATCTCGTTCTCCAACAGGGCCACCACCTTGTTGAGCCGGCCCGGCCCGAGAAGCGGGTTCAGCGGCTCGTTGGTGAAGTCCCCGAACGTCTCGGTGCCCGACGCCTGCTCCGCGATCCAGACGTTGCGGAGCATGAGCGAGGCGGCCTGCTTGAACTTGGCGGGCACACCTTCGGTGGTGGCGGAACGACCGGCGACGTAGGTGACCACCACGTTGCGGCGGCCCGAGGGGAACACGTCGTCGGTGTTGGAGTTGCGGCGCACGATGGCGCCGGACGACAGCCGGGTGAAGGTGCCGTCGTGGAGGTAGTCGGTGGCCGACTTGGTGGTGTTCGACTCGGCGGTCAGGACGGTGGCCGACGTGTTGGTGTACTCGGTGACGGTGGTGATGGAGTACACCGGCCGCTTGCGGAGGCAGACCCGGGAGGTGCCGCCGTCGTGGAGCTCGCCGGTGACGGTGCGGTTGCGGACGGGCCCGCACATCTCGTCGAGCTGGGCGGACACGGCGGTGACCAGCGTCCGCAGGTAGTCGTCCAGGTTGGTATCGGTGGACGCCAACCCGAGCGCCTGCTTGGCCTCGGTGAGGGTGAGGACGTCGATGCTGTCGGTGACGGGCCAGACGGTGAAGGTGCCGTCCGCGACGTCGGCGGCGGCGCCGGTGCCGGTCCACTTGAACGACCAGACACCGGTCGTGGTGGTGACGAGGCTGATGCTGAACGCACCCGTGCTCGAATGCGTGAGGACGCCGGCCGTGTAGGTGGTGGAGGTCCCACCGGGCTCGGTGGTGATCAGCGTCGTGGTGGTGGGGTCGGTGGCGACCCCGGCGACCTTGAACGTGTTGGAGAGCGTGACGGTGTCGCCGGTGACGAAGCGGTCAGCCATCGGAGACTCCTGGGGTCGATGTCGCGGCCGGGGCCGCGGTGGCGCTCGAGGTGGCGGGCGGCGTCACGCTTGTCGTGCTCACGGCGTTGGTGGACGTCACGGGATCAGCTCCTGGCAGGCGTCAGGATGACGGCGAGCACGCCGAGGTCTTCGGCCAGCGTGTCGTTCACCGCGTCGTCACCCACCCGGGTGAGGGGGAACTGCACGAACTGGAGCCCGGCGAACGGGCCGGACCCGGCGGACCACGACAGCGGGGTGGGGAACGTCAGGTTGCCGACGTACGAGGCGGCCACCGCGATCGTCACGTCGTTGTCGCCGTCCTCGGACCCGAGGCGGAGCCGGACGTTGCCGGACCCGAACGAGGCGGCCAGGGCGAGAATGCCGACGTTCACCGACGACCACGACGCCGGCGCGAACAGCGGCATGACCGCCTTCTCCTTGGTGGCCGCGTCGAAGGCGATGCCGGTGTGAACCCAGTTGTTGGGGTACGTGCCGGTCGTGCCCGGCACGAAGCTGCCGGCCGTGTAGATGACCTTGTCCTCGACGTAGGTGCCCCCGCCGAACTGACTCAAGCCCATGCCGTCACCGCCGTGTGGCAGGTCCCGTTGGTGGCGACCAGCTCGACGAAGAACGCCGGGGCGACCTCGTCGGAGCTGTCATCGTCGACCAGCGAGTGCACCCACGAGGCGCCGGTGGCGGGCGGCAACAGCCACACGTCACCAGAGGTGGCGATGTTGTTCGTGAACGTCATCGACGTCGCCACGTCGAACCGGAACCCGACGGTGCCGCCACCGTTGAGGCTGACGACCGACAGGCTGCGATAGCCGGCGCCGAACGACACGGTGCTTACAGCGTTGGTGGCAACCGTGAAGTTGGTCGAATCCACAGGGACAAGAGCCACGGGCGGGCCCCTTTCTAAATCGGCAGGTGACCCCACCGGGACTGGAGCAGTGCGATGTTCTCGGCTGCGTGGTCGAACCGTCCGGGCGACTGCGACTCGAAATGGACGACCGTGCACGCCGGCGTGTACCAGCAGATGCCGCCGGCTTCCCGGTGGCGGAGCGCCAGGTCGACGTCCTCGTAACCGTTGACGAACCCGGCATCGAAACCGCCGAGCGCATCCCAGGTGGTGCGCTTGATGGCCAGGCACGCACCGGTGACCGCCGGGACCTCGCCGGCCGGAGCGTCAACATGACGGTTGAACGCCTCGAGCTCACCGTTGCGGCGGCGGAAGAACACCCCCGAGTGCTGGATGCGGCCGGTCGGGTACACCATTCGCCCGCCGACGATCCTGTCGGCCCCCGGGGCTTCCAAGGCTGCCTGTAAGGCGTCCAACCATCCCTGCTGAACGATCGTGTCGTCGTTGAGGAACACCAACACGTCGCCGGCGGCGTGGACGGCGCCACGCCGGCAGGTGGCAACGAACCCGGCCCGATGCTCGTCGTGCATCAGCGCCACGTCGACATCGGGGCCGATGGCCTCGACGCACCGGGATGCCATCTCGCCCCCAGGGTCGAGGGTGGGGATGATCACAGTCGCTGTCATGCGGTCACCTTCATCGGGGCCGGGTCGAACACGAGACCGGGTTCGGTGCACAGCTCGACCCACTTGGCGGCCATCTCGTCGTCGGTGAGCAGCCCGCCTTCACGCCAGTGCGTGCCGTGGAGCTCGTGCACCGTCGACGCCTCGTAGGCGGCCCGGCCGTTGCGGAGCTTGCGGGCCATCTGCTGCGGTGACCGGTACTGGAAGTGGCGGTAGAGCAGGGGTCCACGCACCCGGGACAGTCCCGCTGGCCGAACGTCGTGGTTGCCCATGTTCAACTCGGCGTCGGGTCGGGCCCGGAACGCCACCTTGCACAGGGTCTGCGGTCGCGGTCGACGCCAAGGGGAGAAAGGCCCGTCTCCGGGCTGTCGCACGATGTGATCCCACCCGGCGGCCATGACCACATCGGCGGCGCAGTCGGCCAACGTGTCAGCGATGGTGCCGGCCGACGAGTACCACACCTCGTCGGCGTCGAACGGGAGGACCCAGGTGGCGCCCATGTCGTGCGCCTGACGGGCGAGGCGGGACATCTTGGCGTCCTGGTAGTAGCCCGTCTCGGTGTCGTCGACGACGGTGAGCCGGTCACCGAAGCTCTCGAGGATCTCCCGGGTGGCGTCGGTGCTCATGTTGTCGGCGGCGATGACGTGCCCGACGCCCTGGGCGAACAGGTTGGCGATGACAGGGCCGATCACGTCGGCCTCGTCCTTCACCATCGTGACGGCGACGATCATC
>CAYZBB010000074.1:0-9744 GCA_964476495.1 uncultured Actinomycetes bacterium | reverse complement strand
TCGTCACCGATGGACACGAGATTGCGGACGGCCACGCCGACGCCGATGAAGCACCGGTCACCGATGGTGACGTCGCCGGCGATGTTGACCCCGGGGGCGATCTGCACGCAGTGCCCGACGGTCGTGCGCGTGATGGTCGACCCCGCACCGACGTGCGTGTGCCGGTCCAAGGTGACCCCGGGGCCGATGGTGACGCCGGCACCGATGACGACACCGAACCCGCAGACGGCGTGACCGATCACGCTGGGATGGCGCACGGCGTAGGGCTGATTGCCGGGGTGGTCGCGTTTGGCCCGGTCGTGCGGGTCAGCGATCCCGATCAGGAACGAGACGTCACCGGGGAGCGGCGGCCCGAGGAGGTCGTCGTGCATGGAGGTGACCAGCCCGGCGGCAGAGGCGATGTCAGCGAGGTCCCGGCCGTGGCCACCCTTGCCGAGGATGTGGATGGTCACGGTCGCCACCCGGGCGAGCCCATGCCACGCTCGACACCGATGTGACGCACCCGAGGGGCGTCACCCTGCGCGCCCCAGAACCCGAACGACCGCCCATCGGCCAGCAGCCGGTCCGTCACCACACGCTCCGTGCCGGCGGCGGTGGCGATGCTCGAGTGGTAGACGCACGGGTTGAAGCTGAAGAGGTGCGACTGCTCACGCCAGAACGGGCCACGAGGCCCGCCGTGCGCCGTGAACGTCGGGATGTTGTCGCCGCCCAACAGGCCGCCGTTGGCGACCTCGGCGGCATTGACCGGCTGTCGCTCCAACACCATCTGCGCCAAGTTCGGGCGCAGCTCCAACACTGCCCGCATGGCCGTCAACGGGGCGTCGGTGACCTCGAAATCCTCCTCAAAGTGAGCCACCCATTCGTCAGCACCGAGAGCGTCCCAGCACTGCTGCACGTTCGCGGACAGACCCGCGCCGCCGCCGGTGGCCAGGATCTCCCACGAGACGCCACCAGGGCCGTTCCCCGGGCCGAGGCCCACGTCCAGCGCCATGATGTGCCGGTCGAAGAACCCGAGGCCTACGACGGCGTCCAGCGAACGCAACGTCCGGCCCAGGTACTCCCATCGGCCGTGACCGAGGACCAACAATGTCCACATCGGGGGACTCCTTGCGCTGAGGATGGAAGGCGGGGGGCAGCGCCCCCCCGCCGACCCCTTGGATGCACCACTGCGCTGAGGTGCGAACTAGGTGGCGGGGACCAGCTGCACGTCGGGCCACTTCGCCTCGAACGCCGCCCGGTCCTTCTCCACACGCTCACCCCACCATTCGGGGGTGGCCGTGTTCGACCCGCCGTCGAGGTGCACGCAGCCGGCGTCGACGACGACCCCGTACCACCCGCCCGCCTTCTCGATCGACAGGCACAGGTCGTTGTCGGAGAACCACCACGCCATGCCCTCGTCGAAACGGAACCCGCCGGCCAGCCACTCGGCCCGCAGAGCGAAAGCGAACCCGGCGAGGCCGCCCTGGCCGTCGTAACGGTTGGCGCAGATGCCGCGCACCGGGACCACCCCGGTCCCCTTCCGCCCGTCGTAGTTGGCGCACACGGCCTGAGCGGTAGACGACCGCAGCCCGTGCACCAGGCGCTGAAGGAACTGCGGGCCAACCCGAAGGTCGTTGTTCAAGAACACCACGTCGGCCAGGCCCCGATGGCGGCGGATGGCCTCGTCGATACCGGCGTTCCACATCTGCGAGATCCCGCCCGGGCACTCCGAAGCGTCGAACACGTCGGCCACCTGCTGCGACTCCAGCCACTCCCGCATCGCCGGGTCGGTCGACCCGTTGTCGAACAGGATCAGGTCGGTGAAACCGCCCTGGGTGAACAGTTGACTGACCAGCTCCCGGGTCATGTCGAGGTTGTCCTTCACCGGGATCACCACCGTCACCGCGCTGGCCGACGGGCGGCGCAACATCCGGTAGTCCGAGTCGGTGAACCAGACGCTCTTCATGTGCGACGCCTTGGCGCCCGTGTCGACATGCATCGGGAAACCGCACCGGCGGGCCCGGATCGCGAACGACATGTCCTCACCGAAGCGACGGCCGGCGACCTCCACCAGGTCGAACCACACGCCACCCTCGGCGGCCCGAATGCCTTCAAGGCATGCACGGGAGATCATCAGGAA
Organism: uncultured Actinomycetes bacterium; assembly: GCA_964476495.1. Classification (GTDB taxonomy): domain Bacteria; phylum Actinomycetota; class Actinomycetes; order Mycobacteriales; family Nakamurellaceae; genus Nakamurella. The sequence continues at coordinate 7,625 of CAYZBB010000074.1, read as the reverse complement.
CGCCGCCCCGGTCGCCCCGACCTCCACCAGGGAATCCGGCGGGTACTCGTGGGCGGTGTTGAACCCGCCGGGCTCCACCCACTGGTACAGCGTCGGGAAGAACTCGACGGCCATCGCCTGCTGCTGGCCGATGCCGGCCACCTTCTGGCCGAAGCACAGACCGCCGACGATCGGCATCCCGGTCGCTTCCATCGTCTGCGCCAACCGCTCGACGGTGTCGGACTCCCACCCCATGTCGGAATCGATGAACATGAGCAGGTCGGCGTCAGGGTGCTCGTCAAGGAACTTGACGCACGCCTCGTTGCGGGCCCGGTCGATCTGCCCGGCACCCGAATGAGACGAGACCAGGCCGAGGCGGCCACGGGAGTCGAAGAGGCGCTGGTTGTGCGCCTGGTCGAAGGCGATGGTGTTCATGAGCGACTGCTGCCACGACGTGGCGACCTCGCCCGGGTGGAGATGCGCTATCACCAGCTTCAGGGGGCCGGCCCTGTTGACGTCGATGAGGCGCTGCTGCCAGTCGCCCACCGATCAACCGGTGGTGCGGGGACGGCGGGTGGTGCGGGACTCGCCGGGAGCGGCGGTGGCCTGCTCGACGTTCGACGCACGCAGGAGCCCTCGCGGCTTCCACTCCGCGATCACCAGGGCGTCGTCGTGAAGCTGGTCGTCGAGCTCGACCGCCGGGTCGAGGGTGACGTCGCGGCCAAGCGCCTCGACGAACACGACTGAATGCTTGATGGCGCGGTAGAGCATGGGAGTGCGCTGCCTCTCTGTCGGGGTGGAAGAGGACGGGGCCAGCGCCCGAAGGCACCGGCCCCGCCTTCCACCAGGGGGGGTGTTGACTACGCGCCCGGGTTCTGACTGAGCACGAAGTTGCTGTTCGACACCACGTCACCGCCGGTGCGCCAGTAGGCGTACCAGCCGCGACGGCCGTTCGGCAGGGCGTTGCCGGACGACATCAGGTGCGGGATGAACTCGACGGCGAGCCCGACGCGGTCCGCGATGACGTAGCCGTCGAAGTCGCCGTACACGAACGCCGAGTTGGTCACGGTGTTCAGCGCGGTCGACATGTCGGACACCTCGTAGGCGGGCTTGCCGAGGATGTCCAACGACACCGGCTGGTCGAGGGTGACCGACCGGCCGAAGTAGTTGGTGTCACCCATCGCCCGGACCCGGTTGAGGTAGTTCAGCGACCCGATCCACGACGCGTTCGCCTGGAACCGGGGGGCCAGCAGGTTCTGCGCGTCGATCAGGTCGGTCGACGTGAACGCCGAGTTGGTGGCGTGCGACTCGATGCGGCTCGACGCCGCCATGAGCCGGGTCACGATGCCGGCCGGCTGACCCGAGCCCGAGCCCGACACGAAGGCGGTCGCCTCGAGCCGGTCCTTGCCGTCCTGGATCAGGCGGGCCACCTCGGAGCCGAGGCCCTGGATGTCGTCGAACGCCTCGATGGTCACCGGCACGGTGCCGTGGGCCTTCGCCGCGGTCACGGTCGGCTGGAGGAACGTGGGAGCCACGTCGCTGGAGTCGCCGCCCTCGGTCGACCACGCCATCGTGACACCGGCCGAGCTGACGCCGTTCCAGACGTTGGTCATCATGGGGACGACCCGTGCGATCTGGCGGAACGGCGACGAGGTGCCGACGTTGGTGAGGATGACCGTGGGGTCGAGGTGGGCGGGGATGAGCGCGCCACCGTTGGCGGCGGTCAGGGTCAAGCCCCGCTCCTCATCCCACATCTGCGTCTCGCGCACGGCGTGCACCTCGGCGGGGGTCATCTCCCAGCCGCGACCGTTGATCAGCTTGATGACGCCGCGGCTGTACTCCTCGGAGTTGTGCCGGAGCACGTACTCGTCGAAGCGGCGCATGTTCGGGTCGGTGGCCGAGACCTTGAGCTTGCGCTCCATCTCGGTCTTGGCGTCACCGTCGATCTGGCGGCACTCACCGATGGCGCGCAGGGCGGCCTCGCGGGTGCCGACGTCACGCTGGTAGCGCTCGTCGTAGGGGTTGACCTCGAGGTGCACGGCGGGCGCCTTGCGGGCACCGCGCACGGCGTCGCCGTCCTCGAAGGCGCCGGCCTGGAAGGACCGGACGGCCTGGTCGCGGGCGGCGAACTCGGCGGCACGCACGAAGTCGGCCTCGTGGGCCGCCTTGAGCTCGTCGAACTCGGCGTTGAGGGACTCGTAGCGCTCGGCGTCCTCGGGCGACAGCTCGCCCTCGGTGTCGGCCAGGTTGATGATCTGGTCGCGCAGCTCGGTGAGCTTGGCGGCCTGCTCGTTCAGGTTCACGGCAGAACTCCTCGTAGTTGGAGCGAACGCCGGCGGCGCTCGCGAGGGTCAGGGCCGGAGTGCAACGTCTGCGGTTCCTGCTCTGTGGGTGCGGCGGCTCCCGGGTCGGGAGTGCCGAGGTCGTGGGCCTGGTGGCGCATCCAGTCGTCCGTCAGGGACAACGAGCGCACACCGGCGGTCGCGCCGCCGTAGGCGGGGAAGGTGACGGGCCCGAACTCGAACAACTTCACCTCTCGAAGCGTCCGCTCGGGCAGCGCGTCCGGGTTGTCGGCCGAGCGGGTCGGCTCGTCCACCCAGTCGTCCTTGACGACCGCGAAGCGGAACGACGCCCCGTAGGCGCCCGACCGCAGCCCCGACATGATCAGCGGGTCGATGCCGTCGAACAGGTCCACCTCGTAGGCGGCGCCCTGGTCGTCCTCGGAGAGCGACCGGATGGTGCCCAGCACCATGTTGCCGAGCGTGTCGTGCCCGTGGTTGAACAGCACCTTCACGCCGGCACGGTTCTCCTTGATGGTCTTGGCGAACGCTCCGGGGGCGACCCGCTCGAGGAACTGGCCCTCGTAGACCGAGTTGATGGTCGTCCACTCACCGAACCGGGCGAAGTGCCCGGACATGACCGGGCCGTCGCCGTCCGATGCCTCTCGGACCTCGATGTCAGCGATGTTCTCCCGCAGGGCCCGAACCAGGCCGTCCCTTGGTGTGTCCATCATTCTGCTCCGTTGCTCTGGTCCGGCGCTGACGGACTGTCGTCGTTGAAGTCCCCCGAACCCGGGGGCTGAAGCTGTACCGGCACCAGGCCAGAGTGCTGCGCCACCAGCGTGGACAGATCCCCACCGGTGACCGCTGTCACCACGGCGTCAGGGTCGTAACCGCCGTCGGTCAGGGTGCGAATGGCCGACGCCTGGGTCATCAGCACCTCGGCGGCGTCCCGTGCGTCCTCGTGCAGGAAGGCGACGTCCTTGGTGTCGTACCAGAGCTCGCAGACCGACGGCACCGCTACCAGCGGCGACAGCGCCTCGGCCATGAGCCGCCACGACGGGTAGGCGAACTGCTCACCGAACTGGCGACGGGCCTGGCCGAAGTTCCCGGCGTTGAGCGCAGAGCCGGCCAACCCCTCGGAGATCCCGAGCACCGCCGCGGGGACACGGGCCCGAGAGGCGATGCGGGTCTCGCCGGCACCCTGCACCGCCTTGTAGTCCAGGTCCTTGAAGTTCGAGCCCAACGTCACCGGGTCGGCACCACCGAACAGGTGCAGCGCCTTCCATGCGTTCGACGAGCCCTCGTGACGCAAGCGGAACATCTCCACGATGGCTTCCTGCGCTTCACGGTCCCGCAAGCTGTCGGGATACTTGATGGCAAACGACGGGGTGGCGCCCTGCTCGAGGAACCTCGCCTTGTGCTGGGTCAACTGGCGGTCGGTGTCGATCTCGGTGATGATCGACGAGAGCCACGACTGACCCCGGAACCGCATCAGCGGGTCAGGCTCGGGGGCGTAGTGGGCCACGTCGGCGGGCCGGAAGAACTTCGGCTCGTACTTGCCGGCGGCGCCGTTCGGCCAGTAGGCGTAGGCGACCACGGTGGCATCCGGGGCGTCGGCCACCTCGTAGCCGTCGTCGGTCATGTTCGACCCGAGCACGATGTGCATCCAGTCAGGACGCACATGGTGTAACTGGCCGGCGATCAGCACCCGGTACCCGTTGCCGGACAGTGAAGCGTCCTGCTCGAACCGGGCCAGGATGTCACCGGTCGTCGCGTCCGGCGTCGGGCGCTCCAAGATGGCCAGGCCCTCGTCACCGAACATCGACCGGTCATCCAGCCGGCGCCACCGGAACCGGGCCTCAGAGATCAGCCCCATCCGAGCCGCGATGCACGCAGCCACGATCCCGTTGCGCTGGTAGACGCCACGGACCATGCCCTCGAAGTCAGCCGGGGCAGGCTCGGACACCACCCCGGGCGGGGCCTGCGGCGACCCCATCCCGAGCGGGTAGCTCGACCCCTGGAACGACATGGCCAGGTCGGACAGAGACAGGCGCTCCTCGGTCCCCCGGGGGCGAGTGAGACGTTCGATCAGCTTCACTCGTCACCTCCCACGTCGACCACCAGCAGAACCGTCAGCAACGCCGTGCACATCCCCGCCACGATCAGCCCCGCACCCGGCGAGAACCACCCGGCGCCCAACGACATGAGCACGGCCGCCACCACGAACCCGGCGGCGGTCACGTGAACGCGAACCACACTTCGGACGTCTCCTGCGCGAACGTCGCCCGGTCGTGGGCCACGACGGCACACACGGCCAGGTCGATCTTGCGTGGGGACATCTTGTGCTCTTTCACGATCCGGGGCCCCTTGCCGTCGGTCTTGAGGATGCAGTGGTCGACGTGGCGGGCCAGGCGGGGATCGCCGTCGTGGGTGACCTTGCGCTCCATCACCGCGTCGTAGAACTTGGCGCACGCCGGGACCATCCGGGCCGGCGAGGACGTCTCCCACTTCACGATCGGCCAGCCCTCTTCCTCGAGTGCCTGCATGGTGCGCTCCCACCGGAACGGGTCGCAGTCCACCTCACGCACACGCCACCGCCGACAGGCGTTGCGGATCGCCTCTTCGACCTCAGCGATCGGCACACGCCAGTTCGGGTCGTCGGAGTCACGCCGCTCCCACGCCTCGATCACGAACAGGTGCGGGTCCTCCACGGTGCACCCCACCAACGCCGTCGAGTCCCCCGAGTAGCTGCCGTCGAACCCGACGGTGATCTCCTCGCCGTCCTCGACCACCCGGCCGGCGTCCAGGCAGCCGTCCCACGCGCCTTGCGGCAGCCACGCCGCCTTCGACGAAACCCACTGGTTGAGCCGCTTCGTTCGGAACTCGTTCTCCGGGGTGGTGCGCGCCGACGTCTCGAAGTCCTCGGCAAACAGGAAGTCACCCAGCGCCGGGTTCGCCTCGTCCCACACGTCGGGGTCGGTCCAGTCGGCATCCGGGTCGGACGGCTCCCACCAGCGGAAGAAGAAGCTGGGGTCGTCCACCTCGCCCGACGCCACCTGCCGGCCGTACTGGTACAGCCGGTAGCACAGGCTGTCCCCACCGGTCGCGTCGGACTTCACCCCGGCTGTCGTGATGCCCAGGATCAACGGCTGGCGGCGGGTGCCTGACCCGAGGGTCATCACGTTCCACAGATCGTCGTTCGGCTGGACGTGCACCTCGTCGAAGATCACCAGCGACGGGTTCAAGCCCTCCTTGGTGTAGGCCTCGGCTGACAGCACCCGGTAGACGCTGCCGGTCGGCTGGTACTCGATGGCGTCCCGGTAGACCTTCACGACGCCGGTCAGCTCGGGCTCGAGCTCGATCATGCGCTTGGCCATCCCGAACACGATTCGGGCCTGGTCACGGTCACCGGCGCACGAGTAGACCTCGGCGCCCGGCTCACCATCGGCCAACAGTCCCCACAGGGCGATGCCTGCACCGAGGGCGCTCTTGCCGTTTTTTCTCGGGAGACCGATGAGGCCACGACGGTGGCGTCGCAGCCCGTCATCACGCTGCACGAACAGATCCGAGATCAGATCGCGCTGCCAGTGGCGCAGGTCGATGTACTGGCCGGCGTCCCGACCCTTGGTGACCCGGCACAGATGTGTGATGAACTCAATGACGCTCTCGGCGTCACTCCCCGGAGGCGGCTCGGTTGCGCTGGATGTCGGCAAGCTTGGACCTCGCTGTCACTTCGGCCAGACCGAGCGCACCCCGGGAGGTCGGATCGAACCCGAGCACGCCGGCCAGGCGCATCACCTCGGTGCGGGCCTCCCGCACCTCCTTCGGTGACACACCGGGCAGTGACCGCAGCTCGGCGTAGTCCTCGGCCGCATCGCGGAACAGGGCGACCATCGGGGCGTCGGACTCGGCCAGCCAGTAGCCGGCCGCCAACACTCGCTCCATCGCCTCAGTGACGGTCAGCTCTCGGGCGCCACGCTCGATGGCGGGGACAGAAGCGAGAGCTCCGGGCTTGGGCAGTGGGCGCCGCCCGGGGTTGCCGGTGCGTCGCTTTATCTCGGTGGGCTTTGGCTTCGGGCCTCGTGCGCCCATTTGGTGAACCTCCCGAAACCTGCGGCTCTGTGCGCGTGGATGGTGTGGGGTACTGAGATGGGCGCCTCGCCCGTCGTCCCCCCTCCCCCTCCCCTCGATGGGGGTGGGGTGGTGGTTGCATCCACCTACCGGGTCGCGGGTCCGGCTGCCACGTTGCAGCGGTTGCACAGCACGAGCCCGGTCGTGTGGTCGAGTTGCAGGGTGGTGGCGGGGTGGGGTGGGCGCTCCCATCCGGGACACACCCACCCGTGCTCGGCCACCCATGCTTCCCGTGCCTGTCTGCTCTGCGTCTGCCAGTCCCCGTGGTAGTGGGTGCGTCGCCGGTTGCGGTCGGACTGGCGGCGCTGCTCGCAGCGTGGGCACCGGGCCGAACGGGTGAGCGTGCCGCAGTCGAGGCAGGGCCGGGGGGGTGTCACCCCTCTGCCCCCTCGGTGTGCCCCCCTCCCCCTTGACGCGGAAGGGTCCGCCGTTCGGGCGGACCACACACCCCGTATCGAATCACACCGTTGTGATGAGCGCAAGCATTGCGGCGCAAGGGATCTCGGCTTGTCGCATTGTCGCACGTGGTTTTCACCGCCGGCCCCATTCGTCGGCCAGGTCGCGGGCAGAGAACACGGTGCCCCGTCGACCGGTGGTGCGTTGCACCCAGCGCCCGGTGCGCTCGTGGTGCCGGATCTGTTCGGCGGTGGGCGTGGCCCGGTTGCGGCGGGTGAAGTCCTGGCAGGCGTGGCAGACGGGGATGGGCTCTTTGAGCGGGCGTTCGAGCACGGAGGCGAAGTCGGTGGTGACGCGGGCGGGGTGGTGCGCTTCGACGCCGGCCCGTTCGTGGAGCGCGCACCCTCTGGTGTCGTTGGCGATGGTGGTGCGCCTCGGCTCGTGGGCGGGCAGGTACCGGTCGGTGAGGGCGGCGAGTGTGAGCAGGGCCCGGTAGGCGCGGTCGATGGCGGCGTCGTGTTGGGCGAGGTCGTGGGCGGCACGGTCGGGTGAGGTGGCGGTGGTGGCGGTGGGGTCGGTGTGTCCGCTGGTGGTGGCGCCGTCGCCGTCGGTGGCCTGGGCGCGTGGCTGTGCGGCGAGGTGGGTGACGATCTCGTCTCGGAGCCCGACGGCGACGATGGCGATGAGTGCGGCGAGGTGGCGGTGGTCGGGGGTTCTGGTCACTGGTTCGCTCCTCGGTTGTTGGGTGGTCGTGCACCAGCCGCGTGCACCAGCGGCCCCCAGGCGGACCGTGGGTCGGACACCGTGGGGTCCGCCCCGAAGGGGTGCACGGGTGCA
>CAYZBB010000073.1:0-30834 GCA_964476495.1 uncultured Actinomycetes bacterium | reverse complement strand
CACTCACCGCGATCCGCCAGGCCAGCGGTGCGCACTAATTTGAGCCAAGTCAGGTCAGACGGTGATCCGGCGAATCGTCAGGTAGCCGCCGAGGCTGACGACGACCGCGAGCGCCGCCACCAACAGGCTGGCGCCCAGGATGTTCAGGTCGACCAGGAATTGCCATACCCGGCCCCAGGCCTGCCACCAGGTAATCAGCAACACCGCTGCCAGCAGCGCCAGGGTGAGGGCCGCGAAGAACGCCACCGTACCCACGAGGGCGAACCGTCGGTAGATCAACCCGGACCACAAGCCGAACAGGAACACCAGGGACAGCAGGACGAAGTTGGTCAGCAGCACCTGGTACCAGGGGCCGTCCAGGATCCACGGGACCCGGAAGAAGTGCAGGTTCATCCCCCAGCCGCCGGTCAGGCCCTCCAACCACCACAGCACGGTGAGCGCCGCCGAGTACAGGGCACACAGGCCGACGACCAGCGCGACCGTGCCGAGGTAGTAGGTGCGGCGACTGACCCCGAGGACCATCGCGAACGGCAGGAACTTGGTCGCTGCCTGGACCCCGATGACCAGCATGAAGATGTAGATCGTGATGAGCGCGCCGGTGTAGTTCCCTTCCGGCTGGGTCTGCGGTAGCACGGCGAAGATCAACACGTTGACCAGGAAGGTGAAGGCGAGCACGCCCCAGACCAGCCAGGTGTAGCTGAAGCGGTCCACCAGGTGCAGGCGGGCCACCCGGGCGACGGCGGCGGGTGTCATGCGCTGATCCTCTCGGTGTCGAGCCCGACGGCGGCGGATGTGTCGGATGCGGTGCGCACCACGAACTCCTGCAGGGAGACCGGGTCGATCTGCAGGTTCATCTCCCTTGCCCGGGCGCGGGCCAGGTCGTCCAGCGGACCGGCGACCGTCGCCGAGGCCAGGGATCCGATGCCCTGCCGACCCAGCACCTGGCGGTGCGCGGTGAAGTCGTCGACGGCCGAGGCCTGGCCGCTGACCGTCAGGGCGCGGCCACGCAGGTCGTCCGCCGGTGCGTCGACCACGATCCGACCCTTGTTGATGACCACCACGTGCTCGAGCAGGTTTGCCACCTCGTCGATCAGATGGGTGGACAGCAGGACCGTCCTCGGGTGCTCGGCGTAGTCGGCGAGCAGCCGGTCGTAGAAGATCTGCCGGGCGACCGCGTCCAGACCCAGATACGGCTCGTCGAACAGGGTGATCTCGGCGCGGGCGGCCAGGCCGATGACGATGCCGACCGCCGAGTGCATGCCGCGCGAGACCTTCTTGACCGCACGGTTCATCGGCAGTGCGAAGTCGTCGACGAGCTGCCCGGCCAGCTCACGGTCCCAGTTCGGGTAGAACCAGGATGCCGCCTCCAGCACCCGCTTGACCTTGATGTCCGGGTAGAGCTGGCTTTCCTTGACGAACGACATGGTGCGCAGCACCGCGTCGTTCTCCACCGGGTCGCGGCCGTGCACCCGGACGGTGCCGGACGTGGCGAACTCCTGCCCGGTGACGATGCGCATCAGCGTCGACTTGCCCGCCCCGTTGCGGCCGAGCAGCCCGGTGATGCTGTCCCGCTCGAAGGCGACCGACACGTCGTCCAATGCGGTGACCCCGCGATACCGGCGCGTGACGTGGTCGAGGACGACCGCTGCTGTCATGACGCCTACCCCTCCTGTGCTGTCGAAAGTTGTTGTGCTTGCTGCTGTTCACGGTCGGGGGGCTGGCGGATCAGCTCCACCAGCTCCTCGATGCCGATGCCGATGCGATGCGCCTCGGTGAGCAGCGGATCGATGTACTGCTCGGCGAACTCCTTGCGACGCAGCTGGATCAGCCGTTCTCGGGCCCCTGTCACGACGAACATCCCGATGCCGCGCCGCTTCTCCAGCACCCCGTCGTCGACCAGGAGGTTGATGCCCTTCGCCGCGGTCGCCGGATTGATCCGGTAGAAGGCGGCGAACTCGTTCGTGGACGGCACCCTGGCCCCCTCCGGAAGCGCGCCCTCGATGATGTCCGACGACAGACGCTCGGCGATCTGCAGGAACAGGGGCGTCCCCTCGTCCAGCACGGTCGCCTCCGCAAGATCCATGGTTCACCGCTTGAGTGGTTCGTTACTTGACTAGTGTACCAATGGACGAGGGTCGCCGCAACTACCCCCAGGCGACATCACGCCACCAGCCGAAAAGAAGTCCGGCCACGTGGATCTCGTCGCCCGCCTGACCCGACACCACCGCTACCGTTGTCGAGTCTCCGAGTCGGCGAGCGGTCAGGACGCACTGATCACCAGATCTCAGGCGCTCACCGCCGGGTTGACCAGTACGCACATCGAAGGACACCCGAGAACGGGCCGCTGGGTCCGGGTGCCGCCGCAGGTCTATTCGACGGACGCGCCAGCGATCGGGCCGGTCCCGTTCACTACCCCGGCCCAAGTCGGAGCGATGCCCGAGGCCGAGCGGCTGCTCCATCATCACCTGAAGAGGGCCGGGACCGGGGCTGGCGGGCAAACGGTTCCCATCGAGCGCCTGCGAGCCCGGTGACATCCACGCCACCGGCCGAAGAAGCCCGGCCACGTGGATCTCGTCGTGCCGCCCGGCCCGAAACCGGCACGCACCCGGACCGATCGTGACGGGGCCGATCGGTCACACGGGCGGGGCGACGTACAGACCTTCGTCCTTCTCGTTCATCATCTGCTCGTAGATGACCTCGTAGGCGGGGCCTGCGGTGCCCCACTGGTCGTAGATCTTGGGGTCCGTGGCGTCGAACACCGACGGATGCCAGGTGTCCTCATCGATCAGTTCCAGATCGGTGGTGTACTCGAGCACATTTCCGTGCGGGTCCAGGAAGTAGGAGAAGGTGTTCTGTCCGATGCGGTGACGGCCCGGACCCCACAGCTTCTGCACCCCGGCTCTCATCAGCCTGCCTGAGCCGCGCATGTACTCATCGATGCCACGCATCTCGAAGGAAACGTGGTTCACCGAGGTGTAGGGGCCCTGCGCGATACCGATGCTGTGATGCGAAGACGAGGTCCGCAGGAAGTACAGCAGATTGCCGTGGTGGGGGTGGGCCAACGTATCGGTCAGCTTGAAGTTGAAATACTTCTGGTAGAAGGCCATGGTGCGGTCGATATCCATGGAGTTGAAAACCGCATGGGAAAGCCGCACCGGGACGTCCTCACCCTGCTCCACCTTGCGGTGGACCCTGGTCTGGACATCAGCAGAGATCTCCACCGTGCGACCGTCGCAGTCGAAGAATCGGAATCCGTAGCCGCCACCCGGTGTTTGCAGTTCGCCCGGCTCCGCCGCGATCTGCACGCCGTCGGAGCCCAGGGTCTGAGCCAGGATGTCGATGGTCGCGGCGTCCCTGGCACCGAACGAGAGCAGGTCCAGGCGCTTCTCGCCCGACCTGCGCAAACGCACGGAGTACTGCTCGGGTGACCCCACAGCCGCCAGATACACGACATCCGGCTCCCCGGCCACCCGGCTCAGACCCCAATGGTCGGTGTAGAACCGAACTTGACGCGCGAAGTCAGGTACGGCAAGGTCGACGTGACGCAGATGGGTAAGTGGCCAATCGGTCATCGGTACACGCGCTCCTTCGGGCATGGCTTTCCTCGACGATATTTATCGTGTGACCCGGTGGGTACGGTAGGAATCCTGATCTGCTGATGGCAGCGCATCACTTCCATTGATGGGTCGGACATGTCCGCACGCACACTTGATCTCACCCTGCTGGAACCACTGGAGGCGATCCTCCAGGAACAGAGCGTGACCGGCGCGGCTCGCCGCATGGGAGTGTCACAACCCGCGCTGAGCGCCACGCTGGGCAAGCTGCGACGGCACTACGGCGACCAGATCCTGGCTCGTTCGGGCAACCGCTACCAGTTGACACCTTTTGCCGAAATGCTCCGCCCTCAGGTGGAACGCGCGCTCGCTCATGCCAGGTCCACTCTCCAACCTCGTGCCGAGGCATTCGACCCCAGGGAGATCGACCGTGAGTTCGTGATCCATGCGTCCGACTATGCGATTGCGATGCTAGGGGGAAGAATCGCCATGGACGTCAGCCATGTGGCACCGCGCGCCCGGGTCGCCATGTTGCATTTCGATGCCCCGGCGCTGATCGCCAATCCCAAGGTGATCGCGGGATTGGACGGCATACTGCTGCCGCATGGGTTCATCACCGATCTTCCCCATATGGACGTGTTCCACGACGAATGGGTCTGCCTGGTCTCTTCCGCAAACACCCGGGTCGCCGATCGGTTGACCGTCCAGGATCTGCGAAACCTGCCGTGGATCACCATCTATCGCGATTCCTGGTTGGCGACGGCGGCCGAACGCCAACTGCGGATGCACGGGGTCGAGCTCCGTTCGGCCATGGTCACCGACAGCTTTCTGAGCCTGCCGTTCCTGGTTGCCGACAGCGACCGGCTCGCACTCGTTCCGCGAATGCTCGCCGAGCGTGCCGCCCTCCGCCAGCAGCTGCGCGTGCTCGACTGCCCGATTCCGCTGACTCCCCTTGCCGAAGCGATGTGGTGGCATCCGACCGGCACCGACGACCCGGCATTGGCGTGGTTGCGCGGGGTGATCTCCGCGGTCGGACGGGAACTGGGCAAGCCCGGGGAGCGCCGCCCCCAGCCGGGGGCTACAGCTGCTCGGCGATCCAGTCGCTGATGAACGTCGTGGCGCCCAACATGTTGTCGGCGCTGCAGTGCATGCTGCCGCCCTCGTCGGCGGTGAAGATCCGGAGCTCTCGGCTCGGGCTGTTCACCGCCCGTTCGTACTGGGCATGCGCGAACTCGACCGGCACCTGGGTGTCGTCGGCGCCGTGGGTGATCAGGAACGGCACGGTGATCTTGCCGATCACCGGTTCCAGGGTCATCGACGGCACGAAGGCCATGAACTCCTCGCGAGAGCTCATTCCGAACACCCACTGGACGTGGTCCCAGTAGTGCGGCACCGGCCGGTCGCCCTCGCGGGCCAGGCGGCGCCGCTGCAACTCTCCCCAGTTGAAATTCGCGCCCCAGGCGACGCAGACCTTGAAACGCTTCTCGGACGCGGCCGCCCGAGGTGCGTAGTAGCCGCCCAGCGACCAGGCAGCCACCCCGATCCGCTCCGGGTCCACCTCGGGGCGGGTCTGGAGGTAGTCAACCACCGGCCCAGACCAGTGCTCGCTGTCGTGACGGCCGACCAGGCCCCGCAGTCGCAGCGCCTCTCCGCTCCCCGGATGATCGACGATGAGGGTGGCGTAGCCCCGGCGGGAGAGCTGTTGCGCCAGACCCGATCCGTAGACCATCTCCTTGGTGGAGTCCAGACCGTTGTACGCGACGACCGTCGGTGCCGGCCGTGCCGCGTTGGTTGCCCTGATGAACAGGGCCGGCAACGAGGTGTCCTCGTAGGGCACCTCGACCAGCTCGCAGTTCCGACGCCCCAGGCGGATCCCCTGCGCGAAGGCGTCCAGACCGCTGCGGTAGGCATCCCAACGAGGTGGAAAGTGCCGGCTCGCCATGCGCTCACCGGTCAGGTAGTAGACCGATGCTCGCCGCAGCAGGTCGCCGGCCGTGAGCTCCCGGCCCCGCTCCAGCTCACCGCGTGCGCGTTCGGCGAGTTGGTCGGCCTTGGCGCTCCAGACGGCCAGGAACTCCTCGGTGGCCTCGGACCCGGTCCGGGTCCCCGGCTCGGCCAGTCGGCGGCAGATGCGCTCGATCTCCGAGGGGTGGCCACCGGTGTTGACCGCGATGTTCGCCGAGAGGTTCCAGACGTAGTTCTGCGGAAAGTAGCTGACCATCCGGCTATTTCAGCGCCAAAGCACTGACCGGCGCTCCGGAGGCACCGGTGATCGGCAACGGCGACGCCACGAACATGAAGGTATAGGCCCCGTCCTGCGCGCTGTCTGCCGACAGCGAGTCCAGGTCGAATATCTCGCCGAACGCGAGTCCTCCATGCACCAGGGCGACCAGGTGCAGCGGCTGGAAAACCGGAATCTCGTTGGGCCGGACCTCGACTCCCCAGGTGTCCGTTGCGACGGCGGCCACACCGTGCCGGTGCAACCAGGGCGCCATCCGCAGCGACAGACCCGGGGCGGCACCCCCGCTGTAGTCCCCCCAGTTCGCGCGGCGCACGGCCATGAAGCCGGTCCGGACGATCAGCGCATCGCCCGACCGCATGGTGATGCCCTTGTCGGCCAGGTAGCCATCCACCTCGTCGGGCACGATCGGGTAGCCGGGTTGGAGCGAGTCGACCCCTTTCCAATTGGCCAGGTCGACGAAGACCCCGCGAGTGACGATGCGGCCAGTCATATTCTGGATGCCGTTGTGCCGTGCGCCCTTGGAGGTCACTTCGGCGGCGGATCGGCCGTTGTACATCTTTCCTTCATAGAAGATGTGGGACAACGAATCCCATTGTGTTCCGGCCTGCGTCGGCAGGATCACGGTGTCGTCCGAATATCCGAATCCCTTCGCCGGTCCCCACCCGGCGGGTAGTGGATCCTGCGCACCGCCGATGTGGTCGGTTCCGGTTGCCGTCGTCAGCAGTTGGGGATTGGGGCGGAACCCGCCTCCCTGCGGCCCGAACGCGTCGTACGGCAGCGTCAACGAGATCGACTTTCCCCGCCTGACCAGCTTCGCGGCGTGCGCAATGCACTCCGGGGTGATCAGGTTCAGCGCGCCGACCTCATCGTCCTCGCCCCACCGACCCCAGTTCGAGTAGGCCGCGATGTAGTCACGCAAGGTCTGTTCGTTCAGTTCCGTCTCGTGCACCGGCATTGGCGATCCTCCTTGATCGAGCACGCTCCGAGCACGTCTGTGCAGGTCCGCGCCAGGAGCCGCAGCGCTCCATGTTCTGGACCATGATGTCAATCTTGGATCCAGTTTGCAATCTCACCGCTACTTGTCTTAGTCGGATACGATCTGCTCTACTGTATGCACAGCTTGGTGCGTTGCCCCTTAGTGACAAGGACGTCGAGAGGACGGGCTATGACCCTGCAGTACTCCCGCGGTGCGAACCTGCTTCGTCGCTACCGCATGAGAGCCATCACCGGCCTGGTCGTGGGCGCCACAGTTGCGCTGGCCGGTTGCACCGGCGTGAGCGACAAAGGCAGCTCACCACAGCCCACCGGCCAGTCCCAGAACGCGGATGCTGTTCCTGCGGCCGTCACCGACGCGGTCACCAAGGCAATGGCCCCGGTGACCGAATTCCCAGGCCCCAAGGACAAGGTGGCGGCCCCGACGGGCAAACGCATCATGGTGCTGGTCTGCGGCTCGGCCGGCACCGGCTGCGTGCTGGCCGCCGACGGCGCCCAGGCAGCGATCGAAAAGCTCGGCTGGGAAGCTAATGTCGTGGACGGCAAGCTGGATCCCGCGGTGTGGGACCAGTTGATCCAGCAGGCGGTCGCCGACAAGGTCGACGGAATCGTGATGACCAGCGTCACCCCCTCCCTGGTCGCCAACGGCCTGAGCCAGGCGAAGGCCGCCGGGATCCCGGCGGTCGTGATCTTCCAGCCGAAGTTCGACAACGGCCCGGAGATCGACGGCTACATCACCAGCGACCACACCGTGGGCGGCAAGATCGCCGGCGACTGGGCGATCAGCGACTCCAACGGCGCGGGCACGATCCTGGTGCTGGACGAGCCGGCCTACCCGGAGACCACGGAACGCAACGACGCGCTCGTCGGCGAGATCGCGGCGCAGTGCCCCGGTTGCAGCACGGTTCGTCAGCAGTTCTCGGCGGCGCAGATGGCCCAATCGTTGGCTTCGCAGGTGTCCGCCTCACTGAGCCAGAACCCCGAGATCACCGCCGTCTGGGTTCCTTTCGACGCCGCGGCGCCATTCGTCCAACAGGGCATCCAACAGGCCGGGAAGACCCAGACCGTCAAGATGTTCAGCGCCGAGGGTGACCCCTCCGCGACCGCTCGGGTGCAGGCCGGAACCCAGGCCGCCGATCTGGTCACCGCGGACGACTACATGGGCTGGCTCGCGGTCGACTCCCTGGTCCGCATTCTCGCCGGCGCCGAACACGAGCAGCAGTCCGTCGTGCCGCAACGCCTGCTGACCTCCGCCAACATCGCGGATGTCGAGTCCACCGGCAACACCTGGCAGCTCGACGGAGTCGACTACCAGGCGCAGTTCGCGGAGCTGTGGGGCAAGTGACCGCTGCCCCACAGGTGCCGACCTCCGCGCTGTCCCTGCGGGGGTTGGTCAAGAGCTTCGGTCAGACGGTTGTACTGCGCACGGTCGACCTCGAGGTGGCGCAGGGAGAGATCCATGCGCTCCTCGGGGAGAACGGCGCCGGGAAGTCGACTCTGATCAAGGTGCTGGCGGGCGTCCATCACCCGGATGCGGGCCGCATCAGCGTCCACGGCAAGGACCTGCCGCCCGGCCACGGGGCCGAGGACGCCCGTGCCGCAGGGATGGCCTTCGTTCATCAGAACCTCGGTCTGATCGACGATCTCACTGTCGCCGACAACATCGCGCTGCAGGTGGGTTACGTCCGGCGCGGCAGGATGATCGATTTCGCCAAGACGGTCGCCACGGTCGACGAGCTGATCGAGCGGGTGGGCGCGAAGTTCCGTGCCAACCGACTGGTCGGCACCCTCGCCCAGGACGAGAAGGTGCTCTGCGCGGTGACCAGGGCATTCGCCCAGAGCGCCAGGCTCATCGTGCTGGACGAGGTCAGTGCCAGCCTCCCGGCACCCGAAATGGACCGCCTGGCGACGACTCTGGTGCAGTCCAAGAACAACGGCATGGCATACCTGTTCGTCACCCACCGGCTCTCCGAAGTGTTCTCCTTCGCCGACCGGATGACGATCCTGCGGGACGGCGTCGTCTCGATCAGCACGGCCGTCGATCAGATCTCCTCCGACGAAGCGGTGCGGCACATCCTCGGGGCCAGCCTTGAGGACGAGTACACGACCGTCGCACACTCACCCGGTGAGCCCGTGCTGACGGTGTCCGGGCTGCGGGCCCAGGGACTGCACGGCGACCTGGATCTCGACGTGCGTGCGGGCGAGATCACCGCAGTTTGCGGGCTCGTCGGCAGCGGCACCCGGACCGTGGCGCGGGTGCTCGGCGGAGCGCAGCCCCACACCGCCGGCACCGTGACCGTGGCGGGCAAGACGTTGACCTCCACGAGCGCTGCCCGCCTGACCCGGGCCGGCAGCGCCTACGTGCCCGGCCGTCGCCAGGCGGAGGGCATCTTTCCGTTGCTCACCGTTCAGGAGAACACCTTTCCCACCCGAAGCAAGCTGTCCGCCTGGACCCCCTTGGGCTGGTCGAGGCCGTCGAAAGAGGCGAGCTCGGCCGGGAAGATGTGCGACCGGTTCGCCGTCAAGGGGCGGCTGAATCAGGCGATCGATGAGCTCAGCGGTGGGAATCAGCAGAAGGTCGTGATGGCCCGCACCCTGGCGCATCAGCCCAGACTGCTGATTCTGGAGGATCCGACGGCCGGCGTGGATGTCGGCTCCCGGGCCGGAATCCACGTGGCGGTTCGCGAGATCGCGGCCGGCGGCGCCGGCGTCGTGCTGATCAGCACCGACTTCGAAGAGGTGACCCTGCTGGCGGACCGGGCGCTGGTCATGCGGGACGGGGTGCTGGCGGCCGAACTGGTCGGCAAGGACCTGACCATGCAGGCCCTTGCCCAGGCCAGCCACGGTGCGTACGAAATCCACGGCATCGATCAGAAGGACGGCACCAACCAGGACAACCGGGCGACCGAGAACGAGGTCGAAGGGAGCATCAGTGACAACGACGACCACTGATCGGGACTCACGACGCCAGGCTGACAAACCTGCCGAGTCGCTATTGGCCCGGTACGGCCTGCTCGGCATCTTCATTCTGCTGATCATCGTCTTCTCCATCATCAACCCACAGCGGTTCATGACGGCCGGAAATGCAGGCACCATCGCCCTCGGCCAGGCAGCCAACGCGCTGCTCGCCTTCGCCGTGATGGTGCCGCTGATCGCCGGTCAGTTCGACCTTTCGGTCGGGTTCCAGTTCGGCTTCGCCCAGTCGCTGCTCGCCTGGCTGGCCATCACCCAGGGCGTCAACCCGGCGCTGGCGATCTTGCTGACCCTGATCGGGACCTGCCTCATCGGTCTGGTCAACGGACTGATGGTGACCAGGCTCCGGCTGCCCTCCTTCACCACCACCATCGGCACCGGCATCGTCGTGCTGGGCATCACGGAATGGATGACGGGCAACCAGATCATCTCGGGAGCCATTCCGGCCTGGTTCGCCAACATGGGCCAGGCACGGCTGGCGGGAATCCCGTTCCCCTTCCTGTACGTGATCGTGGTGGCCCTGATCCTGCTGGCGCTGACGGAGTACACGTTGTGGGGTCGCCGCGCGTACGCCACCGGCGCAAATCCGGAGGCCGCCTTTCTCAGTGGTATTCCCGTCAACGGGTTGACCGTGCAGTCGTTCCTGATCTCCAGCGCACTGTGCACGGTGGCCGGCGTGGTGTCCATGACCAATCTCGGCGGTTCTTCTCCGGTGGTCGGCCTTGGCGCCCTGCTACCTGCCTTTGCCGGGGCATTCCTGGGCGCCACCGGCATCCGACCGGGTCGGTACAACGTGCTCGGCACCCTGATCGCGATCTACCTGGTCGGCACCGGTGTATCGGCGCTGCAACAACTCGGTGTCGCCCCGTATGTGCAGGACCTGTTCAACGGTTTCGCCCTGCTCATCGCCATCATCGTGTCGGCTGCGGCCACCCGACGGATCAGAAGGAAGTCCTGACGTGGTTTCGTCCCCCGCAGCTACCGGCTCAGCCGAGGTCCAGGTCCGCCCACTGCGACTGCTCGACGATCAGCAGGTCGCCGAGTTGGTGACCTGGCCGGCCACCATCGCCGCCATCCGCGCCGCCTACTCCGCCCCGATCGACCCGGCCTCGGTGCCGGGGCGCTCCACCGCACGAGGGGCCGGCCACTGGCTACGGAGTCTGCCTGCAGTGTCCTCGGATGGCGGCTACGCCGGGGCCAAACTGATCTCGGCCTCGTCGGCCAACGGTTGCGCCAGCTACCTGCTTGCTCTGTTCGACGCCGCGACGATGGAACTGGTCGCGCTGATGGATGCCAACACCATCACCGGCACGCGGACGGCCGCGACCTCAGCCATCGCGGCCAGTCTGCTTGCTCCGGACCGGCCACTGGACGTCGCCATCCTGGGCAGCGGATTCGAGGCGTTCAAACACCTTTCCGCGATCCAGCAGGTTCGGCAGTTCTCCCGGATCAGGGTATTCAGCCCGACCCCCAGCAGCCGGGCGCGGTTCGTCGGTCGCGCCGCGGCCGAACTCGGTCTCGAGGTCGAGCCCGTCGACAGCCCGCAGGACGCCGTCGAGAGTGCCGCGTTGGTGGTGTGCGCCGCCCGCTCGCGCAATGAGACCCCGATCCTGGACGGCAGCTGGCTCGCCCCAGGAGCCACCGTGATCTCGATCGGCTCGACCGTGCCGGAACAGCGGGAGGCCGACTGGGTGACCTTCGATCGGGCGAGAGTCATTGTCGCGGATGTGGTCGACGAGGTGGTCACGGACACCGGTGACGGCCTGGACGCCGGTGCGCACGGCGTCGATGTCGCGGCCAAGACGGTCGCCCTGGCCGACGTGGTCGCCGGCAACGTCGATCCCCGGCAAGATGCCGCGGACATCGTCTTGTACAAGTCCGTCGGCTCCGCCCTGCAGGACATCACCCTCGCGGTGCTGGCCTACCAACGCGCCGTCGAAACCGGAACCGGCCGGGACCAGCCGGCGCTGATCGTCCCGGTCCCCAAGTAGGCACGAAAGGACCTCACATGACCGACACCTCGCTCGTGGTCTATCGGCTGGTCGAGTCCTCCGAGTCCGTCGAGGCGCTGACCACGACCGGTACCGGACGGCACACCTTCTTCTCCACCAACGAGCCCTCGCCCGTCAGCGACGGGCACCGTGGTACCGAATACTCCGCCGTCGAGTCCTGGCAGGTGGACTCCGTCGAGACCGCGCGGCAACTGCGATCTGCGCATGCCGAGGCGGGCGGGCAATGGGTCATCACCCGCCGGTACACCGTGCTGAACGGCGCGCCGCTCACCGAGGCGGATGCCGGCCACGGCATCGTCATGGTGTGTGGGCTGACCAGTCTGGAGGGGCTGTCCCTGGACAGCTTCCAGCAACACTGGCTCAACGAACATGCCCGCCTCACCGCTGAGGCCCCCGGCACCTCCCGGTACGAGATCGCGCTACCGGTGGCAGACGAATATCTGGACGGTCGACCGGTTTTCGACGGATTCGCGGTGCTCTGGTGGCGCTCACCGGCCGATCTCGACGCCTACCTGGCCTCGTCGGTGATGTCGAAGGTGCGCTCCGACATGGAGCTGTTCGTCTCCGCCGATCGACCGTTCCATTCGCTGTACTCCACCAAGGGTGAACGCTGGACCTAGGGATCGTCTCCCACGCGTCACAGACCGCCGCCACCCACCTCAACGACGAGAACAGAAGGGATTGGTGAGCATGAGCTCGCAGCAACGGTTCGTGGGAAGGACCGCGCTGATCACCGGCGCCAACGGTGGCCAGGGCGCCTCCCATGTCAGGCGTCTTCTGGCCGAGGGGGCACAGGTGATGGCCCTCGACGTGTCCGGCATGCCGGACCAACCCTCGCTCAGCGACACCGGCGGCGGCAGGCTGCTCAGCGTCAAGGCCGACGTCCGCGATCTGGCCTCCCTCGAGGCGGCTGCTGCGGCAGCGACCGAGGCTTTCGGCGGAATCGACATCGTCATCGCGAACGCCGGAATCAACGGCACCCGGGAGCCGGCCGTCGAAATCGACGAGAACGAATGGCTGCGAGTGCTCGACATCAACCTCAACGGCGTGTGGCGGACCGTCCGGGCCACGACACCTGCGTTGAAGGCCTCGCGGAACGGACCGTCGATCATCATCATCGGTTCCACCTGCGCGGTGAAGGGTTACGCCGCCACGGGCCATTACACCACCGCCAAGCACGGCCTGACCGGCCTGCTCAAGGTGCTCTCCGCCGAGCTGGCACCGCAGGGCATCCGGGTCAACATGATCAACCCGACGACCGTGAACACTCCGCTGATCCAGGTGCAGTCCATGTACGACGCCTTCGTCCCCGAAGGCCAGGAGCCGAATGCCGAGAATTTCCGCAAGGCGATGTTCGGACTCCATCAGATGCCGATCCCATGGATCGAGCCCGAGGATGTGACCGAGGCCGTCGTGTGGTTGGCCTCCGACGATTCGCGTTTCGTGACCGGGGCACAGCTCTCGGTCGACGGTGGCGCCGTCCTGCTGTAACCCCGCTGCCCTCCCCTTCCCGACTCAACCCAAGGACGCGAATGTCCACATCACTGATCATCGGGGCCGGTATCACCGGAGCGGCCTCGGCACACATGCTTGTCGGCAAAGGATACGACGTCGATATCGTCGAGATCGGCAGTGAACTACGTGTTCTCGGTAGCGGCATCACCCTGATCTCTCCGGCGCTGCGGGCACTGGACCGGCTGGGCGTGCTCGACCAGTGCATGCGGCACGGCTACGGCGTTTCCGAGTTCACCGGCCTGGATATCAACGGCGAACAGCTCTACACCTTCCCGTTGCCGACCCTGGGCGACCGGATGCCGGGCATCGTCGGCATGCTGCGGCCGAAGCTGCATCGCATCCTGATCGATCACGCGCTGGCCTCCGGGGCGAGGGTTCGTACCGGAATCGGACCGCGGTCCATCGAGCAGCGGGTGGACAAGACCTTCGTCGAGTTCACCGACGGAACCTCCGGCGAATACGACCTGGTGCTGGGCGCCGACGGGATGAACTCGACGGTGCGGCGGATGCTGTTCACCGATCAGCAGCCGGTATTCCGTGAGCAAGGCTGCATCCGCGCGGTCGTCCCCAGGCCGGCCGGCCTGCCGGACCGCGAGCACGACTTCTCCGGCGATCCCACCGCCCACCCCGGATTCACCATCATCGGGCCCGACCTGATGTACATCTTCTGCAATATCCCGGCCAAGGACACCTCCAGGCCGCCGCAGGAGGACCTCCCGCGCATCCTGCGGGAGTACCTGGCCCCGTTCGGCGGCGTGATGGACGAGGTTCGCGACACGATCGTCGACCCGGACCTGGTCAATTACTCGCTCTTCGAAACCATTGTCACGCCCAAGCCGTGGAATCTCGGCTCGCTGGCCCTGATCGGCGATTCGGCCCACTCGACCACTCCACAGCTCGCCGCCGGCGGTGCCATGTGCCTGGAGGACGTCGTGGTCCTCGGCGAGGAACTCGACCGTGCGGTTTCGATCCCGGAAGCGCTGGCGGCCTTCACGGAACGCCGCTACGAGCGTTGCAAGTTCGTGGTCGACACCTCAGTCCAGATTGCCGCCTGGCAACTGCGCCCGGACACTCCGGACGCCGAACCCGACCAGCTCCGCGAACGAGCCTTCGCCTTGCTCGCCGAACAGCCCTGACCGGAAAGCAGAGGATCTTCCATGGCTGACTATGCCAGGGGTGACGCCCGCGCCTGGGCGCAGGAAAGGCTGGTGGGCGTCTCGGGTGTGACGATTCCGTCGTTCACCAGCGACCTGAGTGCGCTGAACCACAAGGGCATCGCCCACGACATCGAGCTACTGATCGGGATGGGTTTCGAGTACACACTGGTGATGAGCGAGCTCGCGCTCAGCCCGGAGGAAAACGCCGAGTTCACGTCGGTTGCCCGGGATACGGCGGGTGACCGGCTCGGCCTGTTCTTCCATGCGGCCTGGGGAACGCTGGCGGACAACATCCGCGCCGTGAAGCTGGCCCAGACCGCCGGAGCGGACGTCGTCCTGCTGTCCTATCCGCCGCAGTTCTGGCCCACCGAAGAGCGGCAGGTCTACGACTACACCAAGGCGTTCTGCGATGCCACGGACCTTGGTGTGATGCTGTTCCCGATCCCCACCTGGGGATTCGAGCGGATCCACCCGGCCGGGATGTCGGTCGAGCTGGTTCGCCGGATGCTGGACACCATCCCGAACATCGTGGCCATCAAGGCGGAGCAGGGCTATCCGCTCCCGGTGGGACCGATCGAGGCGTATCACCACTTCCGGGACGATGTGGTGATCAGCTGTCCCATCGAAAGTCATTGCCTGCCGATGATGAATCTGATGGATATCCAGTTCTCCGGCACCAGCAACACGCAATGGATGAGCGACTACTTCCCGGCCGCATTCAGGGCCGCGCGGGCGGGCCGGTGGACCGAGGCGATGGACGCCTATTGGAAGGTGAGCCCGGCGCGGGCCGCCAACGACTCGATCGCCTCCAGCTACATGGGTTCCATCGGCGTGATCGATCGGACCATCTGGAAGTACCAGGACTGGCTGGCCGGCTTCAACGGCGGCCCGTTGCGCGCGCCGGCCATGCGGGTACCCGACCGGCACATGCGCACCCTGCGCGCCGGGCTGGTGGCGGCCGGGCTGCCGGTCACCGACTCGCCGGACAGCGAGTTCATGATCGGCCGGAATCCCGGCTGAGTGACCCCACCGAAGGAGATGCACGGATGACAATCACCTCGGAGGGCCAGACGTTGGCTCGA
Organism: uncultured Actinomycetes bacterium; assembly: GCA_964476495.1. Taxonomy (GTDB): domain Bacteria; phylum Actinomycetota; class Actinomycetes; order Mycobacteriales; family Nakamurellaceae; genus Nakamurella. Next base: position 15,306 of record CAYZBB010000073.1, on the reverse strand, counting down.
GATCGGGGGCTGTTCATCGGAGGCGAAAATGTCGCCGCATCCGGCGACGGCACCTTCGCGGTCACGGACCCCGGCAATGACCAGCATCTGGCCGATGTCGCGAACGGGACGGTCGACGACGGCATCGCCGCGGTCGCGGCCGCCGACGCCGCGGCCGGGGCGTGGGCCGCAACGGCGCCGCGGTCCCGAGCCGAGATATTGCGCACAGCCTTTGATCTGATGATCGCGCGGCGGGAAGACCTGGCGCGGCTGATCACGATGGAGAATGGCAAGACCATCGCCGAGGCTCGCGGTGAGGTCGACTACGCCGCGGAGTTTCTCCGTTGGTTCTCGGAGGAGGCCTGTCGGGGGCTGGGTACGTTCGGGATCTCCCCGGACGGCACCCGGCGCATGCTGACCGACCTGCGGCCGATCGGTACCTGCGTGTTCATCACACCGTGGAACTTCCCGGCCGCCATGGCCACCCGGAAGATCGGGCCGGCGCTGGCCGCGGGTTGCACGGTCGTGCTCAAGCCGGCCGCAGAGACACCGCTGACCGCATTCGCCATGGCGGACATCTTCAGCCAGGCAGGAGTCCCGGCCGGAGTCGTGAACGTCGTGACCACCAGGACCTCCGGAAAAGTCATCGCCGCGATGATGGCCGACCCACGGGTCCGCAAGATCTCCTTCACCGGCTCGACCGAGGTCGGCAAGGTACTGCTGCGGCAAGCTGCGGAACGGGTGATCCGGTGCTCGATGGAACTGGGCGGCAACGCTCCCTTCCTCGTGTTGCAGGACGCCGATATGGAGGTTGCGGTGGCCAGCGCGATGGTCGCCAAGCTCCGCAACGGCGGCCAGTCCTGCACAGCGGCCAATCGGTTCTACGTGCATTCCAGCCGCGCCGCCGAATTCACCGAGCGGTTCGCCGTCGCGATGAGCCGGGCCACGGTCGGCTACGGGCTGGACGAGGGCTCAGACGTCGGCGCAATGATCAATCACCAGGCTGCCGCCGACGTCGCCGAGATCGTGTCCGCCTCTGTGTCCGCCGGTGCAGAACTGGTGACCGGTGGCCAGGTGATCGACGGTCCCGGTGCCTACCTGACCCCGACCGTGCTCGCCGGGGTGCCAACCGACGCCGTCTGCCTGACCTCGGAGATCTTCGGTCCGGTCGCCCCCGTCGTCGCCTTCGACGACGAGGACGAAGCGATCGCACTGGCCAACGACACCGATTTCGGTCTGGTCGCGTTCGTCCAGGCGGCCGATCTCGGTCGGGCCATGCGGGTGGTCGACCGGCTGGAGGCCGGGATGGTCGGAGTCAACCGAGGAGTGGTTTCGGATCCGGCGGCGCCGTTCGGTGGCTGGAAGCAGAGCGGGCTCGGCCGGGAGGGCGCCCATGACGGCCTGCTCGAGTATCTGGAGACCAAGTACGTGGCGGCGTCATGGTAGGCACTCCCGCCCCGGAGATCGACTGGGTCCCACGGGCTCCGGAGGCCAGCCGAATGGCTGCCTTCGCGCGGTACGCCGAGCGGGCGGCGGGCCGGGAGTTGTCGACCGACTACCACTGCTTGTGGCAGTGGTCGGTGCAGGACCTCGACGCCTTCTGGGGCTCGCTGTGGGACTGGGCAGGGCTGCCCGAACGGCAGGATCGGACGGTACTCGCCGATCGCAGCATGCCGGGGGCCAGCTGGTTCCCGGGGGTGATGGTCAACTACGCCCAGGAACTGTTGCGGGCAAGGGATCCGGACCAGCTCGCCATCATCGCCGTCACGGAGACCGGTGACCGGCGGCAGCTGACCTGGGGCGAACTGACAGCCCAGGTGGCCACGCTGGCCGCATATCTGCGGTCCGTCGGCGTCCGCAAAGGCGACGTGGTCGCCGGCTATCTGCCCAACGGAGCGGAGGCGATCACAGCGTTCATGGCCGCCGCGACCGTCGGCGCGACCTGGGCGGTGTGTGGCATGGACTACTCCGCGGGTGCTGCCCTGTCCCGGCTGAGCCAGCTGGAGCCGCGGGTGCTGTTCGCCGCCGAGCGGCACACCTATGCCGGCAGGGAACGCGACCGCACCGGTGAGGTCACGCAGATCGTCGCGGCCCTGGACAGCCTGCAGGCGGTGGTCCTTCTGGATGCCAACCCAACCGGTACGTACCCGGTGCCGTCCGTTCCCTGGGCGCAACTGAGATCCGCGCCGGCCGGCGTCCCCGAGCCGACCGACGTGGAATTCGAGCAGGTCACATTCGACCATCCGCTGTGGGTGCTGTTCTCCTCCGGAACGACCGGCCGCCCCAAGGGAATCGTGCACGGGCACGGGGGTGTCCTGCTGGAGTACGTCAAGCAGTCCCTGCATTGGGACCTCGGACCGGGCGATCGGCTGTTCTGGTACACCTCGCCGAGTTGGATGATGTGGAACTTCCAGGTCAGCCTGCTGATCTCGGGGGCTGCCGTGATCTGTTACGAGGGGAGCCCCGGCCATCCCGAGCCGGATGCCTTCTGGCGGATCGCGCACGAGGTCGGCGCGACCGTGGTGGGCACCAGCCCGGCATACCTCGAATCCTGCCGGAGGGCCGGGATCAGCGACATCGTGGTCGGCGGGGTCAAGGCGGTGGGTGTCACCGGTTCCGCGTTCGTCGCCAAGACCCACCACTGGTTGCGGTCGGCCATCGGCCCCGGTCCCCAGATCGTCTCCTCCAGCGGGGGCACCGATGTGGCCTCGGCATTCGCCGCAGGTGCACCGATGCTTGCGGTCTGGGTCGGCGAACTGTCCGGTCCCCTGCTTGGCGTGGACCTGGCTGCCTTCTCGCCTGCCGGGGTACCGGTGATCGGTGAAGTCGGCGAGCTCGTCGTCCGGGCGCCGATGCCATCAATGCCGGTCAGGTTCTGGAACGATCCCGATGATCGCCGCTTTCGAGAGACATACTTCGACCTGTTCCCGGGTGTCTGGCGGCACGGTGACTGGATCACCGTCACCGATCGCGGCTCGATCGTGATTCACGGGCGCTCGGATGCAACGCTGAACCGCAACGGCATCCGCATCGGCACGGCCGACATCTACGGGCCTGTCGAGGCCCTGCCGGAGATCGCTGAGGCGCTGGTCGTCGGCATCGAGCTACCCGACGGTGGCTACTGGATGCCGATATTCGTCGCACCGACCGCCGGCATCGAGATCGATGACCGGCTGCGGGACCGAATTGTCCAAGTAATTCGCTCCCAGGCCACCGCCCGTCACGTTCCGGACGAAATAATTCCCGCACCCGGCATCCTGCATACCAGGACCGGCAAGAAACTGGAGGTGCCGATCAAGCGGCTACTGATGGGGCACCAGCTGTCGGCGGTGATGGACGTCGATGGCGTGGACGCGCCGGAACTGCTCGAATGGTACGCGGACTTCGCCCGGTCACGGGGCACGGAAGTCTCCGGTTCCCCGCACCTTGCATAATGTGGCCATGTCAATCGCTGTGGTCACGGAACGCTCGGGGCAGAGCGTGGACCTGGCCTACAGCCGACTACGCGACGCCATCCTGACCGGCAAGCTGCAGGCCGGGTCGATCGTGGCCCAGTCACAGATCTCAGAGGTCACCGGAACCAGCCGCACCCCGGTCCGGGAGGCTCTCCGCCTGCTGGAGGCCGAGGGCCTGGTGATCTCCGAACCGAACAAGCGCATCCGGATCGCACCTATGGATGCACAGGATCTGGAGAACCTGCAGATCCAGCGAATCGCCATCGAATTCACCGGGGTCGTGCTCACGGTTCCCCGGCTGAGCATCGATGACACCGCCCGACTGGAGGGCTTGTTTGCCGAAATGGGACATTACCAACGGCTGGAAGACTTTGACCGTTTCGATGTCCCGCATCGCCGCTTCCATCTGGCGCTCGTGGCGGCGATGGGTCCCACAACGGTGAAACGAATCGGTGAACTACGCGACTATGACCGTCGCTATCGGCGCGCATTCGCCGACACACCCGATGCGGCAGAGGCGTTCATCGCTCGGCACGTGGAGCACCGCGAGTTGCTCGACCTGGCCGCCGCCGGAGACGCCGTGGGTTGCGCGCGGATGCTGGCATTACATTACGGACGCTCACCCGAGCACATCTTTCGGGAACTCGATCCCAGCTATGTGCCCACCCGACTGAACGAAGTTGTCGCCTTTCATACCAGCTGATGCCCCGGCATATCAGCCACCCGTGATCTGACTCCCAGACAAGGAGCCCGCCATGCGCGCGGCCGTTATCGTTTCCGCTGCCCGGACGCCGATCGGACGAGCGAACAAAGGATCGCTCAAGGACTTTCGGCCCGACGATCTGGCGGCATTGATCGTCAGGAAGGCAGTCGAGAAAGTGCCCGGGCTGACCCCCGACATGATCGACGATCTCATGCTCGGTTGCGCCCTGCCGGGCGGGGAGTCGGGCAACAACATGGCCAGAGTGGTCGCCATACTCAACGGCTGGGATCAGGTGCCGGGCACCACGGTGGCCCGATACTGCTCCTCGTCGGTGCAGACCACGAGGATGGCCTTTCACGCCATCAGGGCCGGCGAGGGCGACGTTTTCATCTCGGCCGGGGTCGAGACGGTGTCCCGCTACCACAAGGGAACCAGCGATCACATTCCGGGCACCCTCAATCCGATGTTCGACGCAGCCCAGAGTCGCACGGCGGCCATGGCCGAAACCAACCCAATCTGGCGTGACCCACGGCAGGATGGCGAGCTCCCGAACGTCTACCTGGCGATGGGCCAGACCGCCGAGAACGTCGCGACTCTGCGCGGACTGAACCGCCGCGAACTGGACGAGTTCGCAGTGCGATGCCAGAGCCTGGCCGAGCGGGCCGTCGCCAACGGATTCTGGGCCCGCGAGATCACCCCGGTGACCAGTCCGGACGGCACTGTGGTGACCGCGGACGACTGTCCCCGCGCCGGGGTCACCTACGAGGCCGTGTCGCAGCTCAAACCGGTCTTCCGACCGGATGGAGTTGTCACCGCGGGCAACTGCTGCCCGCTCAACGACGGCGCGGCTGCGGTCGTGATCATGTCGGACAGCAAGGCCGCCGAGATCGGCGCCACCCCGCTGGCCAGAATCGTGGCAACCGGTGTGTCGGCACTGTCCCCGGAAATCATGGGCCTCGGGCCGGTCGAAGCGACCAGGCGGGCGCTGGCCCACGCCGGGATGTCGATCAGGGACATCGACCTGGTCGAGATCAACGAGGCCTTCGCCGCCCAGGTGGTGCCTTCCTATCAGGAGCTTGGCATCGACCTGGACCGGCTGAACATCAACGGCGGGGCCATAGCGATCGGCCACCCCTATGGCATGACCGGGGCACGGTTGCAGAACACCATGCTCAACGCCATGGACTGGCACGACAAGTCGACCGGGCTGATCACCATGTGTGTGGGCGGTGGTCAGGGAATGGCGCTGATCCTCGAGCGCGTCTGACCGAGCGCCGCGATCGGGCCGGATCTGCCGCGGGTTTGCGGCCGTGTGGCCGGCGCAGGCGGAAACCGTGCCCGGCCGGGTACGCCGACCACGTCAGGGGCGACCCATCACGAGCGTCATCGGGGAACGGCTCCGGACGGCGCGGCGGCGGCCGTCACTTCGCCCGTTTGGTGCCGGAACTGGGTGCGGTACAGCTCGGCGTAGAGACCACCCTGCGCGATCAGCTCGTCGTGCGTGCCGGTCTGCACCACCCGCCCGCCATCGACGACGACGATGCGGTCGGCGCTGCGGATGGTCGAGAGCCGGTGCGCGATCACCAGCGACGTCCGGCCGCGCAACGCCTCGGCGAGCGCATGCTGCACGGCCACCTCGGACTCGGAGTCCAGATGGGCGGTGGCCTCGTCCAGGATGACGATCGCCGGCTCCTTCAGCAGCACCCGGGCGATGGCCAGCCGTTGCTTCTCCCCGCCCGAGAGACGATGGCCGCGGTCGCCGACCACGGTGTCCATGCCCTCGGGCAGCCTGCTCACCAGATCCCAGATCTGCGCCGCGCGCAACGCCCGGATCAGATCGGCCTCGGAGGCGGACGGGTCCGCGTACAGCAGGTTCGCCCGGATGGTGTCGTGGAACAGGTGCGCGTCCTGGGCGACCACTCCGATCGCGTTCCGCAGCGATGCCAGGGTCAGCTCGCGGACGTCGATCCCGCCCACCAGCACGGCGCCGGAATCCACGTCGTAGATCCGTGGCACCAGCTGCGAGATGGTGGTCTTGCCCGCCCCCGACGGACCGACGAGGGCCACCAGCTCGCCGGCGTTCGCGGTGAAGTCGACCCCGTGCAGCACCGGGTGCCGCGGGCTGTGGTCGGACACCGCGACATCCTCCAGGGACGCCAGAGACACCTCGGCGGCCCCCGGGTACGCGAAGTGCACGTCCCGGAACTCGATCGACTGGTCGCCCGCCGGCAGGGCCCGCGCATCGGGCCTCTCGGTGATCAACGGCCGCAGGTCGAGCACCTCGAAGACCCGCTCGAAGGACACCAGCGCGCTCATCACGTCGACCCGGACGTTCGACAAGGCCATCAACGGTCCGTAGAGCCGGGTGAGCAGAAGCGCCAGGGACACCACGGCGCCCGGCTCCATCGCGCCGGTCAGTGCCAGGGTGCCGCCCAGCCCGTAGGTGAGCGCCTGCGCCAGCGCAGCGACCAGGGTGAGCGCCACGATGAAGATGCGGCCGTACATGGCGGTGGTGATCCCGATGTCGCGAACGCGGCCGGCCCGCTCCCGGAACGATTCGGCCTCCGCCTCGGGGCGGCCGAACAGGGCCACCAACAGCGCGCCGGACACATTGAACCGCTCGGTGGTGGTGGTGTTCATCGAGGCGTTGAGGTTGTAGCTCTCCCTGGTCAGCTCCTGCAACCGGCGACCGAACCGCCGGGCCGGCAGCACGAACACCGGCAGCAGGATCAGCGAGAGCACGGTGACCTGCCAGGAAAGGGTCAGCATCACGCCCGCGGTCAGGATCAGCCCGATCACGTTGGCGACGACCCCGGAAAGGGTCGAGGTGAACGCCTGCTGCGCGCCGATGACGTCGTTGTTCAGCCGGCTGACCAGGGCGCCGGTCTGGGTCCGGGTGAAGAAGGCCAGCGACATCCGCTGCACATGATCGAAGACCCGGGTGCGCATGTCGAAGATCAGCCCCTCACCGATCCGCGAGGAGTACCAGCGCGTACCCAGCGATATCAACGCGTCCAGCACCGCCAACCCACCGATGACCACGGCGATGGTGACCACGGCGCGCACGGTTCCGTCGCCGCTGATCTCGTTGACGACGTCACCTGCCAGCAGGGGGGTGATCACCCCGATCCCCGACGAGACGACCGTCAGCAGCAGGAACACGGTCAGATCCCGGCGGAACGGGCGGGCGAACGACACCACCCGGCGCAGCGTCCCAGGCGCCAGCTTGTGCCGGACCACCGAGCTGTCCTGGTGCATCGTGCGCCATGCGCTGGCTCCGGCCATCCGGCCGCCGGGTCTGGTCATCGGTACGCTCCTGGCGCTCGCAAAGCAGGCATCAACGCGTACAACAGTGCCGCGGTACCCTCGGCTTCCCCGGCGGTTGCGCCGACGGTGAACGGAGGGCGGCACCGTGAGCACCCCGGTATCCGGCGGCACTTCAGATGCCGCTCGGTCGAACCAGGACCGTTCGATCGACCTCGGTGACGGGCGGGTGCTCGGGTTTCGCGAGTACGGTTCGCCGGCCGGCCACGTCATCGTCAACTGTCACGGTGGCCTGGTGTGCGGGTTGGACGCAGCCCCGTTCGACGCCACCGCGCGCGACCTCGGCGTGCGCATCGTGTCACCGGATCGGCCCGGACTGTGCGCGTCCGGCGCGGCTCCCGGGCGCACCACCGGCGACTGGGCCGCGGACGTGCGGGCGCTGCTCGACGCGCTCAGCATCGAACGAGCCGCCGTGCTCGGCTGGTCGATGGGTGGCCAGTACGCACTGGCCTGCGCCGCGCTGCTGCCGGAACGGGTGTCGCGGACCGCGGTGATCGCCGGCTGCCGGCCGCTCGACGAACGGACGACCTTCGTGGCGCTCAACGCGATGGACCGGCGGTTCACCCGCCTCGCACAACACCATCCGCAAGTCGCCGGAACCACGTTCCGCGCCCTGGGCGAGATCGCCCGTCGGACGCCCGACGCGTGGGCGCACCTGACCCTTCGGGGCACGGTGCCCGACGAGTCGTCGACCCTGGAGGCACTCCCCGATCCGGGCATCGCCACGGCCGCCGCGGCCGCGCTCAAGGGTGGCGGGGGGATGGTGGAGGAGTACCGCGCGTGGGTTCGCCCGTGGGGCTTCACCCCGGCGGAAGTCCGCGGACCGGTCACCTTCTGGCATGGCGACGCGGACGAGTTGGTGCCACCCGCCTGGTCGCAGGTGCTCGCCGACGCCGTGCCGCACGGACGGCTCGAGTCGATCCGTGGCGCAGGCCATTTCCTGGGCTATACGCACACCGCCGCGATCCTGCACGACCTCGCCGGGTAGCCGCCTGCTCCGGGGTACGCGCCTCGGGGGTCTCGGGGTGCCGGTCAGTCCGCCGGAATCTCGAACGTCGCCCGCTCGTCCGCCGGTACCAGGTCCCGATAGGCGGCGTGCCGTTGGATGTACCGCTTGACGAACGGGCAGTACGGGAGCACTGCGATGCCGCGCCCGCGCATCTCGTCCAGCGCCCCCTTGATCAACCGCGATGCCAGGCCGCGTCCGCCGAACTCGTCACCGATCTCGGTGTGCACGAACGCATACCGGTCGCCGCGCGGACGGTACTCGGCGAAGCCGGCGAGTTTCTCACCGACGTGGACCTCGAACCGCTTCGCGGCCGGGTTGTCGGCGACGGTGACCGGGGCGTCGTCGGTTGTCGTCATCTGTTCTCCTCAACGGGGTTTGTCACGCCGTGCCGACCCATTCGTCGCTGCCGTCGGTGAACACCTGACGCTTCCACACCGGCAAGCGCCGCTTCACCTCGTCCACCAAATCCATGCACGCGGCGAACGCCTCGCGCCGGTGCGCGGCCGAAGCTGCTGCGGCCAAAGCGATGTCACCGACCCGCAGGACGCCGACCCGATGCGAAACCGCCACCGCGATCACCCCGGGCCGGGCAGCTATCTCCGTGGCCACCTGGGCCACCACCGCGGATGCGGTCGGGTGCTCGGAGTACTCGAGTTCGGTGACGTCGCGGCCGTGGTCGTGATCGCGGACCACCCCGGCGAACGACACGGTCGCCCCCGCCGCCGGGTCCTGCACCGCCGCGCAGTGCTCGGCCGGGTCCAGCACGTCGCCGGTCACCCGGGCCAGGCACACCCGCCCGGTCACAGATGATCACCGCCCCGGATCTGGTCCAGCGCATGATCCAGCACCCGGTCCAGCACCGCAAGACCGTCCCGGACGCCTCCGGTCGAACCCGGCAGGTTGACCACCAGCGTGTGGCCGGCCACCCCGGCGAGCCCCCGCGACAGCACCGCGGTCGGCACCCGCTCGCCACCCTCGGCGCGGATGGCTGCGGCCAGCCCGGGGATCTGCACGTCGAGCAACGCGGCCGTCTCCTCCGGGGTGGAATCGGTCGGCGAGATTCCGGTGCCGCCGGACGTGAGGATCAGGTCGGCGCCGACCGCGTCCCGCAGCGTCGCACCCACCTCGGATCCGTCCGACACCACGAACGGGCCGGCCACCGTGAAACCTCTTTCAACAAGCCAGGTGTGGATGATCGGCCCGGTCCGGTCCGGGTACACGCCGGCGGCCGCCCGACTGGAGGCGATGATCACCACCGCGTTTCGCCCGCTCATCGCACCCCTTCCCGGGTTTCAACGGAGCGATGTTGTGCCCATGATTCGCTCGCAAGCTCACTCATCGCGCCCCCTGCCAGGTCTCAATGGAGCGATGTTGTGCCCATGATTCGCTCGCAAGCTCGTTCATCGGCCCGGCGGCCTTGTCCAGTGGCCGGTCCGGCCGCCCTCCTTGCGCTCCACCCGGACCGCATCCAGCACCGCGGCCGGGTCGACGGCCTTGACCATGTCGTGCAGGGTGAGCCCGGCGACGGCCACCGCGGTCAGCGCCTCCATCTCGACCCCGGTGCGGTCCGCGGTGCGGACCGTCGCGGTGATCCGCACCTGCGCGGCATCGACCTCGAGGTCGACGACCACGCCGGAGATCGCGATCGGGTGACACAGCGGAACCAGGTCGGGTGTTCGCTTGGCGGCCATGATCCCGGCGATGCGGGCCGTGGCCAGCGCGTCACCCTTGGGCAGCGCGCCCTCGCGGAGCAGGTCCGCGACGTCGGCGGTGGTGCGCAGCACGCCGGTGGCGACGGCCTCCCGGACCGAGGTCGCCTTGCCCGACACGTCGACCATGCGCGCGGCCCCGGTCCGGTCGACGTGGGTCAGCGTCCGATCCTCGGGTGTGGGCACGACCGCGATGGTAGCGGGGCCGTCATGCCGTCAACGCGATCCGTGAGCGCTCGCAGCAGCCTCGCCGGATCAGGGAGACCGGAACAATGGTCTGGCGGGGCAACCGCCTGTTGGGTTCCTCGATTCGCCGGAACAGCCGGTTCGCCGCCAGCGCCCCGAGTTCGCCCGGGTCCTGCTCGATCACAGAGACCGGTGGGGTGAGGGCGTCGGCCATCGGGAAGTCGCCGAAACCCAGCAGCACGACGTCGGGGCGGCCCGCGGCATGCAGTTGCCGGACGAGTGGCATCGAGCAACTCGGATTCGCCGAGAAGATCGCCGTCGGCGGGTCCGGCAACGACAGCAACCGCGGCACCACCGGGCCCTGATGCGCACCCCAGGAGACGAGGAACGGGTCGAGGGCCACACCGCCGTCGAAAAGGGTGAGCTCGTATGCGGTATGCCGGCGGTGAGTGGTGGGAACGGTCACCGAGTCGCCGGCAAATGCGATCCGGCGGTGCCCGTGGTCGAGCAGATGAGTGATCGCCAGCCGGGTGCCGGCCGCATCGTCGTGCACCACGTACGCAGCGACGAGCTTGCGCGGCCGGCGGTCCAGGAAGACCATCGATGTCCGCTCCCGCCATGGCTTGAGGTAGGACTGGTCCTCGGCGATCGGCGCCACCAGCAGACCGACCACGTTCCGGGCCAGCAGCGTCTCGATCGCGGCCTGCTCGCCGTGCACGTCCTCACCCAGACAAGTCAGGTACATCGCCACGCCACGGTCGCGGGCGATCCGTTCGACCGCCTCGACCACATGGCCGAAGAACCCGGTGACCGCCGGCACGGCCACCCCGATCGCGGTGTCCTGGCCGGACCGGAAGCTCCGCGCCATCACGTTCGGCACGTACTGGAGCTGCTCGACCGCCTGGAGGACCCGACCACGCACGTCGTCGGACACATAGCGATCGTTGTTCATGACCCTGGACACGGTCTTGGCGCTGACGCCCGCCAGTCGGGCGACATCGCGCATCGTGCTCACTCGTCGTCCTCCTCGGCCGGCGCCAGGCTGTGCGTCCACATCGCCGCGCGCATCGAAGGCCTCAGTATGTCACCGATGACAGCGCGCAGTCTGTCACCGGTGACAGAGAATCGAAAACCTGTCCGGTACAGATGGAATGACCGTGTCACGCGCTTGGAATGACCGTGTCACGCGCCGATGGCCCGGCCGGCGGACGCTACATCCGCGCGGAGTCACCGGGGTGATCGGCTGCCGGATCTGCCGGCCGGTCGACGTCCCGTCCGGAGGCGAGATCACCGCACTCGACCGGAGTGGGTCGATGCTGCCGTAGGTAGGCGCGGGCGCCCTCGTCACCGGTGGCGATCGCCCGCACGCCCGCCCAATGGTCACGGCCGATGAGCACCGGATGGCCGGGGCGGCCGCGGTAGGTGGCGCGGACAAGGCTGCGGCGGGCCATCTCGGGCGGACCGGCCGCGAACACCAGCCGGTCGACCACGGGCCGGCCGACGTCCGGCAGGTCGACCAGCATGATCAACGCAGCGTCGACCTCCGGGCCGGCGACGTGCGGCAGGGACGCAAGACCGCGGCGAAGGCTGCTTCCCATGCCCTGCGCGTAGTCGTCATTGCGGACCACCTCGACGCCGCCGGGGAGCAGCGCCTGCACGTCATCGGCGCGGGCCCCGACCACCACGAGCAGCGGGTCGCAGCCACCCAGCGCCTGCAACGTCCGCTGCACCCAGGGCCCGGACCCGGTGTCCACCAACGCCTTCGGCAGGCCGTACCGGGTGCCCGCGCCGGCCGCCAGCAGCACTCCGGCGACCCGGCCGGTGCCCCGCGGATCGGTCAGCGGTTGATGACCGTGATCGGGTGCACGTACGGCACCTTGGGCAGCGGGAACTCGATATCACCGAATGGCGACAGCGCACCCACCACCTCGGTATGCGTCTCGGTGACCGCATGCCTCCCGTCGGGCAGGTCCGGCCATCTCGGGTCGACGCCCTTGCCTCGCTTGGCGGCCACGGGCCCTCCTTGCACTCACCGACTGGCGGATCGACCATCGATCCCGGATCATTCTCGCCCACGCCCACCGACCCCCTCAACCGCACGCTCGACACGCCGACCAGCACCTTCACTACGGTGGATGCGATGCCCTCGACCCTGGACTGGCTCCGCGCGCGCTCCGACGACCAATTGGTCGCGCTGCTGCGCACCCGTCCCGACCTGACGGTGCCGGCGCCGAGCGACCTGACCGTGCTGGCCGGACGGCTGAACACCGGCCCGTCGGTGTGGCGGGCGATGGAGTCTCTCAACCAGTTCCAGATCCAGGTGCTGCAGGCCCTCGCCGTCCTGGACGCCGACAAACGGGCCGTCGCGACCGCGACGCTGCGCATGTTCCTGGGCGCGGAGGTGCCGGACGACGCCCTCGCTGCCGCCCTGCGGGACCTGGAGTCATTGGCCCTGGTCCGGGGCGTGGACCTGCTGGCGATGCCATCGGCGGTGCTGGCGGTCCTCGGCACCTACCCCGCCGGTCTTGCCGGACCCGGCACGCTGACCGTCACGCAGGCGCGGGCCGCCCTGGACGAACTGGACCCGCCGTCCAGGGGGATCATCGACCGGCTGGCCACCGGCCCGCCGCGCGGCACGACGGATCCTCGATCGGCCATCGGCCGCGCGGTGACGCCGCTGGTGGCGGCCGGCCTGCTCCGGCGGGTGGACGCCGACACCGTGGAGCTGCCGCGGGAGGTTGCGCTGGCGGTCCGCGGTGACCATCCCCTCGGTCGTGTCCAGGTGCGTCCGCCCTCGGACCGGCTCGTCGACCACGGCGCCGCCACCGTTGACGGCACCGCGGCCGGGCAGGCGCTCGCCGCAATCGATCGGCTGCGCCGCCTGCTCGACCTCGTCGGGCAGAATCCACCGCCGGCGCTGCGGTCCGGTGGCCTGGGCATCAGGGAGTTGCGTCGGCTGGCCAAGCTCACCGGTGACGACGAGCACACCACCGCGCTGGACGTGGAACTCGTCGCGGCGCTGAGATTGATCGCGGCCGAGCATCCGCGCAACCGTGCGACCGAACTCTGGACGCCGACCACAGACGCCGACGACTTCCTTGACCTGCCCGACGAGCACGCCTGGGCGCGGATCGCCGCGACGTGGATCGACCTGCGCCGCAACCCGGCCCGGGCCGGCTCGAAGGACGCCGCGGACAAGGTCCGCAACGCGCTGTCCGCCGAGCTGTCCTGGATCCGCGGCCCACTGGACCGGCGGTTCGTCCTGGGCATGCTGGCCGAACTGCCGCCGGGCATCGGGCTCGACCGTGAGGCACTCTCGGAACGGTTCGCCTGGCGGTCGCCGCTCCGCCCGCCGGACCACCGGGCATCGATCCTCGACTCGACCATCGACGAGGCCACCGCGTTGGGCATCGTCGCGTTCGGTGCGCTCGGCACGCCCGGCCGCCGGCTGCTCGACGGGACACCGGAGGACGCGAGAATCGCGCTGGCGGCGGCATTGCCGGACCCGGTGGACGCGGTCATGGTGCAGGCCGACCTGACCGTCGTCGCACCCGGCCGGCTGGTGCCCGACCTGGCGGCCCGGCTCGGCCAGGTCGCCGATGTGGAGTCCGCCGGATCGGCGACCGTCTACCGGGTGACCCCGCAATCGGTCCGGCGCGCGCTCGACGCCGGCATCAGCACGACCGAACTGCACGAGCTGTTCCGCGACCATTCGACAACCCCGGTGCCGCAAGCATTGTCATACCTGATTGACGACGTCGGGCGACGCTACGGCGTGCTGCGCCTCGGCCGGGCGAGCACGTACCTCCGCAGTGATGACCCGGCGCTGATCGAGCAGGCGGTGGCTCAGGCAGCCTCCCTCGGTCTGGACGTGCGCCGGCTCGCGCCCACGGTGGCGATCTCCACGGTGTCCCTGCAGGAGCTGATGACCCAGCTCCGCGCCGGCGGTCTGGTGCCGGCCGCCGAGGACGGGCTGGGTGTGCTGCTTGACCTGCGCACCCGCCCAAAGCGGACGAAAGAAAGGGCACCACAACAGCATTGGCGCGAGCCGCCGGTCCCGTCGGAGGCGGCGCTGGCGGCCCTTGTCGACCGGATGCGCGGCGCGGACCGCGCCCTGCCGGCAGTTCAGCCCCCCGGCGCCGCCGGTCCGCCGATCGTCGACGTGCTGCGGCACGCGGCGGCACACCGGCGGCAGGTATGGATCGGGTACGCCGACACCCAGGGCGTGCACCTGCGGCGGCTCGTCGAACCGATCGCGGTGACGCCGGGCAAGCTCGTCGCGTTCGACCGGATCCGTAACGCGGTGCACAACTTCGCGCTGCATCGCATCAGCGAGGTGTCCGAGGACGCCGGCCGGATGCCGGACCCGGACGAGACGACCGACCGGAGCCAAGGGGAGCTGACATGAGCCGTGCCGAACTGTTGCGCTACTGCCTGGCCAAGCCCGGTGCATGGCTCGACGAGCCGTGGGAGGGCGACGAGGTGGTGAAGGTCGCCGACAAGATCTTCGCCTTCTTCGGCTCACCCGACAGCGCGTCGGTCGGGCTCAAGTGCGGCCGAACCAGGGACGACGCGCGGGAGTGGCGCGATCAGTACCCGGACGACGTCACCGTGACGGCATACATCGGCCGGTACGGCTGGAACAGCTTCACCATCGGTGGCACGGTGTCCGACGCAGAGCTGCGCGAGGCAATCGACCTGTCGTACGCGGACGTGGTGGGCCGGCTCCCCAAGTCCAAGCGGCCCGGCTGATCGCGCTGCGCGTCGCCGACCATGGTCTGCGACGGCCGGAATCCCCGAAACGTGCTCATGGAGGACCCACTCCGACGCTGCGCCGATCGGTCGAAACCAAAGATGACCGTTACGCCCGAAGGCTGGCGGTCGCGTCGGTCGAGATCCGCACTGCCGCCTGAAGAAGACCGGCCACGTGGATCTCGACCC
>CAYZBB010000072.1:10968-31011 GCA_964476495.1 uncultured Actinomycetes bacterium | reverse complement strand
CGCGGCTCGGCGCCGATTGGGAGGGCTACGCCCGGCTGCGCGAGCTGGACAACCCCGCTTTTGCCACCAAAACGGCGCTCCCGGACATGCCAAAACTGAACGTGGAGATTCAGAAAGGCAAGGCGCTTACCGTGCCGGAGCGGGCCGCTCTGGAAGAGATTGCCGCCGGCCGCAACATCCCAACCAGCCTGAATCCGAGGCAGAAGGCCGCGACCATCTCCAAGGCGCAACGAAAGCTGGGCTATGACGACGCGCTGACCTATGCCCGCAATCACGCGTTCCTGGACCGTGACGACCTCGTAAAGCAATTGAACGAGGCCCAGCAAGAAATCATGGACCGGGCCGCGAAGGGCATGTTGAAGCTGAGCGACAACCCGTCCGGTGCTCAACGCGTGTGGGATCAGGGTACATCCAAGTTCGTGGAGGGTGGCGCTACTCGCGTTGGTAAGCGCGTGGGCCAACGGTCGTTTACCGGGACGTATGCCGACATTCAGCGCGTCGAAGGGTCACGGGTGGCGTCTGAGTACAGGACGCTTGGCGAACTGGCATTGGACCTGAGTCGGACGGGCGACATCCATTCCGCCATGAAGAAGCTGACGGTTGCGCTCCGTGAAGAGGCGAATATTCGGCGTACAGGGACAGCGGCCCGCGAGATTCATGAGGGCCGCGTGGCTCAGTTTAAGGGCGTTGCGGCCGGCATCGAATCTGGCATGAAGGAAGGATTGTCTCCTGACGACATCGCCAGACGGGCGCGAGCCGGGGCAGCCATCGGGCAGCTTCGCCACACAGTAGCAGAGTTGAACCTGACGACAGCAGAGATTCAGGCGATCCAGGCCGACACCCTAGCGCGCATCACGGCAGGCGAATTGCCGCATTCGGCCATCTTCCACATCTCCGGGGATGACAGCACCTTGATGCGGCTGGTGAATGGCGCTGGGGCGCAACCTAAGGCGCGTGAGTGGCTGGAAAAGACGTTCGGCGTAGAGGTAGCCAACCTCGCCATTGCGCGGCCCAAGGACAATCTCACGCGTGCCGGCGAACTGGCCCTGATGGCGAAGAACCAGGCGAAAGAGAAGGCGCTACAGGCTAAGGCGCTGCGGGATGCAGAGAAGGAATTGCAGCGCGCAAACCGGCTGCGGGTGGCGGCGGTAGAGAAAGACGACAAGGCCGCGGCGCGGGCGCACTGGAACGCCTTTAAGTCCATGAACGAGGTCGCGAAGCAAGAGATAGACGACCTTATGAACCCATTGCGGACCTCGGCAGAGCTGCGGGAGATCGGGCTTAAGCGGATTCAAGCGCTGCTGAAAGAGGAACAGAAGGTTGCAGGTCAGAAAGCTGCCGTCGCTCTGGGGCTGAACCGCATGACGGAGGGCGTGAAGAAGGCCAACGAAGCGGCGCGGAAGAACCTGACTGATACCACCTCTTCCAAGTTGCTGACGAAGGCGGATGAGTTCCTGGTGAAAGCGCTGCCCGGTGACCCTGGCTTGCGCCAGCAGATCAACGACTCCGCGAAATACTGGTTGCAAGGCAACCGGGTGTTGCTCGACAACATCGGGGAGGCGCGCGAAGGCATCCTGAGCACCGTCGTGCGGACCATCAACGCGAATGCCACGGGCGGCGTGGCGGACTCCTACGTGACCAGTCTGCTCGAACGGCGCGCGTTCCTGGAGAATGCCCTTCGGCTGCAAGGGCTGGATGAAGGGCTGGCGAAGAAGTACGCCGACTTCATGCAGAAATACGAGTTGAAGGCGCGTTATAAGGATGGCGTGCCGGCGCGGATTCAGGGACTGATTGATGAGGCGAACATGCCGGGCGGGGAAGTGGCGCGGTCTGTTGCCACCCTGACCCAAGAGTTCAAGAACAGCATGTTCGGGCTGGATATCGGCGTCGTCGGGCAACAGGGGCTCAAGACGATCTTCCTCTCCCCCGTGCAGCTTATTGCCGGGACTGTGAACCGTATGGCGGCGGCGGCGCACCTGCCACACCTGAACACCGGGTTCGAAGAGATCGCGCTGAACAAGCGCATCCTCTCATCGCTCGATGGCGTCGCGCACGGGGCGCGGACAGGCGTAACCGACTTGAGCACCGATGGCACCCTGCTACGACACCTGGGGGCGCCGGGCCGAATGGTGGATAAGCCGGTGGTGGCGGTCATCCGCAAGATTACGGACCTGTCCTTTGACACCTTCCTTGGCAACCTTCGGCAGAGCATCTATGAAGGAAACCTGATACTCGCGCATGTGAGCGGGAACAACGTCATGGACCCCGCCGTCCGCTCCTCCGCGGCAGAGATGGCGAACCTTTCTACTTCGGTTGGCAAGTTGGCCCAGCGAGCCGGGCGGCGAGATGTGGAACGGGCGATGCTCCTGTCACCGTCGATGACGCGGGCACAGATTCAGCAGATCGGGAAAGTGGTAGCAGCCATCAATCCTGTCTCCGGGGCTACGCCGTACGAACGCCTGTTGGCTGCTACCACGGTGTTTTCGGTGGTCGGCGGAACGCTGGCAGTTGGGAAGCTGCTCAACGACTATGCCGGCGTTGGGGAATTCGAGTATGACCCGTCCAAACCAGGCTTTGGCAAGATCACCCTTCCTTCCGGCCACGTCATCAACATGTTTCCGCAGGAACAGATTGTGACGCATTTCTCAAGGGCTGCGCGGTTGCTGTGGGAAGGTGACCCGAAGGACGCGGGCAAGGTCATGCTCAATCTTGGCCTTGGCCGTATCAGTCCTACCCTCGGCATCGGGGCCAAGGCAGCGGGCTTCGGTTTTGACCCGGCCCAGGGGCGATGGGCCTATGGTGACCTCGGCGTGGCGGGTGGGCGCTGGCTGAACGTGGCGCCGGTGCCGATTGCTCTACAGAACTACCTGCAAGGGGCGGACCTGACAGAACAGGTGTTGGAAGGGTTGGGCTTCTCGACCTACAAGGAATCTGAGATTGACAAGCTCGACCGCATCGCCGGACGGGAGTGGTTCCGCATGACTGAGGCAGAGCGGGAAGCGGTCATGAAGGAAAACCCCGACGCGCGAAAGCTCATGGACCAGTACGAGAAAAAGCGGCTGGATCAGGCGGAGCGGCTGACAGATGAAGGTTCCTTCAAGACCATCAGTTACGCCGAACTGGACGCCAACAAGCGACAGAAGGAACAAGAGCTGGACTACGCGGTCACCCGCTACCATGCGGCCCTGGGCGCGGCCATCGACGAGAAGGGGCGCATGCAGGCCGGCGCCGACTTCCGCGCTAACGTGGCAGCGGTAGAGGCAAAGTACGGGGCGCGCATTGACCAGCTTGAACAGCAATACCGGGACGTGACCGGGAAGGCGCTCTTTGGCAAGAAGGAACCAACCGTCGTGGACCTGGCGCTGACCGCCTATTACGAGACCTTTGACAAGGCTTCGAAGGGCGGCACCCTCGATTACGATGTGCAACAGGGTCTGCTGGCCCAGTTGGAGAAAGAGTGGCAGAAAGACCCCGAGGTCTACGCGGAGATTCAGAAGCGGCTGGACAAGACCAAGGAGTCTGATAACCCGGTCCTGCAAGACCTCTACGATGCACAGAAGGCCATCCGGGATAGCGGATATTGGGAAGCGGAGAATAAAACCAAGTTCCGGCAAGAGAACTTGAAGGTCGCTGCGCTGGTTCGCCAGTATGGGTACTCGCCTACGTCGGTGGCGATCGAGGACATCAACACGAAGTACTTCGATGCCAAGCTCGCGCTTGACGAACGAGTCAATTCGAAGTCTGGTGAGTTTCTGACCCCGGAGCAATGGCGGGAAGAGCACAGCAAGTTGGAGCTGCGCCAGCGGTCAGAGATTGAGGGCATCATCTCGCAGTTCCCGGCGACACCTGATGACCTCAAGCCGGGGTCAGTCGTGGACCAGTACTTCAAGCTGCAAGACTCGCTTAAGGATCCTGTGACCCAGGACCTCGATGATCGGGACTGGCTGGCGCTGGACGGGTTCAAGGCCCAGCTTTCGGATGAGGACCGGGCCGTCCTGGAAAACGCCTTCGGTGGACGCCAGACTGCCATGGAAGCGAAGTACGACCGCGATATGGACGTGATTCGAGCGAGCGGCTACTTCGAGGTGGACAACCTCTATTGGGACCAGTGGAAGAAGGCCACTGGCATCAACACGTCGATGAGCTACGACGAGTTCTACACCTATGCTCTACGGGCGTATACCGAACAGGCCGCGCAATACCTCGATCAGACTTCGCCTGGCTGGCGTGCCCGTGAGTCGAATGCCGCCAACATCCTCGCTGTGAAGGTCACGGACAAACTGGTGAATACCTATCAAGAAGCGGTGACGAAAGGCCATCAATGGGTCCGGGTGAACTACCCGGAAGCTGGCGAGAAACTGCGCTATTGGGGCTTTGGTGGAACCTCGATGGAAGAATTGCAGTTCGTCCTGCGCCAGTAACCTGCTTAGAGGTCGTCTACCCAATCACCGTCGTCGTCCTGCTTAACCCATCTGCTTTTGCGAGCCTCAGCGAGATTGAACGCAGCGCCGCAGAACGGGCAGAACAAAGCGATGAATACATTGGTGGCGTCGCACCCTTCCAGCGTTCCCTGGTTAGAAAGCCGTGGGATGCAGCCGTATTCTTCGCGGTAGGTCTGTGCTTTCGCTAGCAGGCGGCAGGTGTGCCCAAGGATGGTTGTCTCGGCCATGTTCTCCATGCTATCACGCCAGTAACAATTACGGTTTGCACCCCTTTTTGTGTGGCCTACGGTCAGGCTTGGAGGTCTGTGTATGCCAGGTGGAGACACTGCCGTCCTCGACGTTGACAACGGGGTTGAACCGGAAGAATCGCTAGAGGCGTTCTACGAAGCGCCACTGGAAGAGCCGGAAGAGGCCGCGGAAGCTGTAGCGGACGAGCCGACAGAAACGGAAGAATCCCCGTTCGCGGGCAGGGCGCTTGAAGAAGTTGCCGCCGACCCGGTAGTCGCGAAGGTCATTGCCGACCGTGAGGCACGGTTAAACGAGAGCTTTCGCCAGCGGGTCGAAAACGAACAGCGCAAGGCACAGGCAGAGGCCGAACAGCGAGCTTTCGAGTATCGGGCGTCACAGGCGCAAGAGGTTCGACAGGGACTCGCTCACAAGGCTCTCACCTCGATCGTGAGGAACGCGCTCGAAAAGGGCGAAGAGGTCACGGACGCACATATTATGCCCGTGGCACGCGCTCTCGCCAACGCGGTATTTCACGACCAGTTCGAAGCTATCAGCGGGTTTCAGCGTGAGCTGGTCCTGACTGACGTACCTGACTACCGCGCTTCGCCTCAGACACTTGCAATGGTGGAACAGGCGCGGCGGACCAACAATCCTCAGGCGCTCGCGCAGGCGAACTACCACATGCAGAAAGAAGCACTGTGGGCCGGTCTCTGGCCCCATGCGCTGCAAGCGGCGGCTCAAGCATTGCAGGACCAGGGGAAGGTTGAAGGCGTCAAGAAGGCTGCTGCCACACGTTCTGCCACACCCCGGCCAACGGTTGGGGGAGCGACGGGCGGACGGCAGAAAACCTACACGCTGGACGAAATCGAGAACATGCCGGTGCGAGAGTGGGATGCTCTGCCTGACGCGGAACGCGCCCGAATTCTGGCAACGGCCCGATGATTCCATGCGGCCATTGTGGGCGCGAGGTTGAAGGACTTGTCGTAGACGAAACCTACAACCTCTGCCCGAAATGCCTCTACACAGGGGTGATGGCGGCTCTGGAGCTACACGACATACGCACCGAACGCTTTGAGCGGGAGACGAGTTCTCCGCTTCGGCGGCTCTGGCGGCGTTTCCGAGACACATGGTTCTATCGCCCTATGGGGATACGAACCTAGGAGGACATACGTGTCTACCTCAGTCACCTCTACCACGGCGGCAACAAGCAACCCCGCCATCACGTCGAAGGACGTTATCGAGTTCCGCAAGGCCAACCTGGCGATGTCGGGACTGGTTTCGACGCGCTACAAGGATTCGGCCGGTGTCGGCACCACGATTCGCTGGGCACTCTCCACCGTCGTCAACAGTGGCGCGGCCAGGACCAAGAGCGAAGGCAACAGCGGCAACGACATCACGTACGACGTGAACACCGAAGGCAGCGTCACGCTGACCATCAACCAGCACATGTACAGCGCGTGGGAGCTGGAAGAGTTCGAAAATGCGATGTCCATCGTTGACCTCAAGAAGTGGATGACCCGCACGGCGGCGTATGTGCTCGACACGAGCATTGACGACACTCTTGCGGCGCTTGTTGATGACTTTAGCCAAACGGTCGGCACGCTGGCAGTTGACCTCACCGATGATGACGTGCGGCGCGCGGTCCAGTACCTCGACGATGCCAACGCTCCCGACGATGGGCGGGCGTTCACGATGGCTCCGGCCACTAAGAATTCGATGCTCTCGATCGACCGCTACGCGTCCAGCGACTTCAATCGCGGCGGTGGGGCGAACATCGTCAAGGGCAGCTTTGGCGAGATTTACGGTCTCCGTGCCGTGGAGTCCACGAACGTCGAAGGGACGAACGCAGCGGGCCACGACAATGGCATCTTCCAGCGCGACGCCATCGCTCTCGGAATGCGCATGAAGCCAAAGACGCACAAGTTTGACGACATCCAGAATCTCTCCGAACAGTACGCCATTAGCGCCATTTGGGGCGTCATCGAGACCCGTGACGACCACGGCGTGTGGGCGAAGGGAGCCTAGCTTTGGCAGATATCGCACCCCCGGTTCTCCGTTCACGACGTGCGACCACTGACGCGGCCGGCGAGGTTCTTACCCCGCTCAAGCAGGTACGCGTACCTACGAACGGTGTCACGTTCGGCGCGTGGTGCTACTACGCCCGCCCGGACGGCGAGACTATCCGCGATGTCCTGATCCTGTCCCCGAACGGCGGTAACGCCCCCGACAATCCCGATTCTCGTATCCGGGCAAAGTACGGCACCAACGCGTCGTACTACCACGACCGGGCAGAGGCGAAGGGGTTTATCACCTTGGGGCCGAAGCTGACCACCGAGGCGGTGCGGACCATCGTTGATATTCTCCTCAAGAACCGGGAAGAAGCGGTGCTGTACTGTCAGGACCAACTTGCCCTTTGCGAGTACACGATCGCAACGACGGGGGTAGAGAAGGACCGGCAGATTGCCCACAAGCGCAAGGCTCAGTTTCAGAAGCGGTTGGATACGGTGTTGCAGCCGTTCAACCCGGATGAGCTGGTGGCCGAGATGGAAGAGATTGCCCGCGCCCAGCGTATGAGCCGCATGGACCCGGCAACCCGCCAGGCGGTCGCTGAGATGATCGGCGAACGCGTAAACGCCAAGTTCGAAGAGATGGTGAACCATTTCGCGAAGGGTGGCGGGACCGGGGATGAGGAACTCCAGGGCGTGAAGGTGACCCGTGGCGGGGCCAAGAAGTCGGAGAGCATCTTCGATGACTAAGGCGCTGCGAACGTCGGCACTCACTCGAAGCGGTGATAATCGCCGCGATGTGGCGTGGCGTTCGCAGGCCGGCAAGACCTCGCTTCGTGTTCCTGTGTGGCACGCCAACGAGAAAGGCGAATGGCGGAACGGGATCATCCGGATTCCTGACCGCCTCTGCCATGCGGCGCCGCACTCCAATCAGGCGCACGAACGGGACCAGATCATCAATGCGAACCTCGAACGGTGGAAGGAATGGCTCGGGCAGAAGGGCTGGGAGATGGTCTCCAAGCCGCAGATTGCCGGGCCGGTCGAACCGCCAACGCCAGGGGTGGGGGAACTTCCCAACCCTGACGATTTCGAGATGAAGCATTACCACGTCATGGCGCGGTTCAAGCGTAAGAGTCCGCTCTACATAGGCCTGGATGACATGTTGGAAATCGACCGCCTAGAGAAGCTGTACGGGATCACTCCGTTGTCTGATCCGTTGCCCTGGAGCGATACCGGGGGGACGTATGACAGCGGCTGGATCGACCCTTTGAAAGAACGTGAGGAACACTATGCCCGAACTGGAATCAAGCAATCCGACTATACCTTCTGAGGCTTCGCTGACCTCGGCCAGTGGGCGGACCAGGGTAGCTATCTCGGTGAAGCCGGATGGTTCGTGGTCCGTTTCCGCCTCGCGTGATGGCCGGACGGTTTACGACTTCTCCATGAACGACGAACAGGCCGGGCCGGATGGCACGCCGAAGAGTCTCCGTCGATAGTCGCTGTGCGACGCGTTAGGGCGCACTGAGGTAGCAGTATGGCTACGGGAATGTTTCTCCCGCGCAGGATGGACCGCGCATTTAGCCGGATGGGTGCCGACGAGCGGCTGAAGTCGCTCCTGGCCCTTCACGGCAATCCTGAATACTACTCGTGGTGGGATGACTTCATCGGTGACAGCGCAGGCACCTGGCCTGCCTCCGCCAATTGGGGTTACCCGGCGACGGCTGGCACCGGGACTGAGGTCATTTCGCTCACGGCGGCGGTGGGTGGGGTTCTGACGCTGGAGACGAGTACCAGCGCAAACGACTCCGCCGGCCAGGCCGTGGGTCTCCACTGGAACGGTGACAGCGGGTTCTACTTCGCGGCCCGTTTCAAGCTCGACACGCTGGCTACCAGCATCATCGAGGTTGGTCTGAACAACGCGGTGACCGGGGATACGGGCGCGGTGAACGTCAAGAGCGTTCCCAGCTTCACGTCCGGGCACTGTGCCGTTTTCTGCCGGGACACGACAGACGACACGAACCTGACGTTCCTCTCGAACGGCGGGACCACGGACGCTAACGCCGATTGGACCGGGACGTTCGCGGCAGACACCTACTACTTCGTAGAAATCGTCGGGACCGGCCCTACGGGGACAACCGGCGACAACGTGTCTGGCTACATCAACGGCCAGCTGGTTGGCAGCGGGAACATCGACGGCTCGCAGTCGCTGACCCCCTGGTTCTACGTCGAAACACTCACCACAGCAGCACGCACGCTCTCGGTCGATTACGGCCTTTGCGTGGGCCGGAGGTAGAAACATGGCTACTCTTGACGTTTTCCAGTATGGCAAGGCCAACCGGGGCGGCACGGAAAATAACCAGGCGCTCGGCCTGCTCGACTCCTCCGGCGCTCAGGTGGTCATGGACTTCTTCGCGAAGGCCGTGCTCGACGGCTACGGCTACCAGGTTCGCGCCGGGACCATTACCACACCGCTGGTTGGCGACGTGGTGATTACGGACACGGCGGCGGAATACTGCGTTGACCCCGCCTCGGGCAAGGTCATCATCCCGATCAGCCAGAACATCTCCATCCGCCTCGGCGGCGGCACGCTGCATGAGTATGCGGTGAAGTCGGTCGCTACGGCGTCCAGCGCCGGCACCGCCTTCGTCCTGCTCCCGCTCGACACGGGTGGCACGGCGGCATCGTCCACGGCGCGCGTGAGTGCTGCGGGTGGCGTCACCGTCACGGCGGAACTCGCGACCACCACACGACGCCACTGGTCGTTCAGCCAGCCGATTGCGATGGGCGCATACGTCGCGGACTGTCGCTGGGAACCGCTGCGGCCTCCGCTCATCACGGCAGGATTCTGCCTCTACACGCAGATCGCTGCGACCACGACCGGCCCTTCGTACTACGCGAACCTCGACGTGCTGGAGCTCAACCCCACACAGATCGGGTACTAGTCATGTCAAGGCCGATGCCATTCATCTATGAGAGGGCGCTGCGGGCGGCGCCGCCTGCGGCTCACGGTGGGGCTGGGGTTACCCAGATTACTAACCGGAGCACGGGTGTCACCATCAACGCCCTCTCAGGAACCATCACGACCGACACCACCTCGCTGGCGGCGGAAGGCACGGCGAAGTTCACCGTCACCAACGACCGGGTTGGGGTGGGGGATGTGGTCGTGGTAAGTCAGCGGTCCGGCTCGAACGGCGGCGGGACGATTGTGCATGTCACCACGGTGGCAGCGGGGTCGTTCCAGATTGCCGTCCACAACGGGAACGTCGCGGCGGGCACGGCAGAAACCGGCGCGATCATCATCAACTTTGCCGTGATAAAGGTCGGCTAAGGCTCCCGCGACGCTCGTCGCTCACGGCGACGTTCGCAGAAAGGACACAAAGCAAATGCCTCTTCTCCAGGTCATCCGCGGTCTCGCAGCAGGCTTCGGCAACGGCTCGTCTCCTGGCGCTCGTCTCACGACGATGGCCGACCAGGTCGTCACCAACTTCTACCAGGCCATGGTGCTCGACGGACGCGGCTACACGACCCGTGCCGGCACGATCACGACTCCGGTAGTTGGCGACGTGCTGATTACGGACACCGCCGCAGAGATGACAGTCGATGCCGCCAGCGGTACGACCATCATGCCGATCGCCGTCAACATCTCCTTTAATCTCGCGGCTGCCACCCTCTTTGAGTCGGCGGGCAAGAGCGTGGCGACCGTCTCTTCGGCAGGGACCGCATTCGTTCCCCTGCCGCTCAAGTCGAACGGGGCCGCAGCGGTCTCGACGGCTCGTGTACAGGCCGCGGGTGCCTGCACGGTGACAGCGGAACTCGCGACCACCACACTGCGTCACTTCTCCTGGAGCCAGCCGATTGCGGCCGGCGCATGGCCGACGTGGTATGACTGGCAGCCGCTCTACGCGCCCGTGCTCGTGGGACCGCGCTGCTTCTACATTCAGATCGCGGCGGATACGACCGGCCCGAGCTACTACGCGAACATCGATTACCTTGAGTTCCCCACGCTCATGGTGGACCCGTCCTAAATGCCGATGTACTCCTACTCCTGTGTATGTGGCTGGTCTGCGGACCTGCGCGGCACGTGGGACGTGAAGAGCGTCCCCTGTGGCAACTGCGACCGCGACGTGCGGCGCCAGCAGGTCTACAACTTCAACGTGGCCGGGTTCACCCCGGTCCCGTTGGACCAGCGGTCGTATGTGCAAGAGTTTAAGGATTACCAGGAAGCGGCTCAGGAACTTGAATACGCGCATGGCCGGGCGGAGGAGGCTCTAGGTAAGTCGCTTCCTACTCCTCCGCTCGCGCGCACCGCCATCAAACGGGCGAAGGAACTCAAGTCCCTCGGGGTGAAAGATTCGCACGACCTGAAAGAACGGGAGAAGCACTAATGGCGCTCATCTCTGTCACCGGCGCTCCGAACGATGCCAACGATGGGCAGATCGGCCAGAACATCCCGCGCATCGGAAACCGGACCTACGGGCAGCGCACCTTCCTTTCGGGGACGGAGCGGCCCATCGCCACCTATGCGGGCCCGGAACCTGAATCGCTCTGGCAGGAAATCCTCTCCAAGCCGGATCCGCTCTCCTACCTGTCGTCCATGGGGCGGGTGTTCTATGCCAGTGACGCGGACCAGAACGACCTGGTGACGGGTCAGACCAGCTTCGCAAACACGACGCCCACATTTGTGCTGGACGTGCCCGCAGGTACAGTGGC
Source organism: uncultured Actinomycetes bacterium (assembly GCA_964476495.1). Taxonomy (GTDB): domain Bacteria; phylum Actinomycetota; class Actinomycetes; order Mycobacteriales; family Nakamurellaceae; genus Nakamurella. The sequence continues at coordinate 19,625 of CAYZBB010000072.1, read as the reverse complement.
TATCCCGCTGATGCTGCGGCTGTTCCAGACCGGGACGGTCGCAGGCGCGGCGGTGGATGTCATCATCGAATTCGATGATGCAGACCGCGTGACCTCGGGCACGGCTGAGACCGTGCTGAGCTCGCGCACGGATCAACCTATCCCGCCAACGTGCACGTTCCAATCGACGGTGACCGCACCTTCGGGCTATGGGGTTCGTGTGGCTGGCTACACACTGGGTCAGGACGTGTCCCCCGCGGAGGGCGCGGTGAATGAAATCATCTGGGCGCCGACAGCGGGACTTGACCTCCTCGTCGGACCTGCCGCGATGTGCGTCTACACCTATGCCGGGACGACCGGGCCAACGTGGTTCTGGTCGGCCAAGTGGGCGGAATTCCCCAAGCAGTGGCTGGCAGGGAGCGCTTAAGGAGATGGATATCGTGTATGCCAGCGATCCTGTCGAAACCCTCACCCCGACAGGCTCGCGGCTCGTCACCGTGCGTGTGCAGAGCGCCTTCGAGGGCGGCAAGGCCCTGAACATCGGTGACGGACTGTTCCTGTTCGCCGGGTGGAAGGATGGGTACGTGCTGGAAACGAAGCTGGTCGAAACCATCCGGGGGATGCAGTAGTGGCGACGCTGACGGCGTTTTCGGATGTAGCGGATTTGCTTGTGTATTGCTCCGATGCTACCTATGCAAATGCACGGGCTGGAACGGGAACGCTTGCGGATGATGGTCCCACAAGTACTGACGTACAAGCCGGCCAAGGTGAATCAGAGGGTGTTTTTACTTGTGCAGAAACACTTCTGCCTTTTGATACATCTGCGCTTGGGGCGTTGGCAACCGTATCGGGTGCGGTGCTTAGCCTGTTCGAAAATAGTGGTTCATCTGCGTTTTCTAATGCTGGCGATGTAGAGGCACGTCTTCATGATTTCGGAGCAACCCTGACAGCAGCAGATTTCGTTGCAGGCGTAGATCTTGGTGGAAAGACGTTGCTTGGGGTCGTGGCGTCGGCGTCGTGGACTAACAATGTCTACAACGCTTTTAGCGATGTCGCAATGGGCGCAAACGTTGATAAGATTGGTACGACTCGGATTGTTATTTGTTGGTCGCGGCACCGTGCTGGAAATCAGCCGGGAGTGGCGGCTTACGAATATGCCAATTTCTTGTCAGCTGACCAGACCGGCACGGACAATGACCCCAAACTCGTCATCACGTACACGCTGCCAGCAACGGCTGGGGGCGGCAGGCTCGCGCGACCTTCCTCTCCGCGTTCATATGGATATGGCTATGGGTACTAAGGGGGATAGATGAGTACGACAAGCAAGGCCATCCGCCGGGAGATGCTGATTCGCGCACCGGAATTGGGCCGGGTCATCACTCCCTCGTCCATCACAACGACTACCGTCGTGAGCACGTCGCACCTCTACGAAGCCAGCGTCCAGAAGTACGTTGGCTACTTCATCTGCCGCCCGGACGCTGCCACGGCGGCGGCGGCGGACCGTGTGCGAAGGGTGACCAGCCAGACGGCGCCGGCCACGCTCACCCACAATCAGACGAACTACACCGACACGACCGTCACGAGCGAACAGGCCGAGCTGCTTGCCTATGACCCCTACCTGTTCGACTACGCCATTGATGTGACCCTGGGTCGGACCAGGCGGCTCGACCGCTCCCGCATCCCCTCCCGCCAGAACACAAACCGCTACTGGATTGGGGACCTGGACTGGATCGAACAACCTTCTCACATCGCGAAGGTCACGTTCAGTGACGACCCGATCCTCAACCAGAACCGCTATTTCGAGAAGTGGAACGCGTACGACTCTTCCGGCATTCTCAAGCCGGACTCCTGGACGCTGGCGGGCAGCGGCGCCACGATGGCGCGCTCGACCACGGCCAACCGGCGCGGGACCAACACGGTAGCCATTACCCGCTCAGGGGCAGACTGCACACTCCTGAACACCGTAGGGCTGTTGGAGAACGGCGTCACGGGCGATTCCCTGCGCGGCAAGACTGTGTATGCGGTTGGTGTCTGCCAGTCCGCTGTCGCCTCCCAGATGCGTCTACGGGTCACCGATGGTGTGGACACGACCAACAGTTCCTATCACACGGGCGGAGGCGCGCTGGAAGAGCTGACGGTCACGCACACGGTGAACGCGGCGGCGACCACGTTGCAGGTTGGTTTCTCCGTAGAGACCTCCAACACCGTCTGCTACGCGGAAGAGGGCTACGCCTTCGAGAACGGCGGCGCCGACGCCAATCGGCAGGATGCCTTCTATGAACACGAAGTCGAACACGGGTTCAACCAGGGGAACGGCACGCTCTCGCTAACTCTTCCCCAGATGGGCCGCAGCGGCTCCTTCTTCATCTACTCCCAGCGGCCCTATCCGCGTCTCGATAGCACCCGCCTCCTGGCGATGACGCACGACGCGGACGTGATTGATGCCCCGGCCCCGCTCATCGCAGCGGGAGCCATCGCGCGGCTGTATGAGGGTCTGAGCGCGATGCCAGGGCAGGACGGCAACAGATACGCCGCGCTCTCCGCTGATTGGAACCGGCGATTCGAACAGATGGCCCTTCAACATTTGGGGATGCCGGACACGCAAAATGGTGTACGCTTCCCACGCCGCATGCTTGCGGCGCCGGTGCGTTAGATGACGGTCAACAACGTCACCATCAATTCCCGAACCTACCGCATCGCGCGGGGGTCTCTGCTCCCCTCCGGGGCGCGGTCCTGGGAAGTAACGAAGCGCCCGTCGCAACTTTCGGACGGGCAACTGCGCGAGGCGGAATGGCAGGTATGGGGGCCGAACCTCTGTTCGTATGAGACGGAGGATGGGTATCTCGGGGTTGACTACGGTGATGACGTGGACACTCGCTGGGAAGGCGCAGCCTATCTGGCGCCGGCACGAACCGCCGTTACCCTGACCACGAACCCCACCGGCACGCCCGCCAACACAAACTGCTCCGCCTTCATCACCGGCCCCTCTTCCGTGCGCTACATGTACGTTGGGCGGGGGACCAAGCCAGCCAAGGTCCGTGTTTCAGACTTCACGGTCATGGGCGAAGGCGCTGCGGCGATCACCGAACGCATCACCTCGATGGTGCAGACGCGGAATGCGGCGGGGACCGAAGAAATATCGCTGGGGATGGCGGGGATGGCCTACCAGGTGATCACCACCGTGGCGACGCCAACGACGGCGGACACCTACTCCGCCAACGACGAATCGATCATCAACCGCATCATGTACGTCGGGCGGGACCGGGTATTTGGGATGACGGGGCAGCTGCTCCGCGGCAACATCCTCAGCGGCACTACCACGATGGACGCTTCCGCCTGGAACACCGTCGCCACGTTTGCGGGAGAGTCGGTCACGCCTACTTCGATGGCGATGGACGGGAAGCTGCTCATCGTGGGGACCAGCAACGGCCCCTACATCCTCGATTCTGAGGACGGGTCGTTCTTTCCTTATATGCCGGGGTTGGACCAGCATTCGAACGCCTGCAAGCAGATGTGCGAATGGCCCGGCAAGGGGGTGCTCATCCCGCTCCAGACCGGGCTGGTACTTTCTCGCTTCGGGGACGTGCAGGCCATCGGCGTGGAGCGGTTCAAAGAGAACACATCGACCGTGCAGGGCATCCCGGTAGCCGTGGCGGTGACTTCGACAGACGCGTTCGCACAAGTGGTCTACAACCCGGTGACGGCCAACTACTGGCTGGTCGAGTCCCGCCCACGCGAGGCGGGGGACTGGCACAATAAGCCGTTCAGCCACTACGTGATGGGGAACCTGAGCACGACGGCTGTTGAGCACATGACGTGGGTGGGAACCGGAGACGGGGCGCGGACCCAACCGGCGCTGATGGTGGGCCAGTCGAGCAACATGCTCTATATCAACTATGGCCGGACGAACCGCCACCCGGACGACAGCGGCTACACCTACGCGACCTCGGGGACGCTCTATCTGAGCGAGTTGCGGCGGGAGCCGGGGCTAAGAAAGGATGTCATCGGCTGGGAGTTCTACAGCGCTGGGTGTACTGCGAACCTGACGCTAACGACCTCTATTTCAGCGGACGGGGCCGCGTACTCCGTGCTGGGCACCTCGGCAGTCACGTCCAACGGCCAACAGCGCGTTCTGGCGGTGTCAGCCGGTGTTCCACAAGGAAGCAACCTTGGTTACCGGATCAAGCCGAAGATAGCTTTCGCCTCAAACACGGCGGCATCATCTCCGCGCATTGAAGGGAAGTTCAAGCTCCTCTACCGCGTACGGCCCACGACAGTCAACGTGTTCGACTTCTCGATCGTCCTGGATGAGTCCAACAACTACAGCGTGGAGGAACAGGGGGATGCGCTCCTTGCCCTGTGGGGGAGTGCTCCGGTGATTGTGGCGGAGGATGCTGACATGGACGCCAGCACCTATGTTACCGTGCAGGCCGTGAAGGTCACGGAGATTCAAGAGAAGGGCGGACCGGACGGCGGCAAGGGGCCAATCCGCATCGCCACTATACGGGCGGAAGCCTGGCCTGTGAGTAGTGGCCAATGAGCGCACCGACGATGGCTGACTTCCAGGCGCTGCAAGAACAGGTTGCCGTGCTGCAAGGGCAGGTCAACGCCCAGGCGGCGTTTGGCTTGAACCCGTTTACGAACCAGGCGACGCCGCGGTTTCGACGGAAGATTGACACGGGCGACTATGTGCAGGTCATCAACACAACCACGGAGACAACCATCTATTCCGTGACCTTCGAGCCGCTGACGTTTGCAGGCAACGCGCGCGGGGCATTCGTATCATTGTGGGGAGATGCCATCGATGGAGATGCCGGCGACGAAACCTACATTCTCCGTCTCAAGCTCAACGGGACTACTCGAATCGCTGACACGTTTACCCTGGCCGGGCTGAACAACCAGTACTGGCGGTGGGATACGCGCTTCGTTGCCCGCTCCAAGGGTGAAAGCCAGATGCTCATGTCCGAATACCGGACCATCGTAAGTGACGGCACCCTGACCACCGGCAACGGCAGTTGGGCGGGACCAACAACCGCCGTCGAATATGGCGGGCTGGCGGTTCCTGCCCTCTCCACCATCTTTGGGGACTTTGCCCAACCCAACACGATTTCTTTTACCGTGGAGCTCGGTGCCGCCGACACCGACCTCTCATTCACTCTATATTCCGGCATCACGGAACTGGTCTAAGGAGGATCCATGCACCGTATCACTATCCTTTTCGTAGCACTGGCACTCGCCATGTTCGCCTCGCCTGTACTGGCGGCGGACCCGACACCGACAGCCACGCCCACGCCGGCCAACCTCAAGGTCGTCGGAACCGTCATCGACAACAACCCGCCCGGGTTCGCGAAGTTGACCGTGACTATTACGAACAGCGGGCAGACCGACAGCGACCCCGTAAGCCTGACGGCGGACCTTCCGGCCTTCGACTGGTTCATGGTGGAAGATGCGTGGGATGAGGGCGGCTGCGGTCTGGACGGCGACACGCTGCGCGGCAGCGGCTACGTGCAGGCTCGACACCTCAATGATGCACGCACGGACTTCGAGAATGGCACGGCGAGTTGCACGGTCATCGGGCGGATTACTCCCTGCGGGTCGTATGAGGCCCTGCCCTACATTCTCCACAAGGGAAGCATCACGGTAGGGAACACCGTGTTCTTCGCGAACCCCTGCCCTGCCACACCGACACCGGTTCCCCCGACGCCCACAGCGCCGCCAGCGACCGCTACACCGATTCCGCCGACGCCAACCCTGCCACCGCAAGCTACACCGACGCCAAACCGCAACAACGCGCCGCTGCCGCCCAACACTGGGACGGGCATGCAGGAGCCGACGTACGCTGACAGCGTGCCGTGGGCCGCACCGGGGGGCATGACGCTCGCCGGGCTGGCCGCATCGGGCGCGGGCGCTCTCTGCCTGTGGATTGCCAGGCGCCGCAACATGAGGAGGGGTTAACCATGGACTACTTCGAGCGAATCATGGGGCCAGGCCGGGGAGTCGACGAAATCATGCGCTTGATGGGAACCACGACGTACCACGTTGAGGTTGCCACGCCGTGGGACCGTGTGACGCGCGCCCGTGCTCTCGGTACGCTGGCGCTCCCGGCGCGGCGCAAGTGGCACCCCTATCCGCTGGCGATCGCGCTGATCAACCGGATGGGGGGTTAGCCATGATCAGGAATGTTTTCACGGCAACCAACACGACGGACGACGACGGCAACCCGACCGGGGGGCGCGTTGCTGGCCTAGGGTTCGAGATTAACTGGCAGGCGGGGCCGCTGCGGGAGCCGGACGGTACCGAGCGCAAGCCCAACGGGGCGTTCGTGGAGGATGTGCTAGAAGCCTGCCTCCAGCGGTTGCAGTTCTTCGCCAGTGGCAAGTTCCCAAGCCGCCAGAACTCTCTAGCGATCACGAAGCTCGAAGAAGCCCTTTTCTGGCTCGACGACCGAACACGAGAACGCCAGCGACGCGGCGTAGAAGGAACGCACAGTGCTTAAGACGATTCAATCGGCCTTCGGACTCTACGCGCGGCGCAAGTGGCACCCCTACCCGCTGGCGGCGGACCTGATTAACCGGATGGAGGGTTAACCGATGGCCCTGTATCGGAAGCGGCCGGTCGAAGTGGAGGCGCGACAACTTACTCGCGAGAACGTTGAAGAGGTTGCCGCATGGTGCGGCGGGCGCGTCGTGCGAGACGCGAAGCCGGGCGACCCCAGCGATGTCTACGTGGCGCTGAAGATCCCCACGCTGGGAGGCGTGATGACCGGCGAGACATACCACCATTCGACTTACCGAGACGGCCGCTACCACGGCGGCGACTACGTGATTCGCGGCGTGAAGGGGGAGTTTTACCCCTGTAAGCCGGACATCTTCGAAGCCACCTACGAGCGGGCAGAGGAAGGGGTACCAGCATGATCAAGGCACTTCAATCGTCAGTCGGACTCTACGCGAGCATCGGGGTGCTGATTCTCGCGGGCGTGCTCGTCAACCAGGGATGGCTGGGCACCGACGTGCTCGACGATATCCGTGGCCTTGTGACGCTGGGCGTTGGCGTCGGTGGGTTCGCGCTCGGCAAGCGGGCCGCGACGGGCGGCGGCGCGTCGTGACAGTCAACCTCGCTGTGCCTCGCTGGTATCCCGTGATCGTCCACCTGGGCGACAACGGGAGGCCGCTGCGGGGTGTGGTGACGTTGAAGTGCGGCCACGAATTCAGCGTCGAACCAAACCTCGACGCGTTGGCGTACTGCGTTGGCTGCCCGCGTTGCGGCGAGATCGAACCTTAACGACCGACAGACCGCCTACGGAGGGTGGACGTGTGACGGACGAAGAAGCATTCCGTGAAACCGCGCTGTTGCGGCTGACCAGCATCGATCACGGGATGGCGGAGATTAACCGGCATCTTCGCACGCTCAATGGCCGCGTGGGGAAGCTCGAAGAGCGGAACGTCGAACGCGACATCAAAGAGGCGCGTGAAGACGGCTTTGACGATGGGAAGGCGCTGGCCGTGCTCACGCGGGCGCAACTGGCGATCGCCCTGAGCGTGATGTCTGCGATGGGCGCACTGGCCGGGCTCGTCGCACGGTACTGGCCGACGTAATGGGCTCGCACGCGCACCGCTGGCTGAACATCATCGATTTGGGCCAGCGACTGCGCGCGGGTAAATCATTCACAGTGGCGGACGTGATGGAGTTGTACGGGGTTGGCCATACGGTGGCGTGGCGTTACCTGCGAGACTTGGAATCCGAGCCGCTGTACCTGCCGCTGGTGGCCGAGGGCAAGCCGCTCCGCTGGCGAATCATGGAGGGCGCGAGATGATGACCATCTCCGAAAGCTTCATCGTTGTTCCCATCTGGGCCGCGATGGCCGGGATAGCGTGGACGATCGGCGCCAACATCGGGCGGGAACTGTGGGAGATGTGCAGGTGAGCACACTGCTTAGCAAAGCCGTCGAGGAACGTATCACTGAGCTTCGGGAGTATGTCGCAGGGGATGGTGTGGAACTGTACGAACCCGCGCTCGCTCAGTTGCGGGTTTTGGCGCAGATTCCGGGGCTGATGGATGAAGCGTTTATCAGCGTCATCTACGACGGACAAATCCAGGTTGAATGGGGCGGATTGCGGGCTGGGCTAGAAATCGAACTGCATGGGAACGGCAGGGCACACGCCTATGTAGTTGGTGTGCCGTGAAAGCCTTCACGCTGGGCGTGCTGGCCGGGTGCGTGCTGCTCTGCGCGCTGGCGCTGCTCGATGACTACGCCGGGAGGGTGAGAGGGTGACCATCTTCACGATGTCAATCTGGCCCGACGTGCAGGCGCACCCGTGGAAGTACTCCACCTACCCGCGCGAGGTGGACGCGCTCCTGTGGCACTCCACACGCGGCGGGCAGAGCTATCCCGGGAACGTCGAGTTCGGGGCGGCGGTGAACTGGTTTAAGTCGCCGAACAATCGGACGGCGCAGGGCTACGCGGGCATCTCGAACGTGCTGATCGGCCCGGACCACATCTGCGAAGTGGTGCCCGTGGAATACATGCCGCGGTTCAGCTCTCACCCCAGCGACGAACACGCCATCAGCATCGAGGTGTGTCAGAGCAATCACGGGCAGCCGCTCGAGGCTGCGACGATCGCGAATTGCGTGCGGTTCGCGCGGTGGGCGCACGCGGAGTACGGCATTCCCCTGGAACG
>CAYZBB010000072.1:0-10958 GCA_964476495.1 uncultured Actinomycetes bacterium | reverse complement strand
CAGAGCGATGCGTTCTGGTCCGGCATGGCCGGGCACGAGGACACGCGCCAGGGCGTGGCGCAGGGGAAGTCTGATCCGGGCGCGGCATTCTGGCAGCCGTTCCTGGCGGCGTTGGAGGATGATGACATGGCAGACCCAAGGGTGGACGCGATCATCGCGGCGCTGGGAGGGCAGGCGGCCATTGACGCCTGGAACGCGAACGGCAACAGCCTGTTGGCCGGGTACGCACTCGAACAGGGGAAGCTCGGCGCGCTCATACAGAACGTCGAGGCCCACATGAAAGCACCCCACGCGGGCGGACTCGCGCCGGGGACGGAATTCACCGCGAAGGTGGTTCCCTCGCTTTAGGCTGAAATTCCCCAAAGTGGCTCTATACAGGTATATAAGCATCCTGTAGTCTTTGGGCATGACAAGTGTTCTCGTGAACCAGGTATGGCCTATCGAACTGAAGCGGCAGATGGCGGAGTTGGCGGCGCGGAAGGGCGTGTCTCTGGCGGAGTTGACACGGCGGGCCGTGGAAGCACAATACGCCGAAGAGTTGAAGGAGTGCTGATCCCCGGCGAGGGGGACGGGAGTGTTCGCTCCGCTCCTCTCCCCCTTGCTGTGGAAAGCAGCGCCTCCTCCGGTCGGGCGCGGGGCGCCGCGCAAACCTCCAGCGCCGGGGCTATTGGCCGGCCCCGGCGCGCCAAAACACACCGCGCGGATAGAGCAACAGAGGCTCGCGACGCTCATAACGTCGAGCACCCGGGTGCAATTCCCGGCCGCGCTACCACACCTTCCAGCTAACCATCGGCGGGGCGGGCAAGGCACGGGGGAACGTCTCCTGGCTCTCGTGCCTCCCGACCCGGCGCTGAGTAGCGCAAGAACGAAAGGACAAAGGATGAATGGTGTACGAATGTGAACACAAGCGTGTTTATCGCGGTCTGTCCTACACCCACGGAGACCAAACCATTCCCGGTGGAAGCGCCAGTCGCCGTTACTACGCCCACGTTTATTTCTGCGAACGCTGCGGTCAGAAGTGGTATGAGACGGTTTCTTCAGACGAAACCAGCTACTCACCGCTCGTGAGCACAGCGACACCGGACAACGGCGTGCCGCGTGAGGGAAACACATATTCGCGTTACTAGCGCAAACGAAAAGGCCCACCGCGCGAACGGTGGGCCACCAGCAGAGGAGGTTAGTTCCTTGCCTGAGACAGAGAGTAGCACAGAGCACGTACATGAGTGGAGTCCGTGTGAAGTCCGACTAGACATAGCGCTGCTCGTGCGGTGTCAGTGCGGCGCCGAAAACAACTGGCCGCTGCAATGGGTGGCGCGCCGCTACCAGGCTCACGACGCCCTCGTGGCGGCGTTGGAGGCGGTAATGAACGGCGCGTCTGAGTTCGGGGCCGACTATTCGGCGGGGATGCCGCGAAGCCTGTGGCTCGCGATGGAGCAAGGCGAAGACGCCCTCCGGCTGGCGAAGGGGGAGGCGTCATGAATGAGCGAACGTGGCGGTTCTTCGAGTGGGATGAGGATCGCTGGGTGCTAGAGCACGGCGATGGGATGAGCGTAACGGTCCTGTACTCCAACGAGAGTAATCGGGCGTTCCTGCTTCGCATCTTGAACGCCCACGACGCGCTCGTGTCGGCGCTGGAGGGGCTGTTCCCCATGCTTAATGAGTTCGAAGGACAGTCGTACGGAATATTCCTTGGCGGGGACCCGCGCGACTTTTCGCCGGACACGGAGTGCTGCACGCCTGATGAGATCGCCCGATGGGAACAGGCTTGTGCCGAGTGGGAGGCGGGGGAGGGGACAGACCGCGGGCCGGGGTGCGCCACGTTCGGAGATGGCTCGGCATGGACGGGAAGCGGCTTCGGGGTAGGCACGACTACGCGCACTCAACCGGAGATTGAACAGGCCCGCGCCGCCCTCCGGTTGGCGAAGGGGGAATCATGACCACCCAATGCGCGTGGTGTACACCCACCCTTGATCCGACCGCAAGCCACCAGAGAGTAACACAGAGCACGTACACGAGTGGAATCCGAACAACTTCCACCATTGGGCGGCTGCGATGAGCCCCGAGAAGACATTAGAGAAAAGCTTTAACGACGCGCGGGATGGTTTAGACGCCGCGTCGCGTGAACTGAGCCGTGCGTACTTTCGAGTCAGTGAGGAACTTGTTCACTCACAGCAAGCGCTAGAACTCATTCTCGATTTCGTCGAAGGACGCAAAGACCGGCAAGACCTGATCGACTTCCTGCGCAAGCGCGGACTGACGGTGCTGCGATGACGACTCAATGCGCGTGGTGCTCCCCCACCCTGGACCCGAACGTATCGCATGGTGTGTGCGCCCGGTGTGCCGGTGAAGTCGAGGCGCGGACGTGGACGCCGCGATGGGAGCGGGAGATCGACGACATCCTGAGTGCTCAAAATTTGGGCACCTCTGCGGCTAACGCTCAAGATTGGGCGGATTTTGAGCATTTGACGCCCGAGGAAACCGCCGCGAAGGCGGACGCGACGCGGGCAAGTTGGGGAGTTGGTGTAACGGCAGCGCGCGCCCGACGTGGCGAAGTGTTGGGTTCGAGTCCCGATCTCCCCTTCTCCCCCACTCCCCCCGCTCCCTACGTGCCCCGCAACCGCGTGGACCCCGTGCGGGTGGCCTGCTACGTGGCCTGCGCGCTGCTCCTGGGCGTCGTGTGGGGCCAGGTTCTGAGGTGGGCGCTGTGAGCCCCACCGACTACTACACGCCGGGCGAGGCGGCGCGCGTGCTGGGTTACGCACGGGTGACGCTGAAACACCCGCGTTGGCGCGAACGCTGCCATGCGATTCGCTGGGGCAATGTCTACCTCTACCCCCGCGCCGTGGTGGACGCCATCGCGGCCGGGCAGCGCGAGATGGCTTGGAGGGACGTATGAGCGACATGTTCGACGCATGGGGACAGCGAGACGAAGCGCGCGCCGAACTGCGGGAAGCGTACGAACGCATCGCGGAGTACCTGAACACGGAAGTGTTCTTCGTCCACGAACGGAACTGCGATTGCGACTGTAACTACCCGGACGGGTACGTCGAAGAGGGCATCGCACAGCATGCACGCATGCAGACGTGGCTCTTGTCGCGCTACCCGAAAGCGAAGGTGCGGCTGTGACCCAAACGCTCGCCGACCCCTACACCGTGGTGGACGCCATCGCGGCCGGGCAGCGCGAGATGGCTTGGAGGGACGTATGAGTGACGTTGTTGTGACCGTGCCCAAGGGGCTTTGGGCAGAGTGGATCGAAGAGGGCGACCTGCCCGGCGACGACGCGGAATACCAGAGCCACTTTTGGCTCGGTGGGCCGCTTCCGGACATCGCACCAGGCGAGCGGGTGTACATCGTCGCCCACGGGAAACTGCGCGGGTATGCGCCGCTGGTGGCTCTCGAAACGCGGTGCACGCTCCGGCGATCCGTGGGGTGCCTGATTCGCGAGGGCGGCGCCGAAGCGGTGACCCTTCCCTTCCCCATTCGCGGGTTTCAGGGATTCCGCTATCGCTGGTGGGACCGTGACGAAGAGATCCCGTTCCCCGACTGGACCACCCCGTGACCCAAACACCAGCCGAACCCTACACCGGCCCAAAAGCCGTGCCCGTACCGGACGCCTACCGCGTGCCGCCTCGCGTGGCCGCGTCGACAACCTGGCGCTGCCGGGAGTGCGGTGCGCTGCTGGTGCGCAACCGGCTGAGCGGCAGTGTCCTGGCCTGCCGCACGCACCCCACCGCTGGCATCCTCGAAATCGATCGCAAGCTCGACGTGGCACTCCAGGTGTGGCACCGCGAGATGGCCGTAGGGCGCGACATTCGCGCGGTGCTGCCATTGCTACCGATGCGGGAGTTTCCGGGCGTGACGGTGCTCGTAGGCACGCAGGCACTCACCTACCTCGAGTCGTGGGGGGGTAGCCTGCCCGAACTGAGACGGGGAGAAACCAAAGGAGAGTTATTCGGATGAGCGAACACGAGCATGAGTGGCGGCTTTACGGCGACAGAACCCTCTTAGGGTGCCTAAACTGCGACGCTGATCAATGGGTCGATATGGCGGAGGTAGACCGCCGCTACCGGGCACATGACGCGCTCGTGGAGGCGCTGGAGGCGGTGCCGGTGGCCCAAATTGTAGAGTGGGGGAGAACCGGCAGTCTTTGCGACGCCCTGCACCAGTGGACGTACCAGAGGGCGATGGCTCTTCGGCAGGCTAAGGGAGAGGAAAGGAAATCATGAGGACATTTCAACAGGCGGCAGACGATTACAAGAACTGGGCGCAACAGTACCGGGATGCAAGTCTCGACATGGCCGGCGCCCGTCAGGACATGGACATCGCCAAGGGGGCACTTGCGGAACGTGAGTCCGCTCTTATGATGGACGGCGCGGCCCTCGGGAAGAATGCCGAGGAACGGAAGGCGGCACTCACGTTGGCCTGCGCTGACGACAAGAAGTACCAGGTGCTCGAAGGTGACTATCGATACTGCCAGAAGCAGATGGCGATCTGCGAGGCGAACCGCGACGATGCCGCGAATGGCATGTCACTCGCTCGCCGGGAAATGGACTACGCCATCGCACAAACGGAACTAACGGCTGCTATTGAGGCGGGCCGTGGTTTGGAAAGGGTTTCACGATGACAACGGATATCAAGGTTCTCGATGAGAAGGGGGAGATCGTCTCCTGGGATGACCTTCAGTGGGAGGACACGGGCATCGGCAACGTCGCCCCGTCGTTCCCCATCATCAAGATCGTGCAGGGCACATCCACGATGGAAGGGGCAGGCAAGCACGGCGGGGACTTCTGGCGCTCTGACACGGAAGAGTACGCCTCCACGCTCGACGTGGTGCCGCTGCTCCGGCGTGAGACGCGGGCCTTGTTTGAACAGGGGAACAACTCCCCTATCTGCATGAGTCCCGATGGCGTGAAGCCGCTGGCGAACCAGCCGGTCTGGATGAGCACGAACATCACCACGATCGACATGGGGCAGAAGGGCATTCATCCGGTGCCGGAGTTTGCGCCTGACAACTGCGCGTCCTGCCCATTCAGTCAGTGGGGAGAGGACGGCGCACCGCCTCTCTGCGGATCTTCGGATGTGCTGTTGGTCGATGTCGATGGCGACTTGGCCCAGCTCCGCATCGGTGGGAAGAGCATCGGCGTCGTGAAGAATTTCATCCGGCGGCGGCTGGCCACCAAGCGGCTCCCGCTGTTCGCGTTCCGGCTGCGGCTCTCGACGGTGGAGAAGAGCGAGCCGGGGAAGAAGTGGCACGAACTTGTCATCGTGCCGGAAGCGCTGACTCCTACGGAGGCGCGCCAGTACAACGATCTGCTGGCGCAGTACCGGAGCGCGTTTGATGCCAGGCTGCGGGAGAAGGATGAGACGGCAGTCGAGTGGCCGTCTGACGTGGCCCCCGCGGGGTCGTGGGAGACGGCAGACTAAGGTAACCAGCCTCACGGGGCCGGGAGTAGGGGCTGAATTCCAAACGATTCCCCTCCCGGCCCCATTTTCATGCACTGAAAGGTAGAACCTATGGCGAGCTTCGACGGAGACATTGAATCTGCGCTCGGGGCTCGTCAGGGTCGCCGGCACGGGGACGAAATCAGCTTTCTCTGCGTGGCGCATGACGACGCCACGCCCTCTGCCGATTGGAACCGCCGCAAGGGCACATGGCACTGTATGTCCTGCGGTGCGGGCGGTCCTTCCGCGGACCTGGCGCAACGACTCGGCATCCGCGTCGAGACGGTACGTGAGCGGGCAGAGAAGGGGCGCATCGTCGCCACCTATGACTACCAGGACACAGACGGGACGGTCGTCTACCGCAAGACCCGCTTTGAGCCGAAGTCCTTCATGCTGCAGCGGTTCGTGGATGGCGAATGGGTCAACGGACTGGCCGGCGTGGCTCCCATCCTCTACCAGTTACCCGCCCTCCTGAGCGCGGACCCGGACGCATGGGTCCTGCTGCCGGAGGGTGAGAAGGACGTACAGAACCTCCAGAAGCTGGGGCTGGTGGCAACCACGTCACCGGGCGGCGCCAACGGGCGGGACAAGAACGGGCGCAAGGCCAAGCAAAAGTGGTACCCAGACCGGTTCAACGGGCCGCTGCGGGGCCGCAAGGTAGCGCTGCTCCAAGACAACGACGAAGCGGGCGAGGACTTCTGTGAGTTCGTCGCGCATTCCCTCAAGGGTGTTGCCGCCAGCGTCCGGGTAATTGCCCTGCCCGGCCTGCCAAAGAAGGGTGATGTATCAGACTGGCTCTTCCAGGGCGGGACCGCCGAAGAGCTCCTGGAGATCATCGCGAGTACTCCCGATTGGGAACCTGTAGACCGTCCCGAAGGCGTGGGCGGTTTTGCTTTGTCTGACGCCGGCAACGCGGAGTTGTTCGCCCATCTCTATGGGGACGTGGTGAGGTACGACCATCAACGGGGTCGGTGGCTGCGCTGGGACCAGCACAGGTGGGCGCCAGATGAGGACGGGCAGATATGGCGGTGGGCGGTGCTGGCGGCGCGTGAGCGCGCTCGTGCGGCGGCAGAGATGGATGGGGACAGCGCCAAGCGAACCTTCGCCTGGGCCAAGGCCAGTGAGAACGCCCGCTCCGTCGAAAGCATGTTGAAACACGCCAAGGCTACGTTTCCGCTGGCAGACAACGGGAAGGGTTGGGACGCAAACCCGATGCTGCTCGGTGTTCAGAACGGCGTCATCAACCTGACGACCGGGCAGTTGCGGGAAGGGAAGCCATCCGACCGCATCACGATGTCCACCGGGATCGTGTTTGACCCGGCGGCGACGTGCCCGCGCTGGGAACGGTTCATGACAGAAGTGTTCGAGGGTCAGGAAGAGGTTATCGATTACATCCAACGGGCGTTTGGGTACTCGCTGACAGGCTCGACACGCGAGCAAGTGCTGTTCCTCGGGCATGGAGTCGGCGCCAACGGGAAAAGTACGCTGATGAAGTTCCTGCGAGCCGTGGGCGGGGATTACGCGTGCAACATCGCCAGCGACACAATCAAGGCGAAGGGCACCGAGAGTCACCCCGCGGAAATAGCGCAGCTCGTCGGCAAGCGGATCGTGACCTGCGTGGAGTCTACGGAGGGCGGGAAGCTTCACGATGAACGAATCAAGGGCCTCGTGGGCGGCGACGTGCAGACCGCCAGGTTCATGCGGGGGGACTGGTTCAGCTTCCTGCCCGTGCTCAAGCTCTGGCTGGTCACAAACCACTTGCCCAAAGTCACGGACGACAGCGAAGGGTTCTGGAGGAGGATGCGGCGAGTGCCGTTCGAGCGCGAATTTAAGGGCACCGACATGGACCTTGAGTTGGACGACAAGCTGTTCACGGAGCTGCCCGGCATCCTCGCATGGGCGGTTCGGGGCGCCGTCGAGTGGCATCGGCGCGGGTTGCAGGCCCCTCAGAAAGTCATGATGGCAACGTGGGAGTACCGCGCGTCGTCCGATCCGATGGCAGATTTTATATCAGAGTGTTGTGTCGTGGAGCAATCGGCCATCTGCACAACCGGGGAGATATACAAGCGATATCAGGCCTGGGCAGAGGCTCAAGGGATGACGCAACGTGACATGCTGTCACACACATCATTCAGTCTGAGGATGAAAGAGAGATATCAGAAAGATAAGTCTACTCATGGCACTCGGATATATAAAGGTATCCGTGTTCGCTATGATGACGAACCGATAAACACCAACCTGCCACCCGCCACCAACATGTATGGTGCGGTTTCAGGTTCAGAACAGAGCAATTCTGAGCAAAAGTGGCAGGATGAGAGTCCGGCCAAGTTAGT
The DNA here is from genome assembly GCA_964476495.1 of uncultured Actinomycetes bacterium. GTDB lineage: Bacteria > Actinomycetota > Actinomycetes > Mycobacteriales > Nakamurellaceae > Nakamurella. Next base: position 3,183 of record CAYZBB010000072.1, on the reverse strand, counting down.
CTCGCGTGAGGCCTTTTCTTTAAGGGACAATGCCGCGATCGCCCCAAACCCGCCACCCGCCACCCAACGGGGTGTGGAATGCGATTGCGAAGAAACTCACCCTGGGGAGGTGGCTTGCGATGGTGAGCCGTTCTGGACATACGATGACGAAATGTATCACTGTCCGCGGTGCCACCCTCGGGGGGTTGCAGGGTGATTGACACCGGGTGTATGTTTCCCTTGCTTACTTCAGGATCGATGTCTCGGTTGGACATTGGGTTATCCATTAGCCCCCCTTGGGACGGTTCTGAAGTAAGCAGCAGACCCGAAGGCACTCCCAAGGGGGGCTTTTCTATGGGCATGTCACGGTCTATGCCGAAGCACCCTTCGTGGGGCCGGTGGATGGCTGGCCAGATGAATCGTAATGATGCGGTTGGGGAGTTCGTTCGTTGGTGGCGAATAGAACGTGAGCATCCTGGCCGAGCAACCATTGGGTATACCCACGCAGCCACCAAGCTGAGTGCAGGTGAATCTTACTGGCTCGGGTTTCGTCAGTGCCGCCGCGAGTTCACAGCCTGGCGCAAAGGTGAGCGGCTATGACTCAGTTGCCGAAAGAGATCGGATGGCCAGAGTGGATGGGCAGTCAGTCCGATCGCCGGGATGAGGTAGGGCGGTTCTGCCGCTGGTGGTTCAAGGATCACAACGGGCCCGGCGCGTTCGGTGTGAGCCGCATCAAGAAGGCCGTTGAAGATACACCCTATGAAGCGGGGTTCTACCGCTGCCGGCGCGAGTTCACAGCGTGGCACCGGGGGGAGCGGCTGGAAGGCGTTGTATCTGAACGGCGCCCCCTGGCCGTGGCTAGTCCTGTGTTTTGGCCGCGGTGGGTAGAAGTGCAGGCACGGCGACAGGACCGGGTAGGGTTCTTCTGCCAGTGGATGTTGGATGGCAATCGCTGGCGTCTCAGCCTCGACGAGACGCGGCTTCTGTTCCTGTCAGACTTGCCGATGACTCGGAAACGCGCGTTCATGCAGGCCAAACGGGAGTTCACCGCAGCGCGCCGAAAGGTTCAGTCATGACCGACCATCTCACACAGGGCGAACTGCTGGGAACGCCGGCGCTGCCGCTCCCCAAACCTCGGCGCCAGGCGGTGCGAGTCGAGAAGCCTGCGGAGGCGGAAGTGCTGCCGCTCAAGGAACGGCTGGGCATGGAGCGGGCGAAGATTGAGGCGCTGGTCACGATTGACCCTGCCTGGTACGACCAGCAGCTGGCATGGATCATCCTTGAGGCCAACAGGTATGCCGCCCTCTGTGAGCAAGCGGTTGAGGCGCTGACCTCCCGCAAGGATCCCCGCTGGCCGAAGTTCTGGGAGTTGAACGCCAAGTTCGAGTACATTTCCGATACCTACGGGCTGGTAGCGGACAGCGGCCACATGGTGATATGCCTCTGTGGCTTCACGTGGGGCGCAACAGGCGTTCCGAGTGAGTGGACTGAGGGGATATGGCACTACGCCCTGGTAGACGGCTCTGAGCGCCCTTACGGGCGTTACTGCCTCAAGTGTCAGCGGGATACCTGGATAGCGGCCCGCATCGCGGAGCAGAAACGGAGGTTCGAAGAGTGACCTGCGTACATCACTGGCTGATCCCTGCGCCCAACGGAGAAATGTGGCTGCTCGTTACCTGCCGGCACTGCGGCGCGGAAAAGCGGTTTCTGAGCAGCTACGACTACGAGGAGATCCACATGTGGCGAGATTATGACCGGCTGCGGGGACGGAGGGTGTCGGCGTGACGGATGAAGAGATGGGCCGAAAACTGGCAGAGGCGTGCGGGTTCGCCTATCAGGGGGAGTGGTATTACACCGGTTGGGACGATCTGACAGGTGGGGCAACGCACTCTCTGGTTGTAGACCTCGCCACATCCGTGGATGCCATTGTGAAGCACGTGTTCCCGGTGCTGGATAAGCGGTTCGGCGCGGGGAAGTGGGAGGTTGAGACGGCGACAAGAACCGATAGAAGTGACGTGATGCTGTGGATACCAGCGCCGCGCCCACGGTGGCAGGATGGCATTAAACCATTCGAGGTGAAGCACGAATCCCTCGCCCGCGCGCTGGCCGAAGTGTGCCTGGCGGCGCTCACGGAGGTGACGGCGTGACGGATGAGAAATGTCCGGCGATCGTGATTCGGCCTGGCTACGGGTTCGGCTCCGGCTGCGTTGAGGGTACGGGTCTGGCGGCATCGTATGCGGCGGTTCAGGTGGTGGCGGTTGGTGGGTTCAAAGACACTATGACCGATTTCAATTTGACGCGGCCCCAACTACTGGTGGCGTGCTGGTGGACCGCCACCTACGCCAAGAAGAACATCCCGAAAGACAAGCGCAAAAAGTGGCGCGTGTGGGCGCGCATGGCCTATCCGCACCTCGCTGCTTGCACCTTCGACGCGTGTCCCAACCCGCCGGGGGTGACGGCGTGAAAGACTGCTCCGTCGCTGGCTGCCCGGACATGGCGCACGCCCGAGGAATGTGCAACCTGCACTACATGCGGTTTCGGCGCTACGGGGACCCGCTGGTGAAGCTGCGGCAGCGAGGCCGGCTCGATGCGCCAAACCAGCGCAAGGGTGCCGTTGCTGTGCCTGTAGCGCCGCCAGCGGTGCACCAGGGGACGGTGGCAGAGAGAGCGCTGCGGGACAGGGTTCGGGCCGTGCTGGACGCGGCAGAGCCATTTGATATTGGTCCGGGGGTGATGGATTGAACGCGATATGCCGTATGGAGGGGCATAACTACCGGGAGCCGTGGGGGGTTGGTTGTAAGGTTTGCGGTGATGTGAACTACGACCTTCTGAGTTGGTATGGCCGAATCGGTAAGCGGGCGAAGCGGGAGAACATCACCCGCGAGGAGGCGATGGATCGGATGCTTCAAGAGGAACGGGCATGACAGACCGCGTAAAGATGGGCCGTAACAACAAGGCACGCGGCAAGGCCGATGAGCGCCGCTGGCTGGCGGTAGTCGGCGCTACCCGCTTTCCGGCGGACACGGGCGGCAAACTTGACGGGCGGTTCGACGGGCACGCTGTGCAGATCAAGGGTGGGCCAGTGGTGGCCTCGGCTGTGATGCGCCAGGCGCTCGCAGAGGCTCGGGCCGGTGCGGGGCCTGGTGAGTTGCCGTGCGTGGGGCTGGTGGACCGGCGAGACCGGCTGATCCAGGAGTGGATTTG
>CAYZBB010000071.1:0-31044 GCA_964476495.1 uncultured Actinomycetes bacterium | reverse complement strand
AACATTCACGAACTCGCCGCTTAAGCGGTGTCCACGAAATCGATTACGCTCTAACATGAAGATCGCAGTACTGCACGGATCCAACCTCAATCGACTGGGCAAGCGGAACCCGGCCAAGTACGGCCACGCCACCCTGGCCGACATCACCGTGGACGTCGACAAGACGGCCGCCGAAATCGGTGTCGAAGTGGCCCATCTCCAGTCCAACAGCGAAGCCGAGCTCATCGAGTTCATCCACGAGAACCAACACGAATGGGACGGCATCGTCATCAACCCCGCCGGGTTCAGCTCGGCCAGCTACCCCCTGCTGGACGCGGTACGCGACACGGAACTCCCCTACGCCGTCATCCACATCTCGCAGTGGCACGCGATCGACGCCAAGGAGCGAATCGACATCTTCGCCGGCACCGCCACGGTGTACATCGCGGGCGCCGGATGGCGCGGGTACTCCATCGCGCTCGAGTCGATCGTGCACAAGGCCCGCAACGACTGATCCACCCGAACCGCCCGGACCGCCGGACGCCCTCTTCGGCGACCCCGAATCCCTGACACACCCACCACAACCAGCCCACAACGACGCGGGAGTCCCCACCATGTCATCTGCCGTTCAGCATGAGAAACAGCCGAGGAAGGCCGCCGTCGCGGCCTGGATCGGTAGCTCGCTGGAGTACTACGATTTCTTCGTGTACGGCACGGTCGCCGCACTCGTCTTCCCGAAGATCTTCTTCGACTCCAGCAACCCCACCACCGCCACCCTGGCCTCGCTGGCCACCTTCGGCGTCGCCTACATCGCCCGCCCCATCGGCTCCTTCCTGATGGGCCACATCGGCGACCGGGTCGGCCGCAAGACCGTCATGGTCGGCACCCTGCTGCTGATGGGCGTGTCCACCTTTCTCATCGGCTGCCTGCCCACCTACAACTCCATCGGCCTCTGGGCGCCCGCGCTGCTGGTCCTGCTCCGGGTCCTGCAGGGACTGTCCGCCTCGGGCGAGCAGGCCGGCGCCAACTCGATGTCCTTCGAACACGCCCCGTCCGGTCGCCGCGGCTTCTTCACCAGCTGGACCCTGTCCGGCACCGTCGGCGGCCAGGTCATCGCCCCCGCCGTCGTCCTGCCGCTGTCCGCGCTGCTGTCCGAGGAACAGCTGCTCAGCTGGGGCTGGCGCATCCCGTTCCTGCTGTCCGCCGTGGTCGTGCTCGTCGGCTACCTGATCCGGCGCACCCTGCACGAGACCCCGGCGTTCGAGGCCGAGGAAGACAAGGGCACGGTCCCATCCGTCCCCCTGGCCATCCTGTTCCGACACCACTGGCGCGGCGTGCTGCGGGTGTTCTTCGCCGCGTTCATCGCCTCCACCGGCACCCTGTTCAGCGTGTTCGGGCTGGCCTTCGCCACCGGCAAGGTCTACGGCATCGGCATCAGCAGCACCGCGATGCTGTGGCTGGCCATCGTGTCCAACTTCATCGCCATCTTCACCATCCCGCTGTTCGGCGCACTGTCCGACCGGATCGGTCGCAAGAAGGTCTTCATCACCGGCATCATCGGCTGCGCCATCTCACTGAGCCTGTTCTTCTACTCGGTCAGCACCGGCAACCTGGCCCTGGTCTTCGCCACCGGCATCCTGTTCAACGGACTCCTCTACGCCATCACCAACGCCGTCTGGCCGGCCACCTACGCCGAGATCTTCCCGACCGAGGTGCGCCTGTCCGGCATGGCCGTCGGCACCCAGTTCGGCTTCGCCCTCGCCGGGTTCAGCCCCACCATCGCCGTCGCCCTGGCCGGCGGATCGGCCAACGGCTGGCTCCCCGTCGCCATCATGGTCGTCGTCATCTGCCTCATCTCGATGACCTCGGTCGCCCTGGGCAAGGAGACCTACCGGACCCCGATGGACGAGCTCGGCGCCACCCGAGGCTCCGCACCGGGCGAGAAGACCGCCGTCCCCGCCTGACCCGAATCCACTCGCGCCCGAGGTCCGCTCGTCACGGCCCCGGGCGCGAGTTCTATTCCCCGCCATAGGCTTCGAGGAGAACGAAGTGATCCACCACGTCGCCGTCTTCAAATGGAAACCCGGCTTCCCGGCTCACGAACTCGCCGAATGGGCCGACCGACTCCGCGCCCTGCCCGACCGGATCGAACCGCTGCACTCCCTGGTCGTGGGCCACGACCAGCTGCACGGCGGGCGGTCCTGGGACACCGCCGTCATCGCCGTCGTCGACGACATGCAGGCGTTGCAGGAATATGCCCACGATGCCGAACATCAGGCGATCATCAAGATCTCCGCGCCGCACATCGACCAGCTCGTCCAAGTCGACTTCGAAGTCCCGACCGGCACGACCGACGGAACCGACCAGCGGGAGCCAACCTGACCGTCCGGATCGATGAGGCGTGCGCGTTCGACCGGACATACCGAACTCCACACCCCGCCAAAGGGTGTGGTTCAGCCACGAAGACCGACTGAACCGAAATGGAAATGCACGGCAGGGTTCTCGAACAGCCAGGCCTGCGCGTCCGAGTGCGTGTGAACATACAGGATGCTCCTCGCGGGCCAGCCCTGCGGCTTGACCGCGCACGCCAGTTGGCGCCGACGAACACGTCGGTGTCGAGGAACGGATGGCCCTTGGTTGCGGAGCTGCTCAGGCGCGGCGTTCAGATACACCGTGTTCCACCGCACCACACAGTTCAAATCAATCCCGGGCCGCCGAACTGGTCCTCAAACCCCATGTGGCAAGGCTAGTTGGGCTACGCCGAGAGAGTCGGTGGACGCCGGAAGCGTCAGGGACATCAGCGGCGACGTCGACAGTGACGTCCACGACCGAGCCCTCGGTCCGTCGCCGAGTCGGCGCACCGACTTGTCGACCGCCGACGCCTATGCTGTTGGCAGGATCATCAACCATCTTGCTGACGATCAAGGCAGAGGTGGGCGTGGAAGGACGACACAGTTGAGCGAGAGTGACGACGTCGTCTCGGCGCTGCGCGCGGCTATCTTCCGCGGTCGGTACGCGCCGAATCAGCGCCTGATCGAAACCGACCTCGTCGAGCAACTGGGATCGAGCCGCTTCCTGGTCCGCAACGCGCTGATGCAGCTCGTCGCCGACGGTCTGGTCGAGCTGCAGCCGAACAGGGGCGCCCGGGTGCGGGAGATCTCGGTGGCCGAGGCGATCGAGATCACCGAGGTGCGCGGACCGCTGGAGGGACTCGTCGCGGCCAAGGCGGCCGAGAATGTCAGCGACGAGCAGGCCGTCGAGTTGCGTGAACTCGGGGTCGCGATGAGCGAGGCAGTCGCCGCCGCCGAACCGATGCGGTACTCCGAGCTGAACCGGCGGCTGCACGGTCGGGTCCGGGAGATCGCCGATCATCACACCGCTACCCGGATCATTCAGCAGCTCAACGGACAGCTGGTCCAGCACCAGTTCCAGCTCTCGCTGGTGCCGGGTCGACCGGCCACGTCGCTGCCCGAGCACCTGGCCATCATCGAGGGGGTGTGCCGTCGCGACCCGGTGGCGGCGGAGCAGGCGATGCGTGCGCACATCCTGAGCGTGAAGGCCACCCTGGAAGGCTTCCGGGCCGCAGGCTCCACCACCGCCACCCTGGGCTAGATTTCCGCGGAGCGCGAGCCGTACCTCGACGGCTTTCGGCAATGGTCGAGAGCGGGGCCGGCGGTGACGGAACAGATCTGCTTGCCCCCCGCCGCGGCGACCGCACGGCAGCCGGGTTCTCCACCCCGCGCGGCGCGGTCATCATCGATCCTGCGGTTCCCACCCAGTGAACTTTCTCGTCGACCCTATTGTCAACAATCTCGTTAGCGGTATTGTTGTCGACGCCGCCGCCGCCGCGGTCCCGCAGCCGGAAGGAGCTCGATGTCGATCCCGCCGCCACCAGCCTGGTGCGCCACGGCCGGTGCCCGATGAGAACGGTCGTCGTGACCGATCCGCCGCGGGCCGATCCCGCGGACGCCGCCCGGCTCGGCGAGTACGGCGTGGCCACGGTGCACGAGGCGCTCGGCCGCACCGGCTATCTCGGTCCGACGTTCCGGCCGGCCTCGCCGGGAGCCCGGATCGGCGGCACCGCGGTGACCGTGGTGTGCTGGCCCGGGGACAACCTGATGATCCATGTCGCGGTCGAGCAGTGCCAACCGGGTGACGTGCTGGTAGTGGCGACCACCTCGCCGTGCACGGATGGCCTGTTCGGCGAGTTGTTCGCGACCGCGCTGGCGCACCGCGGGGTCCGCGGGGCGGTGCTGGGCTGCGGTGTCCGGGACGTCGCCGACCTGCGCGAGATGGGGTTCCCAGCGTGGTCGACCGCGGTGTCCGCGCAGGGCACGGTCAAGGCCACCGCGGGCGCGGTGAACGTGCCGATCGTGCTCGGCGGGCAGCTGGTCCAGCCCGGCGACGTCGTGGTCGGCGACGACGACGGGGTGACGGTCGTCGCCCGGGCGGACGTGCCCCGGGCGCTGACCGCCGCGCAGGCCCGGCTGGACAAGGAACAGGTCAACCGGGCCGCCTTCGCCCGCGGCGAACTGGGCCTGGACGTCTACGGGCTGCGGGACCGGCTGCCCGAGATGGGCATCCAGTACGTGCCCTATGAGTCACCGGACGCGTCATGAGCGAGCGGGACCCCTACGACGCGAGCGGTGTGCGGTGCCTGATGATGCGCGGCGGCACCTCCCGCGGCCTGTACTTCCTGGCCGCCGACCTACCGACCGATCCGGCCGCGCGGGACGAGTTGCTGCTGCGGTTGATGGGCACCCCGGACCCGCGGCAGATCGACGGCCTCGGCGGCGCCACCTCGCTGACCAGCAAGGTCGCCATCGTGTCCGCGTCCGACCGACCGGATGTCGACGTCGACTACCTGTTCCTGCAACTGGGCGTCGACGAGGCGATGGTCAGCGACCGGCAGAACTGCGGCAACATCCTCGCCGGCGTCGGCCCGTTCGCCGTCGAGCGGGGACTTGTTCCCGCGGGCGCCGACGAGACCGGCGTGCGAATCCGCATGGTCAACTCCGACAGCACCGCGGTGGCCACCTTTCCCACCCCGGACGGCCGGGTCGAGTACCGCGGCGACGTCGCGATCGCCGGAGTCCCCGGCACAGCCGCGCCGATCGTGCTGGCCTTCGCCGACACCGAAGGCTCGGCCACCGGCAGCCTGCTGCCCACCGGCAGCGTCCGCGACAGCATCGACGGCATCCCAGTCACCTGCGTGGACAACGGCATGCCCGTCGTCCTGGTCGAGGCCGCCGCGCTCGGGCTCACCGGATACGAGTCCCACCAGGACCTGGCCGCCGACACCGACCTGCTCGGCCGGGTCAACCGGTTCCGGATCAAGGCCGGCGCACTCATGGGCCTGGGCGACGTCACCGGCTCGTCGGTGCCCAAAACAACCCTGCTGTCCGCGCCCTCGGACGGCGGTCAGGTGAGCACCCGCTCGTTCATCCCGGTCCAGCCGCACACCGCGATCGGGGTGCTCGCCGCGGTCAGCGTGGTCACCGGCATGCTGCTGCCCGGCGCGGTCGGCCACGAGCTGACCGCCGGCTGGCCGGCCGACCGGTCGATGGTCGACGTGGAACACCCCACCGGCCACCTGCTGGTCGACGTCCTGGTCGACACCACCGTCGCCCCGCCCCGCCCGGTGCGGTCGGGAGTCGTCCGGACCGCCCGAAAACTGTTCGACGGCACCGCCTTCCCCCGCTGAATGGCCGCCAGCCGCACTCCACCCAAGGCCGCACCGGCGGCGGCCGATCCCTCTGAGGACATCAGTGATCATCGATTGCCACGGGCACTACACGACCGCGCCGGCCGCCCACACCATCTGGCGCCAGGAGCAGCTGTCCGCCTGGGCGGCCGGGACCACCCCGCCGCCATATCCGTCGATCAGCGACGACGAGCTGCGGGACACCATCGAGGGCAGCCAGCTGGCTCTGATGGACGAACGCGGCATCGACGTCACCGTGTTCTCCCCCCGGGCCTCGGCGATGGCCCACCACGAGGGTGACGCTGCGGTCAGCCTGGACTGGGCCCGGCGCTGCAACGATCTGATCCACCGGATCTGCACGCTCTACCCGGACCGGTTCGTCGGTGTCGCCCAGCTGCCCCAGTCGCCCGGCACCGGCCTGGAGAGCTCGATCACCGAGCTGCGCCGCTGCGTGGAGCAGCTCGGATTCATCGGCGCCAACCTCAACCCCGACCCCAGCGGCGGACACTTCAACTCGCCGCCACTGACCGACACCCACTGGTACCCGTTCTACGAGACCATGGTCGAGCTGGACGTGCCGGCGATGATCCACGTGTCCGCGTCTGCCGTCCCCGCCTTCCACGCCACCGGCGCCTACTACATCAACGCTGACACCACCGCCTTCATGCAGTTACTGCAAGGCCGCCTGTTCACCGACCTGCCCGACCTGCGTCTGGTCATCCCGCACGGCGGCGGCGCCGCGCCTTACCACTGGGGCCGCTACCGCGGGCTGGCCGATATGCTGTCCGCCCCGCCGCTGGAGTCCAACGTGATGACCAACGTCTTCCTCGACACCTGCGTCTACCACCAACCGGGAATCGACCTGCTGCTGGATGTGATCGACACCCGCAACGTCCTGTTCGGATCCGAGATGGTCGGCGCCGTGCGTGGTATCGACCCCTCCACCGGACACTACTTCGACGACACCCGCCGCTACATCGACCAGGCGCCGATCGAAGACGCCGCCCGCGTCGCCATCTTCGAGGGCAACGTCCGCCGCGTCTACCCGCGAATCAACGCCACCTTGAGTGCCGCCCTGGTCGCCGATCCGCCGACGTGCCCGCCGCTGCCGAGATCAACCCGCGCCGAAGCCCCTGATCGATCACCTGCGCGGCCACGGCGCCGCTGACAGATCGCTGATCCAACCCCAACCCCCATCGCAGTACCAGCGCAGAGAGGCACCCATGACCGACTACACCTCGTTCGACATCGCCCACATCGGCAACATCGAGTTGCTCACCGCGAAACCCGACGAGAGCCTGTGGTTCTTCCGCGACCTGCTCGCGATGCGCGTCGTCGCCGAAGACGGCGACTCGGTGTTCCTGCGCACCTGGGACGAATACCAGCGGTACACCATCAAGCTGACCGCCGCCGCGGACGCCGGGGTGGGACGCACCACCTTCCGCACCACCAGCCAGGACGCCCTGCACCGGCGGGTGGCCGCGATCGACGAGTTCGGGCTCGGCGAAGGATGGGTGGACGGTGAGCAGGGCACCGGCCCGACCTACCTGTTCCGTGACCCGGACGGACACTCGATGGGGATCTATTACCAGACCGAGCGGTACGTCGCCACCGACGACAAGCCGGCGCTGAAGAACCAGGCGTCCGCGTTCCCCGGCCGGGGCGTGAACGCCCGCCGGCTGGACCACATCAACTACCTCGCGAAGGATGTCGTCGCCAACGGTGAGTTCATCGCCGCCGCGCTCGGCGGGCGGGAGAGTGAACGGATCGCGCTGGACGCTGGCGGGTACGCGGCGTGGTGGTTCCACTTCAACAACAAGTCCTACGACGTGGTCTACTCCGACGACTGGCTCAAGCACGGGAACCGGCTGCACCACGTCGCGTTCGCTCCGGACACCCGCGAGGACATCCTCAAGGCCGCGGACATCTTCTTGGAGAACGGGATCTACATCGAATCCGGCCCGCACAAACATTCCATCAACCAGACGTTCTTCCTCTACGTCTGGGAGCCCGGAGGCAACCGCATCGAGTTCGCCAACGCGGGAGCGCGACTGCTGCTGGACCCCGACTCCCCGGTCGTCGAATGGAACTCCGAAGAGCGCAAGAAGGGCCAGGCGTGGGGCATGAAGACCATCGAAACCTTCCACACCCACGGCACTCCCGTCGTCAACGAGCACTGAGAGTCGACGGCGTTCTCGCCACTTCATCCAAGCGCGGCCAGCCCAGTTCCGCGATCTACCCGACCCGCGCCTGGTCTCCCACGCGGCAGCGGCCCCCTACCACCGGTACGCTCGAGGGAAGGAGCAGTTCTCCATGCTCCCGGCGCCGGCGAACGTGGAGGGTGAGCAGCAGTCGACGAGTCGGAGGGAACGCCGCTGTGGACGTCGGTTAGCATCGCCGGGTACCTCAGTGTCGAGTGGTCCCGTGTTCATCGTCGAACGGGGAAGGCGTCGGTTTGGCCGGTAACTCCGCCGAGTCGGGACGGTCGGTGACCAGCAAGATCACCGCGATTCTGATGACGTTCACGCAGGGTAGCGAGCATTCACTGACCGAGATCGCCCGGCTGGCCGGGCTGCCGGTGTCCACCGCGCACCGGTTGACGGCCGAGTTGGCGTCGACGGGCTTGCTGGACCGTACGGACGGAGGTCTGTACCGGGCGGGTGGGCCGTTGCGGATGATCGGGCAGGTCGGCGGCGGCGATCGTCCGAGCTTCGCCGAACGGGCACCCTGGGTCCTGGAGGACCTGTCCGCGGCCACCAGGAGCCGGGCACGGCTGGGCGTGCTGCGCGAGTCGGAGGTGTGCTACATCGAGAAGCGGCCCGGGCCGTCGCCGGCGACGTCGTTCCTCTCGGCGGCCACGGTGCCGGCGCATCCGACGGCGCTGGGTCGGGTCTTGTTGGCGTTCGCCCCGGCCGGGGCGGTGGAGTCGGCGATCCTGCGGGGGTTGCGCCCGTACACCGAGCACACCGTGACCTCACCCGACCGGTTCCGCCGGCTGCTGGCGGTGACTCGGCTGACTCAGGTGGCGATCACCCGGGGGGAGTTCGAAGCCGGGGTGTGCGCGGCGGCGATGCCGGTGTTCGGACCCGCCCGTGCCGTGATCGCCGGAATCGAGGTCGCGATCAAGGACTCGCACTGCGATCTGCAGCCGGCGCTCACCGCGCTGGCGATCGCGTCCCGGAGCCTTACCCGAGAACTCATCGGCAACGCACCGACCACGGCCGAACGCGAGTCGCAGACTCCGGCATAGGCGGCCCCGGCCCGCCCCGTCACCATCGGTCGTCATCTACCGACCCGCCGACATTCCCCGGAGGGATGCTTCGGCGGAGCCTCTCTCGTGAGGGGGGCGACGCGTCGCTGACCTGGACCGCTGAGCCATCACCGATCACGCCCGCCACATCCACGAGGACGGCGCTGGATGGAGATTCGGTGGATGAACGCGTTCATGGCGGCGGCGGGCTGAACTTCGGCGTGCCGCGCAGCGGCTTCATCAGGCGCGGCCGCCGGTGACCGCGCCGATACCGATATGTCATCGTGGCCGCTCTGGGAACGCCTGCCCGCGTCGGTCAGCCGCACCATACGGTTGTTGCATTCGAAAACCTCTACGCCTAAGTACTTTTCGAAGTGGAGTGATCAGTCGGTGTGCAGTGGAGCCGGTCGATCCGTCAGTTGGGAGATCTCGGCGATCTCGGTCAGCGACAACTCACTGTCCTGCCTGGTAACGATGCCGGGATCGAGGCGATCTTGCTGGTGACCGAGCGATCAGACTCCGCGCTGTTGCCCGCCACGATTCCTCCATTTCTAGTGACCCACAGCGGGAAGCATCCGCCTCAACCTTCCTCCGTTCTCGACACGGACGTGATCTGACAAGTAGTTTCATAGTTGCGACTGCTGCCATGGTCCGTTCGGGTGAACTGCCACTCTAAAGCGAACCAGACGCCGGGCTCGGCGTCATTTCCGTGTACGCAGGAACATCCTGTACCGCCAATCTGGCGGCAACAGGGGGCCTGTCTCACAGAAGGGAGCAGCACGTGAAGGACACAGCCCACACGAGGGTCTCTCCCGCGTTGGTCATGGGAGAACTGTTCCATACGGCCCCGCGCACGATGTCGGCGTTGTTCGCGGTTGTGGCCGCGGCCGTCGTCGGTGGCGCGGTCGCGGGTCTGATCTGACCCGATATGCATGGCGACCCCGGTCCGCGAATGACTTCGCGGCCGGGGTCGCTCCCTGTCCCGGTCGTGGGCTCGACGGGAAGCCCAAGGGTTCGGTGGCCCGGGCAGGTCGGTGGGTGGGTGCCGACCGGCGCAGGTCTCGGGTTGGCGGTCATCGGGTCGTGATTCCCGCCCCCCGGGTATCGGTCCCTTTGCTGTCCGGCGCCGTCAGCCAGTGCGATCGCGGACACTTCACGGCCCGTCGCGTCTTCGGCCGGCTCGGATCCGATCCCGCACTGAAGCACCTGGAGCACAATCCGCAAGACCCCCATGCACAACGCATTGAGCCAACTACCGCGAACAACGACACACCAAGGCGGTCCGCGAGTTCGGCGGCTACCTCGCCGCCAACGCCTCCGACATGGGACTGTCGGATTAACGGTGGATCTGGGTCTGGTCTGACTGAGAGGAACGGACCATGACTGAGACCATCGAGGTCGTGACGGATGGCGATGAGCGGGTGGATCAGCAGGCGTTGGCCGAGCAGCTGTTGGCCGAGGCGAAGGCGAACAACGTCGAGCTGATCGGCCCGGGCGGGTTGCTGAATCAGTTGACGAAGCGGGTGCTAGAGACCGCTCTGGAAGCGGAGATGACCGAGCACCTGGGCTATGACAAGCACAATCCAGTCGGCCGGGGCAGCGGCAACTCCCGCAACGGGGTACGCAGGAAGACTGTGCTCACCGAGATCGGCCCGGTCGAGATCGATGTGCCTCGGGACACCGATTCCTCGTTCGCGCCGGCGATCGTGCGCAAACGTCAGCGCCGGCTGGACGGGGTGAACCAGATCGTATTGTCGCTGGCCTCCCGAGGTCTGACCACGGGTGAGATCTCGGCGCACTTCGCCGAGGTGTACGGGGCGTCGATCAGCAAGGACACGATCTCCACGATCACCGACGCGGTCCTTGAGGAGATGGCGCGTGGTCCAACCGGCCGCTGGATCAGGTGTACCCGGTGATCTTCGTGGACGCGATCGTGGTGAAGGTCCGGGACGGGCAGGTCCGGAACAAGCCGATGTACGTAGTCATCGGGGTCACCGTCAACGGTGAGCGGGACATCCTGGGCATCTGGGCCGGCGATGGCGGTGAGGGCGCGAAGTTCTGGTTGCAGGTGTTCACCGAGATCCGCAACCGCGGGGTCGGCGACGTGTGCATCGTGGTCTGCGACGGGCTCAAGGGGCTGCCGGACGCGATCACGACGGCCTGGCCGCTGGCCGTGGTGCAGCAATGCATCATCCACCTGATCCGCATTAACCGGCCCTCGTGGCCGGCGTCAAGTGGGTGGGTCGGTGTCGGGTTGGCGGCGTAGCCGGTCGAGGTGCTGCTGCAGGCGGTCCTCGACGCGCCGGTGCCGGGCCACTTCGTCCTCCCATCCGCGGGCTTGGGCGTCGGCGCGCAGTGCGCGGATATCGGCGAGTTGGGTGCCGATCGTCGGGGCGGCGGCTGGGTCGGGGACGAAGAAGTCGCACTGCTCACAGATGTTGGCGTAGGGGCAGGGTCCGGCGGCCTTTGGCCGGGCGCAGAAGCCATGCGCGAGCCGCGTTTTGAGCATTTCGGCGTGCAGCCACGCCACCTTGTCCGGGACCGGAGGGGCGGTGTTGACGGCGGTGAGCGGGAGCAGTTGGCCGGCGCGGGCCTTGTCCATCGCGGCCTGGTAGGCGCTGCGGATGATCGGTGAGGCCAGCTTGGCGTAGCGCAGCGTCATTTCCGGGGTGACATGGCCCATGAGCGCCATCAGCGCGGGCAGCCCAATCCCACCGTTGATGAGGCTGGTGCCGAAGGTGTGTCGTAGCTGGTGCGGGGTGATGTGCAACAGGTTGCCGTCGCGGCCGCGGAGGTTCGCCGCGGCGACGGCATCGATCAGCCCCTTGCGTAGCCGGAATGAGGTGGGCCGCCGCCCGTGCTCAAGGAACAGAAACTCGGTCGGGCGACCGTGCCGCGGGTGAGGCAGGGCCCGTTGCCGGCCTCGCTGGGCGATCCAGGTGTGTCGATGATCGCGACGATGTCCGGCTCCAACGGCACGACCCGTTCGGAGTTGAGCTTGCCGACCGGGACCCGAAGCCAGACGCCGTGACCGGCGAAGTCGAGCAGGCAGTCCAGTTCCAGGTCCAGCAGCTCGCCCATCCGCATGCCGGTGGCGCGCAGTAGACGCAGGCCGGTGCGCACCAGCAGGTCGTCCAACTGCGCGACCGCGGCCGTCAACGCGCGGTCGACGTCAGGGGTGAGTGCCCGGGGTAGCGCGTCGGGTGTGCGTGGGATGTCGGCGTAGAACAGCAGCCGCCGCGGCGGGGCCGAGGCCCAGTCCCATCCGGCGATGTCTTCGAAGAAGCAGCGCAGGTCGACCACGTCCTGGTGGAAGGCGACCACGCCGACGGCGCGCCCTTCGCGGTTCTGGCCGCGCCAGGGCCGGGTCCGCGCCCAGGCCAGGTAGGGCTCGACGTGACTGGTGCGCTCGATCTGGTCCAGCCGGGTCACCTCGGGGTGGTGCTCGGCGAGGTAGTCGAAGAACACCCGCAGCGCCTTGGTCCGCCCGGCGACCGTGGTGGGGCGCAGCGTGGTGGTGATTGTCTGCACGTAGCGGACGATCTCGGTGCGGATCAGTGGCTGCCGGACACCGTGCGCGTGTGCGAGCGGCCCGACCGCTACCGGCCCGCTCTGCCGCGGCGGGGCGGTGAGACTGCCCAGTTGGTAGCAGGCTTGCTGCAGGCCGAACAGTCGGGTGCGGGCGTGGTGCCGCGCCGAGGGCGAGACCGCGGTCAGCTCGTCCAGTTGCCCGAGCACGGCGGTGAAGTCATCCGCGCCCAGTTGCCGGATGTGTTTGCCGGTGTGCAGACAGATCGTCGAGGCGGCCAGCAGCCCGACCTGCCGCCGCCAGTTGCTGCTCCAGCCCAGCATAACTGCGGCCTCGGCGACGGCGGCCTGGCTGGCCGGGTCGTGCGCGGCCCACTCGGCGGGCAGCCCGCACCCGCCGGGCTTGGCCAGCAGCAGCTCCACGTCCGGCACCAGGTGTCTGTGCACGAAGCACCAGGAGAGGAACGGCCACGCTTTCAGCCGGTGCAGGTCGGCCAGCCGGGCCGGGGTGGAGCGGCGCATCCACGCACCGACGTCGGGGAAGCGGTCCACGAACAGACGGGCATGGCGACGACGCTCGAACCGGACACCCTTCGTGACGGGAATCGCCTCGACGTGCCCGTGATAGGCGGCCAACAACTCCGGCCCGCTTCGCGTTAGCGACGTGGCCAGCGTGCCGGCCGCGAGGATCACCATGGCGAAGCCTGGCGGGCGGCGGTGTACTCGGCGGCGAGCGTCTCGGCGGACAGGTGCACGTACTTGCCCGTGGTTTCCGGGCTCGCGTGTCCCATCAGGTCACGCAGCACCAACAGGTCGATCCCAGCCGCGGCCAGCTCGGTGCCGTAAGTGTGCCGCAGCCGGTGCGGGCGGACCCGGCCGGCGCCGGAGCGGGCCCGGTGGGTGCGGAAGATCCGACGCATCCCCGCTTCGGTCAGCGGCTGCCCCGCGGTCGGCCCGCGCAGCACCACGAAGCACTGCTCGGTCCCGCAGTCAGAGGGCCGTTCGATGCGCAGGTAAGCGGCCAGTTCGGTGAAGAACGGCCGGTCGACCGGCACGACCCGTTCCCGGCCGCCCTTGCCGAGCACGCGCACCCGACGAAGGCCCACGTCCACATCGGTGAGCAGCAGCCCGCGCACCTCGGCGGCGCGCAGCCCGCCGAGCAGCATCAGCAGCACCATGGCCCGGTCCCGGTGCGTGCCCAGATCGCTGATAAACGCCTCAACCTCGGCCACCTCCAGACTCTCCGGCAGTCGGTGTTGCTCGCGCACCAGGCGCCCGCCCGGTCGCGGGTGCCGGACCGGGAGATGACCAAGCAGGCCGTGGCGGGCACGCAGTCCGCTGGTGCGCCGCGGCGCCGGCACCGGACTGATCTCGACCACGCCGGTGATCACGGCGAACTCGAACAAGCCGCGAACCGCGGCGATTCGCCGGTTCTGCGTCGCCGGAGCAGCGCCACGGCGGTCGAACAGACTGACCACTGTCGCCCCAGGCGTCGTCGGCTGGGTCTGCCAGTCCAGATAGTCGAACAAGTCGGTCGGCCGCGTCTGCGCCAGTCCGACTCCATGCCCGGACAGGAAGCGCAGGAAGTTCAGCACGTCGTAGGCATATGCGCGGCGCGTTGCCCGGGCGAAGTTCCTGCCCTTCAAATGGGTTAGGAACCTGTTCGCGACAACAACGTCATCACTAACCTCGCCGGCGATGAGGAAGACGTCACCGTCAGCGGCCACCCGAAGCGCCATCGGCACCTCCCTACACGGAGTCACCGACCTCAAGTGTCACCGCCAAAGCAGACCTTTGGTGGGACCTCACGCGGACCGAGCGCGTCGGCCGGGCGAGGGCCGGTTAACGGATAACACGTTTCGGTACGCGTCCAGGAAGTACTGGCCGCAGATCGCCGCCGACCTCAAACCGGTATACACGGCCGCGTCCGAGGCCGAGGCCACCCTTCGTCGGGACGAGTTCTGCGAGAAGTGGGGCATCCCCTACCCGGCGATCCGGCGGCTGTGGGAGAACGCGTGGTCGGAGTTCGTGCCGTTCCTGGACTATGACGTCGAGATCCGCAAAGTCATTTGCAGCACGAACGCGATCGAGTCGATCAACGCCCGCTACCGCAGGGCGGTGCGCGCCCGCGGGCACTTCCCGAACGAGCAGGCCGCGTTGAAGTGTCTGTACCTGGCCACCCGATCGCTGGACCCCACCGGCGCCGGCAAGGCACGATGGGCGATGAGGTGGAAGCCAGCATTGAACGCTTTTGCGATCACCTTCGACGGCCGGATCAACCCGAGCCCGACCAACTAACCCCATGATCCAGATCAGATCCACCGTTTACCTCACAGACCCTCCGACATCCCCACCTACGGTGTGAATTGCCTAATTATCTGGTTCTGGCGCACTTTCCGTGAAGCCGAGGCAGCCACGGCTATGGCGTGGCTCCGGTCGGTCGGACGTGGTGCTCTCGGTGTTGTGGCTGGTGAGTGCTGTTGCCGGGTTCTGATTCCGCAGCTGTGGCCGGTGGTGATCGATCGGGTCGACGAGGTCGACGGCACGGTGGTGATCGCCGCGCATCCGCGAGCGCGGGGATCGCGATGCCGACGATGCGGTCGGGTGTCGACCAGGGTGCACAGCCGGTACCGCCGGCACCTGGCGGATCTGCCGTCTCGGGGCGGCCGGTCGAGGTCGAGTTGACGGTCCGCCGGTTCTTCTGCGACGACGTCGACTGCAGTGTCTGCACATTCGTCGAGCAGGTGCCTGGGCTAACCGAGCGGCACGCCCGGCAAAGCTCCGGCCTGCGGGCAGCGTTGATGGCGGTCGGGTTGGCGTTGGCCGGGCGCGCCGGTTCGCGGCTGGCCTTCCGGCTCGGAATGGGGGTGAGCCGATCGACGCTGCTAAGGCTGATCCGCGCCCTGCCGGACCCACCAGTCGGCCAGGTGGCGGTGCTCGGCGTCGACGAGTTCGCGCTACGCCGCGGCCACCAATCCGGCACGGTGCTCATCGACCTGGCCGACGGACACCGACCCGTCGACGTACTCCTGGGCCGGGACGCCGCCGATTTCGCCGACTGGCTGCGAACCCACCCCGGCGTGCAGGTGATCTGCCGGGACCGGGCCGGCGGCTACGCCGACGGCGCCCGTGCGGGTGCGCCCGACGCAGTGCAGGTCGCTGACCGCTGGCACCTGTGGGACAACCTGTGCCGGCACGTCGAACGGCTGGTCGCCGCGCACCACACCTGCCTACCCGAACCCGCGGCGCCGGCCACGGACGAACCTCCAGATCCGGCTGTGCTGCAGCGATGGCCGGACACGACACTGGCAGCGAACACTCGGCGGCGGTACCAACAGGTTCACGACCTGCGCGAACTTGGCCTGTCGAAGCGGGCGATCGCCCGCCGCCTGAATGTGGACTTCAAGACCGTTCGACGGTACGTCCGCGCGTCCAGCGCCGATGAGCTGGTGGCCGGCGGCGTGCAGGTCAGCGTGCTGGACCCGTTCAAGCCCTACCTGAACGACCGGCTCACCGAGGGAGTCCGCAACGTCACCCGGTTGCTGGCCGAGATCACCGAACAGGGCTACACCGGCGGCTACAACACCCTGAACCGGTACGTGCGCCCACTGCGCCGACTGGACGCCGCCGCACTAGCAGACCTCCCACCACGAACGGCGACGCCGGCGGTACGAAAGGTCACCGGCTGGATCACCGGGCTACCGGGCAACCTCGACCCGGAGGACGCCGTGCGGCTGCACGCGATCCGGCAGCGCTGCCCGGAACTGGACGCCGCCGTACGGCATGTGGCCGGGTTCGCCCGGATGATCAAGGACCTATCCGGCGACGCGAACACGCTGACCAAGTGGATCGGCGCGGTCAACGCCGACCTCCCCGCGCTGCGGTCGTTCACCGCCGGACTGCGCCGCGACCTGGACGCCGTCGTCGCCGGACTGACCCTGGAGTACAACTCCGGTGCCGTGGAAGGCACCGTCAACCGGGTCAAGCAACTGAAGGCCGCGATGTACGGCCGCGCCAAACCCGACCTGCTCCGCAAACTGATACTGCTCGCGTGAGAACAGCTTCCACCCACGAGTCGGTTGAATCCACTCGAGCGGCATCGGAGTCTGCGAGTCCGGCCAGCACGGGCCGAGCCAGGCTCTAATCGAAGCATCGAGCGCCCGTCGATCCGCAGCCACTGGCCACCAGATCGAACCCACTCCAGCATCACGGAAAGTGCGCCAGAACCAGATACCGCGAACAACGACACGCCTACGGGGCGGTCAACTGCGACACCACTGGACCGGACATCACCTCCACCGTCACCCCGCCGGCGAACGCGTTCGGCTGGAATAACACCGACGTCGCCGTCAAGTTCACCTGCACCGACAGCAGCGGGGTCGATGCGCAGGGCAACCACAGCAGCAGCGTGGTCGGCCCGATCAACATCGACCTCGCCGCCACCACATGCGGGACCGGCCGCCAGCCCGCATCCGACCAGCAGGCGTCCGCCGCGCTCACCTATCCCTGGCGCTACTACAACCGAGAACTCTTCCAGCGCAGCGCCGCCGCTGTCTAAGGGGGGCCAAACGGTCAGCGGTCAGGGTCGTCCGGGAATCCTGCGACCTGACGCGACAGTTGATCGGCGGTGGCAGTGACCGCGGCCGCCAGGGTATCGAGACGAGTCCCCTGGTAGGACGCGGTCAGACCGGCGACCGAGATTGCGCACAAGGGCAAGCCTTTGGCGCCTCGCACGACGGCGCCCAGGGACGAGACGCCTTCGGTGAGTTCTTCTAGGTTCAGCGACCAGCCGCGGGCCCGGGTGCGTCTGACGATGGCCCAGATCTGCTCATCGGTGAGTTGTTCCTGCCGCGTCCGCCGCTCGGAGCCCTGGGCGAGGTAGCGATCAATCTCGTCGTCACTTAGTGCCGCGAGCAGCGCCCGCGGTCCGGCACCGATATGGAAGGGCAGCCATTGGCCGGCCTTCCACGCGAGCACGTCGACGTCAGGGCCGGCCATTCGATGCAGGCACATCGCACCCCAACCGTCCCGACGGGACAGGTAGACCGACTGCCGCACTTCGTCCCGCAATGAGCGGAGCACCGGATCGGCCAGCGAGACCAGGTCCATTCGATCGCGGACAGCGTCCCCCAGCAGCAGCAGTCTGATGCCCAGGCGATACCTTCCCGAGTCCGCATCCCGATCGACCAGTCCCGCCTTTTCCAACGAGGTGAGCAGGCGAAACGCGGTACTGCGGGTGATCCCCATCCGCATGGCGACGTCCGTGGGTGTCGCCCCCTGGGCGGATTCGAGCAGCACGTCCAGCACCTGCCCGGCCTTGGCGATCACCGCGATCTGGGACCCGGCGGACGGTGCGCTGACGTCGTCCACGTTGGCGTCGTTGACCGCTTGCTCGGTGCTCATGCCGCCTTCCGATCGGTGAGAAGTGGGTCTTGCGCAGCACCCTAACCCATCGCTACAGTCGGTTCGTATAACGAGATGCTATCTCGGAATCCGAGACGTTGCCGTCAAGGCCTGGACGAGGAAGTCACCGATGACCCCTTCACCCGTTACTGCTCCCGCGGTGCCTGTCACCGCCCGCCGCCTCGGCCTGTCGTCGTCGGCGCTGGTCGTCGCGATCTCGCTGGTCCTGATTTGCCCGCTGAGCACGGCGACGTTCATGGGGGTGGTGTCCTTCGTGGCGCTGTGCTGCATCCCGGTACAGATGGTGCTGGCCGGATATCTGCAGGCCCGGCCCGGCGTCATGGCCGGGTGGCCGCGGCCCGCCCGCGGCGGTGCGCTGCTGGCGATGACCCTGGTCCTGGGCGGGGCGATCGCGGTCGCTGTCCAGTTTGTGGTCGCCCACGGTTGGGGCACCGACTTCCCCGGCCTGCCGATGTTCTGCATCGTCGCGGTCGTCATGGCCCTGTGGCTGACCCAGGTATGTCAGGGCTGGCCGTTCGCCGGGATCGGGCATCCCCTGCCCCGGTCCGTCGCCACGCTGCTCGCGGTGTACCTGCTCGCCTACCTGGTTTACCGGGTGCTGTTCGATTTCACCGGGTTCGGGCTGCCCGCCGCCGCCGAACTCCGACCGGCTCCGGGTGGGCTGTTCGAGGCCTGGCACGTGCTCACGTTCTTGGTCACGGCCATCTCCGGGCTGTTCCTGGCCCCGGCGTTCCGGTTCACCGCCCTGCCCACCCAGCCCGGCGCCCGGGCCCTGACCAACACCGTCGTCTGCCTGCTCTGGGCGGCCCTGCTCTACGGGGTCGGGGTCGGCCTGCTCGGCGTCGACGTCGTGGACTTCCTGGTATGGGTGCCCGTGCCGACGCTGTTCGGTGGGCTGATCGTGATCAAGATGTGCGCCGGCGCGTTCTACTCGGCCCGCCCGACGAACGTGGCAGGCAACGGGTTGGTCACCCTGGTCACGGCGATCGCCGCCGGGATCGCCCTGGTTGGGCTCTACGCCGCTCTCGCCAAACTCATTCACTCCGAGATGCCCTGGGGCGGGCCCACATACGCCGGTCAGGTGTGGGTCGCCTCGGCCACCCTCGCGTTCACCTTCCCGCTGCTCAACATCGCCGCCGACTTCTTCGACTACTGGCCCTTCCGTCGCGCGCTGCCCGGCAAGGCGTCCTGATCCACAACCAACCACCCACCCATGGAGGACAACCATGCCGCTGATCCAAGTCACCTTGCGCGAGGGCCGACCCGGCCCCGACATCCGGGCCATGATCGGCGCCGTCACCCGGGCCGTCGCCGAAGCGCTGAACACCTCACCCCAAAGCGTCCGCATTATCGTCAGCGAGGTGCCCGCAACCCATTGGGCCACCGGCGATGTCACGTTGCAGGAAAAACTCGAGCACGCCGTCAACGGTCACCACCCAGCCGAGGACTGAGCACCCAACCGATCGACTGAGCGATCACCACGTCAGCAAATCCATCATCAAGTCAGCAAGTCAACATCAAGGAGGATGGCATGAGCACCACCGAACAGCCCGAACCGATCTTCGACGTCGCCGAATTCTCATCGCTGGAACTGTTCTCGCCGGACGTCGACGGAACCCTGTGGTTCTTCAAGGACCTGCTCGGCATGATCGAGACCGGACGCAGCGGCGACTCGGTGTTCCTGCGCGGCTGGCACGACCCCTACAACCACTCCCTCAAGGTGACCCACCGCGACCACGCCGGCATGGGCTTCGCCGGCTGGCGGGCCATGTCCAAGCCGGCCCTGGACCGCCGGGTCACCGCGATCAAGGATACCGGGCTGGGCCGCGGCTGGGTCGACGGCGAGTGCGGTGTGGGCGACGCCTACGAGTTCGCCCTGCCCGACGGCAGCGTGCAGCGGATCCACTGGGACGTCGACTACTTCAAGGCCCCCAAGGACGAGCGCGGCGTGCTGCTGAACCGGCCGCAGAGCCGTCCGCTGGTGGGCGTCCCGGTCGAATCCCTCGACCACCTGAACATGCTGGCCAAAGACGTCACCGACAACAAGGAATTCTTCGCCGACGCGCTCGGGTTCAAACTGACCGAGCACATCCTGTTCAGCGACGGCGTGGAGGGCGGCGCCTGGATGCGACTGAACACCAGGTCGCACGACGTGGCCTTCACCAAGGACGCTACCGGCCGCGGCGGCCGCCTGCACCACGTCGCGTTCATGTACGGCAACGGTCAACACCTTGAGGACGCCTGCGATGTGCTCACCGACCGTGGCCTGGAACTGGAAGCCGGCCCCGCCCGGCACGGCATCAGCCGCGCCCAGTTCGTCTACGTCCTCGAACCCGGCGGCAACCGCATCGAACTCGTCGGCAACCCCGCCTACCACATCAAGGACCCCAGCTGGGAACCGGTCACCTGGGCGCAGGACACCCTGGACAGCGCCATCATCTGGTACGGATCACCGCTGCCCAAGGAGTTCGACACCTACGGCACGCCGAACTTCCACCCAACCCAGTACCGCACCCCCAACCGGCACCCCATCGCCCACGCGGACGACTACATCGCCGCCGAAGCCGCGCTGCTGCTCTGACCACGACCTGACCCTTTCGCTGGTGTTCCAGCAACAGGTTCAGCAGTCGACAAGGAGGTGAATCAGAATGACGGTGACGCCCGTCCGCGTTGCTCCAACGAGGGCATCCGCCCCGGCCACTCGGTTCCGCGGGATGGCCACCCTGCTCGGTCCGGCGTTCGTCGCGGCCATCGCCTACGTCGACCCGGGCAACGTCGCGACCAACGTCACGGCCGGCGCCGAGTACCGGTACCTGCTGGTCTGGGTGGTCGTCGTGACCAGCGTGATGGGCGCGCTGGTGCAATACCTCTCGGCCAAATTTGGCCTGGCCACCGGACGCACCCTGGCCGAGGCGCTGCGGGACCGGCTGCCCGCGGGTGGTCGGATCGCCTACTGGCTGCAGGCCGAAGTGGTCGTGATGGCCACGGATCTGGCCGAGGTGCTCGGCGGGGCGATCGCGCTGAACATCCTGTTCGACCTGCCGTTGCTGCTGGGCGGAGTCATCACCGCGGCCGTGTCGACCGCGCTGCTCGCGGTGCAGGACCGCCGCGGGCAGCGCACGTTCGAGTGGGTGATCGCCACGATGCTGGCCGTGATCGCCGCCGGTTTCATCGCCGGGCTGGTGGTCCAGCCACCCCCCCCGGCCGATGTCCTCGGTGGTCTGGTGCCGGCGTTCGGCGGCACCGGCAGCGTGTTGTTGGCCGCCGGCATGCTCGGCGCCACGGTGATGCCACACGCCGTCCACCTACATTCTGCGCTGGCCCGCGACCGACACGGCCGTGCCGGCCGGGACCATCTGCCGAGGCTGCTGTGCGCCACCCGCATCGACATCGGGATCGCGATGGTGGTGGCCGGTGCGGTGAACCTGGCGATGCTGCTGGTCGCGGCGACCTCGATCCCGGCCGGTTCCAGCACCCTGTCCATCCAGGGCGCCCACGAAGCGATCGGCCATTCGCTCGGCGGGGTCGTCGCCGCGCTGTTCGCGGTCGGCCTGCTGGCCTCCGGGGTCACCTCCACCACTATCGGGTGCCACGCCGGATCGGTGGTCATGGCCGGGCTTATGCGCCGCCGTGTTCCGGTGCTGACCCGCAGGTTGATCACCGTCGCCCCGGCGGTGCTGATCCTGGGCGTCGGCGCGGACCCGACCCTGACCCTGGTGCTTTCCCAGGTCGTGCTCGCCCTGGGCCTACCGTTCGTCCTCGTGCCCCTGGTGCTGTTCACCCGGTCCCGGACGGTGATGGGCACTGCGGTGAACCACCCCGCCACCACCGCGATCGCCGCCTTCGTCGTCGCCTTGGTGATCGGCCTGAATCTCACCTTGATCTGGCTGACATTCACCAACCCGGCCTGAACACCACACACGCGTGGGTACTGGCCAATGCCCATTCCCCTCCAGCCGCCTTCAAACGAACCGAGGAATCAGAACTCATGACCAGTCCATCGACCATCACCGCCGACCAGATCGCCAAGGTGCTGATCGCCGGCGAACGCGACCGCACCGAGGTCGACCAGTTCAGTGCCCAGCATCCGGACCTCGACCCGGCCACCGCCTACGCCGCGCAAAAGGCGTTCGTGCAGTCCAAGCTGGACGTCGGCGAGAAACTCGTCGGCTACAAACTCGGCCTGACCAGCCGCAACAAACAACGCGCCATGGGCGTCGACGCCCCCCTCTACGGACGGGTCACCAGCTCCATGCTGGCCGCGCCCGGCGAACCGATTCGCTTCGATCGATTCATCCACCCCCGCGTCGAATCCGAGATCGCCTTCCTGCTCAAGGACGACATCACCGCCCCAGCCACCGTCACCTCCGTCCTGGCCGCCACCGACCTGGTCTACGGTGCCGTGGACGTGCTGGACTCCCGGTACCGGGACTTCAAATTCACCCTCACCGACGTCATCGCCGACAACGCCAGCGCCGGCGCGTTCTACCTTGGCCCGCTGGCCCGCCGACCAGAGGATCTGCGGCTCGACCTTCTGGGTGGCGTCGTCCGGGTCAGCGGGGAGGTCGTGATGACCGCTGCCGGCGCCGCCGTGATGGGTCACCCCGCCGCCGCGGTTGCCTGGCTAGCCAACCAACTCGCCGAGCAGAGCGAAACGCTCAAGGCCGGCCAGATCATCTTCTCCGGTGGCCTGACCGCCCCCGTCCCAGTCATCGCCGGCGAAAGCGTGACCTTCGAGTTCGACGGCCTCGGAGTCATCGAGGTGCACGGAGCCTGAACCGACTCATGGAAACGAGGAACGTTGACCATGCGACATGGGACCCATACTGCCCCGGCATCGGTGACCGCGCGGGCTCTGACGATCCTGGCCTGTGAATTGCCGAATTGTTTGGTTCTGGCGCACTTTGCGTGAAGCCGAGGCGGCTCCGGGGGCGCCACGCCCGGTCAGCCGAGCGTGGTGCTCTCGGAGTTGTGGTTGGTGAGTGCTGTTGCCGGGTTCTGCTTCCGCAGTTGTCTCCGGTGGTGATCGACCGGATCGAAGCGGTCGACAGCACGGTGGTGATCACCGCGCATCCGCGGGCGAGGGGGTCGCGGTGCCGGTGGTGCGGTCGGGTGTCGACCCGGGTGCACAGCCGGTACCGACGGCACCTGGCGGATTTGCCCGTCTCCGGTCGTCCGGTCGAGGTGGTGTTGCTAGTCCGCCGGTTCTTCTGCGACGACGTCGACTGCGGCGCCTGCACGTTCGTCGAGCAGGTGCCGGGTTTGACCGAGCGGCACGCCCGGCGAAGCTCCGGTCTCCGGGGAGCGTTGGTGGCGGTCGGGTTGGCGTTGGCCGGGCGCGCCGGATCACGACTGGCCAGCAAGCTCGGGATGGGGTGAGCCGGTCCACGCTGCTCCGGCTGATCCGCGGCCTGCCGGATCCACCGGTCGGCCAGGTGGCGGTTCTGGGCGTCGACGAGTTCGCGCTGCGCCGCGGCCATCAGTACGGCACGGTGCTGATCGACCTGGCCGACGGGCACCGCCCGGTCGATGTTCTCCTGGGCCGGGACGCCGCCGTCTTCACCGACTGGTTGCGCGCTCACCCTGGTGTGCAGGATCTGCCGAGACCGGCCCGGCGGGTATGCCAAGGTGTGCAGGTGATCTGCCGAGACCGGGCCGGCGGGTATGCCAAACCTCGGCGCCCGTGCTGGCGCCCGTGCTGGCGCACCCGACGCGGTGCAGGTCGCCGACCGCTGGCACCTATTGTCTGTTGACCGGACTAAAGGGACAACCTGTGCCGGTACGTGGAACGGCTGGTGGCCGCGCACCACGCCTGCTTACCCGAACCTGCGGCGTCGGCCCTGTACGAACCCAGCCGGGGACGACTCCAATGGATCCGGCTGTGCAGCTGCGGTGGCCCGACTCGACCCGGGTCGCGAATACCCGCCAGCGCTATCAACAGGTACATGACCTGCGCGAACGGGGCCTGTCGATGCGGGCGATCGCCCGCAGCCTGGGCGTGAACTTCAAGACCGTGCGCCGCTACGTCCGCGCTGTCAGCGTCGATGCGCTGCTGGCCGGCGGCATGCGGGTCAGCGTGCTGGACCCGTTCAAGCCCTACCTGAACGTTCGGCTCGCTGAGGGGGTCCGCAACGTCACCCTGTTGCTGGCGGAGATCAGCGGTCAGGGCTACACCGGCGGCTACAACACCCTGAACCGGTACGTGCGTCTGCTGTGCAGCCTGGACGGAGCCGCACACGCGGAACTGCCACCGCGTCCGGCGCCGCCGGCGGTACGGCAGGTCACCGGTTGGATCACCGGCCTTCCGAGCAACCTCGATTCGAGAGATGCGGAGCGGCTGCACGCGATCCGGCAGCGCTGCCCGGAGTTGGACGCCGCGGTCCGGCACGTGGCCGGGTTCGCCCGGATGATCAAGGATCTGTCCGGCGACGCGAACACGTTGATCAAGTGGATCGGCGCGGTCGACGCCGACCTGACTGCGCTGCGGTCGTTCACGTCCGGGCTGCGCCGCGACTTGGACGCCGTCGTCGCCGGGCTGACCCTGGAGTACAACTCCGGTGCCGTCGAAGGCGCCGTCAACCGGGTCAAGCAGCTGAAGGCCGCGATGTACGGACGCGCCAAACCCGACCTGCTCCGCAAGCTGATACTGCTCACCTGAGAACGGCTTTGACCCCGACGACGTCGCATCGCCGCGATAGAGGAAGCCGCTCGAGCAGCAACGACTTCCTCGACTCCGCCAGCACCGGCCGACCCCAACTCTGATCAGGCACCAACTCGTCCACCCACGGCGACCACCCGACGCCAGCATCACGGAAAGTGCACCAGAACCAATTATCTGGCATCTTCTGACCACGGTATTTGGCACTGTCAGTTGGTGCCGACGACGAGCATCTGGCGGGCGGCGTGGATGACGTCGGGGTCGAGCGCGTCGAGCTTGTTGATGTCCATGACGCGGGCGACTTGGGTCATGAGGCGTTCGATGAGTCGGAAGTTGCCGCCGGTGATCCGGATGACGGCGCTGATGGTCTCGAAGTCGTTGGTGTCGCCGGGGTCCAGTGGTAGTCCGAGTTGGTGCCAGTAGTTGGTCAGGACGATCGGGAGGTCGTCGACGTCGAGCGGTTTGTATTGGTGGGCGAAGCCGATCCGGCTGTACAGCTGGGGGTAGCGGGCCAGTCGTCGGTGAAGCCGGGCATACTGATCAAGATCAGGCCCAGGTCGCGGCGATCGAAGAAATCGCGGAGCTGTTCCAGGCCGGCGGTCTTGAGGCGGTCGGCCTCATCGACGATGACCAGCTCGGTGCTGCAGTCCGTGTCCAGCTTGGTCCAACTGGGGTGGCATGTTGGATCCAGGGCTTGGTCGATGTCTCCGCCGAGAGCCGATGCCTGAAGGGCGATCTCCATGTGCATCCGCCGGCCGGTGACGTGCACCTCCGGGGTGTACAGCAGCGTTCGGCTCGCCAGCAGGGAGGCCGGTAACACGTTGCCCTTCTCGTAGCGTTCGTTGTCCCAGCGTTCCCAATCCTCTGCGCAGGCATACGTGCGGGCGGACAGGGTCTTACCCAGCCCGGGCGCGCCGTAGCAAACGCCGATATAGCGGTGCCGACGGACGGCGTCGGCGAACTCGACGAACCGACGGTGCTGCTTGGTGATCTGGAAGCCGACCAGCATCCGCGGCGGCATCATCCGGGTCGCCGCTGGAAAGTGCTCGGCCACCTGTTGCTCCTCACCGTGCGTTGTCGGTTCAGTCCTCGCGGTACAGCTTGAGCCGGGTGCCGGGTCGATCCGGGCGAGCAGCCGTGCTCGTCTTGCCGGCGGTGTGGGTGACGTCGGCGGTCGACTTGGCGGGTTGGACGAGCAGCTCGACCAGGCTGCGGCGGGCGGTGAGCTTCTGTCGCAGTTCCCGGCGCCGCTGATTCCGGGCGGCCTGCAGGTCCTGCATGGACACGGTGACGGTGGCGATCTCCGGGGACACCGCGCGACACAGGTACTCGTCGTGGTGATACACGCGGATCTCGGCCAGGTCCCGGGGGTCGTACCGGACCATGACCGGCTCCCCACGTACGGGGCGAGGGTGATCGAGAAGTACCGCAGGCCGTGGCAGTGGATCCCGTCGCGCTGCACCTTGCGGGGCGTCGAGACGGTGAGCAGCAGCAGCTCCAGCTCCTCCAGCGACTCGGGCATCCGGGGTAGCCAGTCCCCCGCCGCCCACCGGTCGATTGGAGTCTGCCCGGTCTCCGGATGCACGCGGCGCTGGTAGGTCGCACCTTCGGCCCGGTCCCGCAGGATGTCACCCGTCCTGGCGATCAGGGTGCGCGGTCGGAGCAGGCGGCGTTGCGTCGGACGGTCGATGCCCGGCCGACCCTGCTCATTGGCATAAACTGCCAACGGAGGTGGTTGTCGTGGCGACCCGGAACGTTGTCTTGAGTCAGCACCAGCATGAGCTCGTTGAGTCCCTGGTGGCATCTGGGCGGTACCAGAATGCCAGCGAGGTGCTCCGCGAGGGGCTGCGCCTCCTGGAGCACCAGGAGGCGGAGAACGCGGCCAGGATCGCCGGCCTGCGCGAGGCTGCCGACAAGGGGTGGGCAGACCTCGCTTCGGGCCACTACGACGACATCGCCGATGAGAACCTCGACGACTTCATCGGCCAACTGGGCATCCACGCGGCAGCACAGGCGCAGTCGGCAGGCTGATGGCGGAATACCGCCTCACTCGGACCGCCCGCGCCGATATCGTCTCGATCCTCGCGTGGTCCCACGAACAGTTCGGGGAGGAAGCACGCAAGCGCTACGGGGCCTTGATCGCCGCCGCCATCCGCGACGCCGCCTCCCGTAGCGACGACGGCGGACACACACGGCACCCGGAACTCGGGGAGGGCGTCTTCACCTGGCACCTCTCGCGCAGCCGCGCCCGCGCCCCCGGAGGCAGAGTCCACCGACCGCGACACTTCCTCGTCTGTCGACGCGACGGTGACACGCTGGTCATCGGTCGAGTCCTCCACGATGCCATGGACCTGCGACGACACGTCGACCCGCGGCGGACTTGGGGCTAGTGGGTGCCCCCCTTTGACGAAACCAAGGACAGCCTGTTGGACGATTTTCGGGTCGGCCCGGTCGGCTGCACCAACTGGTCGAGTCGGGGTTGGTCGCCGCCGCCTGGTCGACGGCGTGGCCGGGGCGGGCCCGCGATGATGGTCATCACGGAGCCGTCGCCATCGTCAGGAGCTGGTCGATCCGCTGGTTGATCTCCGCGGCCCGCCGATCGACGGCGTCGAGTTCGTCGGCGACGCCGGCCAGGTCGGTCAGGTCGGCTCGGCGCCGGTCCCATCCGGTCCGCCACTGCCGTTGGGTGTAGGGGGCGGCCACCACTCCGGGCCGGGCCGGTTCCTCCTGGGCCGCGGCCGGGTGGACGGGCAGCACCCGGTGGGCCGTGACGACGCCGGCGAGCAGGTCCCGGGTGTGCCGGGACACCGCGTGCGGGGACAGCCGGGTCATCGGGAACGGGGGGCAGGCGCCCCACTGATCGATCGGCGGCAGCAACGGGATGGTCGCCCACTCGTCGGTCGACGGCGTCGCCCCCCGGCAGGCATGAGCCGAGGTGTCCGTCGGCTCGTTCGCCCGGTCGAACAGTTCCGCGACCGTCCGGGTGCCGAACCGGGGGTCGGCGAGCACCCGGTGCACCCTGAGCCAGCGGGCGACCGCACACGGCCCGCACAGCACCGGATCGTCCACCGCCTGCACCGTCCGGGTCTCGCCGGCGACCATGATGGTGGCGACCCTGTCGGCGACGGTGACGTCACCGGCGGTCAGCCGGGCGAGATGCCGATGCGGGATCCGCGCCGACTGGGAGAGCACCAGCAGGCACCGGTCCCGCCGGCCGAACAGCCCACCGGTCCAGCCGCGGCTGGGCAGCACCCGCAGGGCCGCGTCCACCCGCTCCCGGACCTGCCGGGTCGCCGGCGGCGGCTCGGTGGGCGGCCGGCCGAGCACGTCCCGGAGCCGGGGGTCGGCGCCGGGCGGTGGATACCCGGTGGCGGTGTGGTGGTGGTCGATCGCGATGACCCGCCGCCGGCGGGTGGCCGGGGCGGCCGGGCAGTCGGCGAGAAACTCCAGCACGGTGGTCGGGTCGGCCGGCAGCGGCATGTGGTCGGTTGCGTCGCACCAGTCGGTGAACAGGGCCCAGTCCGCCGCGTACGTGGCGCGGGTCCGCGGCGCCCACGACCGTCCGGATTCGTCGTCGGTGGTGGGGCTCATGGTCAGAGGCCGATCCGGGTGACCGCGTTCGCCACCAGGGGGGCGTGTTCGCGGGCGTAACCTTCCAGGACGGCGTGAGAGCGGTGCCCGGTCTGCCGCATGATCTGGTGCGCGTCGGCGCCGGCCCGGAAGGCTTCGGTGACGAACCCGGCCCGCAACGAATGCCCGCCCAGCTTGCCGATCTCGGTGGTGGTGTAGCCGGCCTGTTCGGCGCGGCTGCGGATCATCCAGTACACCGCGTCGCCGGACATCGGCCGGGTGCGGATGACGCCGGTGCCGTGCACCGACGGGAACAACACCCGCGCCGGGTCGACCGGGTCGGGCAGCCGGCCAGTCCGGCACACGTGCAGTCGGCCCGCACCCGGATCCTCATCGGCGGCGGTAGTGGGGTCGATGGCGTGGTCGTGGGCGGCCTGCCGGCGCAGCACCCGCATCACCGTCGCCCGCCGCTTGCCCTCCGCGGCGGTGTCGGCGGCGTGCAGCAGTTCGGTCCACCGCACCCACGCGCAGGGCGGGCAGGTCACCGGGTCCCGCCCGTACGGCAACGCCACCACCCGACCCCGGGCCTCCTGGTCCGTCTTCGACGAGCGGAGCCGCACGTGCAGGCCGTCGGTCCGGTGCGCGGTCACGTCCCCCACCGTCAGGCCGACCAGCTCGGAGCGGCGGAAGGCGCCGGCGAATCCCATGAGCAGCAGGGCGGTGTCGCGGCGGGCGGCCACCCCCGCCGGCCAGCCGCCCGCCATCAGGGCGAGCCAGTCGACCAGACCCCGGATGTCCTCGAGCAGCAGCGGTGCCCGCCGCACCGGTGGGGTCTTGCGGATCCGGCGGATCCCGGCCAGCGCGCGGCGGACCAGCTCCGACCGCCCGGGCGGATCCAGGTTCGCCGCGGCGTGCACCTGGTTGATTGAACTGACCCAGCGGGTCAGTGACGCCGGCGCGTACGCGAAGGTGCCGTTCGGCCGCTGCGCGGCGGCGGCCGCGGTGACGTAGGCGGCGAGGACCGCCGGCGGCGCCGGCAGGAACGGGTACCCGTTCCTGGTTGCCCAGCCGGTGAACCGGTGCCAGTCGGCGCGGTAGGCCCGCCGGGACGCCCGCGTGAGGGAGGCGTCCACCACCCGGGACAGGTCGGCGACCACCTCCGGGGGCAGCAGGTCGATTCCGGTGGCGTCGGCCGACGACGGCGACTGGGCCCGAGCCGCCGCGGCCGCGTCCCGCGCGAGCCGGGCCAGCCGGGCGCTGGGAAACTCCGAGTCGACCACCGCATCGGAGGCCGCCTCAGACACCGTGTCGGACCACGCCGGCGGTTCGTCGGCACGTGCCGCCTCGACCACCGACGCCACCGCGTTCGGCGCCGTACTGCCCAGGGCGGCACGCTCCCCCACCGTCTGGACGGTCACCGCGTCCGCTCGGGCGGCGCCGACCACTCCGGGGCGGCGATTCCGTCGGAATCACCGAACAGCGGCAGCGGTGGCACCGGGTCGACGTGGCGGGTGAGAATGCCGCCGTCCCCCGGGTTGACCGGGGGGCGCCAGCCGGCGGCCACCACCGCCGCCAGCACCGCGACCACCGCCGGATGCTCCAGATCGACCCCGACCAGGGCCAGCTGCGGGGACAGCACCGCCCGGGCGACCGCGGCGTCCACCTCCACCATCGACACCGTCAGCCCGTCCGACGCATCCATGACCGTGGCGTCGATGACTGTGTTCATGATCGTGTTCATCGCTGCGCTCCCCTGCCGACCGAACCACCGTGCCCGCAGTTCAGCACGCGGCACCGACAGTCCCCCGCCGCCGCAACCCCGGCCAGGGCGGCCGGGGCGCGGGCCAGGTCCACGTGCGCGTCCCGGCGGATGCGCGCAGACCAGCTCGGCGACCGCCCGGCGACCCGGCCCGTCGGGCGCGTCCGGTGCCGCGTTGGTCGAATTATTCGGCGCCGTCCTGGGCGGTTTCGTGCCCATCCCGTCACCTCTTCCCGCAGCTCAGCGCGCTGCGGTCCGACGGTATCTGTCCCGTGCCGCAGAACTTGGGAGGACGGACGCCGTTACTCCCACGGTTTTGGCACACTTTCCGCCGACCGCGTGCCAGGGCTCTTGACAGGGTTTCGGCGCTCGGGGGAACCACTGCGGCTGGGCGACAGGCCGCTGACCAGGGCAGGGGCCGAGGCTACTCCCACGAATCTGGCACGGCTCCCCCGTTACTCCCACGAAGTTGGCACAGCTCCCATTTTCCCTGGCACGGGACAGTATCGGTGTCCCGTGCCGCAGAACTTGGGAGGACGGACGCCGTTACTCCCACGGTTTTGGCACACTTTCCGCCGACCGCGTGTGTGCCAGGGTTCTTGACAGGGTTTCGGCGCTCGGGGTGTCGGCAACGCTCCAAAGTGAGGCCGATCCGACGATCGAAAACGAGGCCACCGGTTCGTGGCTTCAGTCTGCGGTGTCGTGGGTTCTGATGCTGGGTAGGGTGTCGATTCCGCGGTTGCGTAGCCGGTAGCTGGCGCCCTTCAGGGTGAGAACGTCGGCGTGGTGGACGACTCGGTCAATCATCGCGGCGGCCACGGCCTGGTCGCCGAAGACGCCGCCCCAGCCGCTGAACGGCAGGTTCGAGGTGAGGATCAGCGAGGCGTGCTCGTATCGCGATGAGACGAGTTGGAAGAATAGGTTCGCCGCGTCTTGCTCGAAGGGCAGGTAGCCGACCTCGTCGACGATGATCAGCCCGTAGCGCCGCAGCCTGGCCAGCTCTTGCGGTAGTCGTCCGGCGCGGTGGGCGTCGGTGAGCCGGGTGACCCATTCGGTCGCGGTCGCGAACAAGACGCGGTGGCCGTGGTTCGCTGCGGCGATGCCGAGCCCGGTGGCCAGGTGGGTCTTGCCGGTGCCGGGCGGGCCGAGGAGGACGACGTTGCGGGCTTCGG
>CAYZBB010000070.1:0-31376 GCA_964476495.1 uncultured Actinomycetes bacterium | reverse complement strand
GTCATCCGCGGCACCACGAACGCGGTGTCGATCCGGTAGAAGTCGGCGTTGGGCGTGACGAACGGAGTGATCCCCGGGACGTCGTCGAGAGTGGCGACGGGACCGGTCCCGGACCCCGTCGCGGGCGGCAACGACACCGCCCCGCGGCTGGCGGCGACGTCGGCGGCGCTGGGAATCCAACGGCTGACCGCGCCCGCCGCGACCGCGATCAGGGCGCCGATGCCCACGAACCGGAAGAAGTCCCGGCGGCTCGACGGGTGCGCCGGAACCGCCGCCAGCATGGGGTGCCCGGCGCCCGCCCGCTCGGGTTTGGGGTTCTCCGCGGACAGGGACGCAGACAGGGTCGGCCCGGCGCCGTCCGGAGTCGTCGGCGGAGCCAATTGCCGGCGAAAGACGTTGACCAGGAACGTGATCCCGGCCGTTGCGGCCAGCAGTAGGGGCACCAGGTCGAACGGTGATGACTCGGGCCGGGTCAGGATCGCGGTGGCCGCGACCGCGACCAGTGCGACGGCAATGCCGGCGGCAACCCGCGGCCGGTCGCGACCGATCATGCCGACGACAGCGCCCACCAGCAGCAGCGTCAGGCCCATCCCGACACCCAAAGCGATCTTGTCGTGTTCGCCGAACGTGCTGATCGCGAATTGCTTGAGCCATTCGGGGGTCAGCACGATGAACGCCTGGCCGAGCGAGGCCAGCGGCGACGCCGCCGGGTTGGTCAGGCCGACCAGGGCGCCGAGTCCGGCCAGCAGTTCGGCCACACCGATGGTCAGGCCGAGCGCGACGATCCCGACCACGGCCGAGGCGGCCAGGCCCGGACGCCAACCGCCTCCGACCGCGGGCGATCCGGCGGAAACATCGGCGCCCGGGGGGAGTTCGTTGGACACGGCCACCTGCCCATCGTCCGCCTTCCCGCCCGGGATTCCAGCGCCCGTCACGGGGTCGTAAGAAAGTCGGGCTCGCCGTTCGGGCGGGCCCGATGGGCCGGCGATGGGCTGGGTGTCGCCGACCCATCCCATGGCGTGCCATCCTCGAATACCGGGTGTTCACCGGCTGCGAATCGAACCGGCACGAGGAACCGCCCATGTCGCCACCTGACCCCACCCGACCTCGCCGATCGTCCGACGGGAAGGCACGGCCACTGTCCGCCGTGCCGGACCGGCCTGCGGATCTGGGCCCGGAGGAACTGCTCCGGCTGACGGCGGTGGGCCGGGAGGACGCCTTCGAGCAGCTCTATGACGCGTTCTCGGCGCGGGTGTTCGGCCTGGCCCGGCGGATCGTCCGGGACCCGGGGCAGGCCGAGGAGGTCGCGCAGGAAGTGTTCCTGGAGATCTGGCGGCGGGCGAGCCGATTCGACCCGGCGAAGGGGTCGGCCACGTCGTGGATCATGACCCTCACCCACGCCCGCGCCGTCGACCGGGTGCGGTCGGCGCAGGCCGCCACCGACCGGGAGGTGCGGGTCGCCAGGTCCTCCACCGAACGTGACGTGGACACGGTGGTCGAGGCGGTCGAGTCCGGCTTCGAGCGGCGCGCCGTGCAGCGATGCCTGGGCACCCTGACCGAGCTGCAGCGGCAGTCGATCACCCTCGCGTACTTCAGTGGCTACACCTACCGGGAGGTGGCCGAGTTGCTGACCGCACCGCTCCCGACGGTCAAGACGAGGCTGCGGGACGGGCTGATCAGGTTGCGGGACTGTCTGGGGGTGACGACGTGACCAGTCCGGACATGCATCTGGACACCGGTGCGCTGGCCGTGGGTGCGCTCCCGGTGCCGGAGACCGCGGCCGTCGAGGAACACCTCCGGGCGTGCGAGTCGTGCCGGGCGGAACTGGCCGGCTTCCGGGAGACCGTCGCCATGCTGGCGTCCGTGGCGGCCCAGGCCCCGCCGGCCTCCCTGCGCCGATCGGTGCTGGCGGCCATCGCGGTGACGCCGCAGCTGCCGCCGCTCGCCGGGCCGCCACCGATCGAACCATCGGTGGAGCCCGCGGCCGCCAGCGAGCCGTACCCCGGCCGTCACGGCGCCCAGGACGAGTCCTCGGCAACGGCCCAGGTCTTGCCGCTGCGACCCTGGTACCGCCGGCCGGCGGCGCTGATCGCGGCGGCGGTCGCCGCGGTGGCGATCGGTGCCGGTGCGGTGGTCATCAGCCAGACCGGCGGCCGGGGGGAACAGGTGGCCCAGACGACGGAGCAGTGTGTGGCCGGCGCCGCCGACCGCACGCGCTACACCCCGGACCACGGGTCAGGGTCGGTGGACTATGCGGCGTCCTGCTCGGCAGCCACGGTCGAGGTCAGCGGCCTGCCGGCGCTGCCGGACGAGCGGACGTACCAGCTGTGGGCGTTGTCCGCCGATCCCGCCGCCGCGCCCCGCTCGCTGGGGGTGCTGCCGCAGGCCGCGGACGGGCAACAGCAGGTGGTCACCGAAACGACGCGTCCGGGCGAGGTCGGCATGGCGATCACCGCGGAACCGGCCGGCGGTTCGGCGGCGCCCACCACGCCGGTCGTCTGGACGACGAGCATGACCTGAGTGGCTCGACCACACCGATGATGAGCCGAACGAGTGACGACGATCGTTCGTCGGCATGCAACCATCCAGACATCACTGTCCGTCCTTTTCCCGTCAGTAGTTGGAGGCACGGTTGTCACCGGAGGAGGAGGCGCAGTTCTCCGTGTATGTCACTGCCAGGCGGGAACGGATGCGGCGCACGGCTTACCTGTTGTGTGGCGACTGGCATCGCGCCGACGACCTGACCCAGATCGCGTTCGTCAAGCTGTACGGGGCCTGGTCGGACATCCGCGACTACGCGGCTCTCGACGCTTTCGTGCGGCGCTGCCTGATGCGAGCGGCGGTCGACGAATCGCGCCGTCCATGGCACCGCGAACGGGCCGTGGACGCGGTTCCCGAGACCCCGGCGCCCGGCCTGGATCTGGCATCCATGGTGGCCGACCGGCAGCTGGTCCGGATGGCGCTCGACGAGGTCCCGCCCGGTCAGCGGGCGATGCTGGTGCTGCGGTATTTCGACGGATTGGACGTGGCAGCCACCGCGGCCGCGATGGAGTGCTCGGAGGGCAACGTGAAGTCGCAGACCGCCAGGGGACTGGCGGCCATGAAACAGGCCCTGATTCGCCAGGGCGCGGTCAGCGGAGGTGGGCGGTGACGACCAGCCCGACCGATCCCGACGACCTGACCGGTGACGGCCAGGCACTCGGCCTGTTGCTCACCGATCTGGCGGACGATCCAGACGCGCCGCCGACCTCGGTCTCCGCGCTGTCGGTGATCGCCGCGGCGAAGGCTGCGGCTCACGGCGACGCACCCGACGTACCCGACGTACCCGACGTACCCGACGCCCCCGGCCCGGGCGACTCCGGGGACGGAATCGTGGAGTCACCCGCCGCGACGCAGCTGCCCGCTGTGCGATCTGCCGCCCTTCCCGTCGCCGCGCAACAGGCGGACCGCACCACCACGGGTGAGCTGCATGTGCTGGCCGTTCGGCAGGATGCCGACCGGCGGACCAGGCGCCGGCGGAACGGACTGATCGGCGGACTCATCGCCGCGTGCGCGGTGGGCGTCGCCGCGATCGTCGTCCCGCTGACCGTCTCGAACTCGGGCAGCAACACCTCCGCCGCCCCCGACGCCGCGGCCCGTGCCTCGGCCGAGACCGCTGCGGCGAACGCCGGGGGGACCGCAGCCGGGGGAACCGTTGCCGCGGGGACCGGCGCGCCGGCCGCCGAGGCCGAACAGGACATTGGGGCCGAGGCCAACCCGACGGGCGGAGCGGGGACGGCAACGGTCGACCCGTCGAACCCGGACGCGAACCGGCCGCCACCCGGCGAGGGTGCGTTGACCGAGGTCCTGCCGGTGCCCGAAGGCGTGGCACCTACCGACACGGGCACCGGCGGCGGCGTCGCCGTGAGTTGCTGGCCCGCCCTGTCGGCCGCGGCCGCCGCGGCGTTGGTGGGTTCGCTGCCCGACGGCGCGTTCGGGCCGCCCGGGCTGCTGGGCCTTGGGTGTCCGGCCGACCCGGTCGCCGGGGCGTCACTCGCCGGCACCGCACCGGATACCCAACTGGTGGTGCGGGTGATCCGGGCCGAGCCGGGCGCGTGTGCGCAATCGGCGAGCGAGACAGGGGCCAGGTGCGTCGCCCGGGGCGGCGATCAGTACGTCACGAACGACTCCGGGAATTTGTCCGTGTACGCCTACGGCAACGGGTACGAGGTCGAGGTCGGCGGGCGGCCGGCCACCGGGATCGCGCCGATCCCGTCCGGGCTGTCCGCGGATCAGCTGTCGGTGGCCGCCGCGGCGGTGCTGGGGACACTGGGCTGACCGCCCGGTTTGAGCCACAACGTGAACCGGGTGATCGGCAGGAACCCCAACCGCAGGAACCCGGGCCGGCTGTCGTCGCTGGTGAAGGCGACGGCCGGCAGGTGGGGCGCATCGTCCACCCGGGCCCAGACCAGCGACCGCCACGCACCGCGGCGGCGGGCAGGCGACATGGTCGCGGCCAGGCACAGGTTCACCACCCCGTGGCCGACGTGCCCGGAGCCCAGCGCGGCCGGGCGGCCGTCCACGTAGGCGACCCGGATCCGCAGCGGACCGCCGATCAGCGAGGTACCGAACATTGCGTACGGCGGCATGCCGTCCGCCTCGGGCAACGGGTAGCCGTCGATGGCCACGCGCTCGGCAACGGCGAGGTCGACCGCGTTGTCGACGCGCACCACCGTGACCCCGGGCGGCGACGGCGTCTCATGAATGCCCGGCGCGCGCACGACAAACATCGGATGGCCGACCAGACGCCAGCCGCGGACCGACAGGTCCGGCGTCGGCCAGACCGACAGCACGACCGCCGGGTGCGGGCCGGCGAAGAACGCGTCCACCTGGTCGAGCAACTCGTCGTCGGACGCCTGCACCGGCCGCAAGAGGATCGCCTGGTTCGCGTACACCACCGGTCCGCCGGTGTCCGCCAGGGCAAGCTCGGGCAGCCGGGCGACCCGGCCACCGGCGGCCCTGGCGGTCAGATCGCCGACGTCGGCCTGGTTGTGCAGGAACGCCTGGACCACCGATCCGTTGGTGAAGGAGTCGTCGAGCCATCCGCTGCCCAGCGTCATCGCCGGCTCCTCCCGTTGGCGTCTGGGCCCTCTATCCTCCCGGCTCGCAGGCGAACGTGGAACCCCCGACCGGCGCGGGCATCGCCCTGGGTCGACGGTCCCGCCGGCCGGACCCACGCAGGATGGCGCGGCGCTCGTCCTCGCCCATGCCGCCCCACACGCCGTACTGCTCCCGGGCGGCCAGCGCGTGAGCGGCGCATTCGGCGATCACCGGGCACGACCGGCAGACCAGCTTGGCGGTCGCCTCACGCTCGTGTCGGCGCTCCCCGCGCTCGCCCCACGGGTGGAAGAACACCGTATGGGGCAGCTCCCGGCAGCGAGCCCGCAACTGCCAGTCCCACAGGTCCGCGTTCGGTCCGGGCAGGGCCGAGACGTCGGTCAGCTTGTTCACGCCGGGTCATCCAGCCAGGGCCGCGCGGCCCGTTTCCGGTCGCACCGGATTTCCGCGGCAGGTCGCTGCGGTGGCGGACAATCGGAGCGGCACCGGTAATCTCGCCCTCGTCGTTCCGACCGCGTCCGTCCCTTTGTCGACGAGCAGACAGTGCTGGTCCGGGTCGCCGGCGGAGAAGTCGAGCACGTGTGTGGTCATTCGCGATCCTCTCCTTCGAGTCACGTTGGCGAGCAGGCAGTTCCACGGGCCGGTAGCTGTCGACAGGCACGCGGCAACCGCCGTTTCCCGTGCGGGCGTCAGACCGGGTAGGAAATGCTGTGCGTATCCCGAACAATAATTCCCGGGGCCGGCACGTCAAGGGTTGACAGCCACCCATGACGTCGACGGATGATTATCTGAGGCGCCGACTCAACGAAAAAGGTGGCACCTTCATTTCTGAGGCAACTTTCCCACGGCAGCTTTCCTGAGGCAGCTTTCCTACGCAGCTCCACGAGCAACCTTCCGAAGGCGATCAGCTCGACGCTCGCAGGACGGCGGCCACGATCGCCCGCTCGGTGCGGGTGAGCGTGTCGTCCAGTGCCGTGGCCGCGCCGGCATGGTCGCCGGCGGCGAGCATGTCGTAGATCCGCCGGTTGTCGTCGGCGAAGGGCATGTACAGGGCGTGGCCGACGCCGTGCGCGTTGAGGACCAACTGCAGCTCGGCCAGCAGTTGGCGGATCACCCGATTCAGCCGGGCGCTGGCCGACAGTGCCACCAGCGCCCGGTGGAAATGTTGATCGGCCCTGGCCGCGGCTTCGCCGTCACCGTCCCTTGCCGCCTGGACTCCGTCGGTCACGGCCAGCCGCACGTTGGCCACGATGACCTGAGAGCCGCCGCCGCGGGCGGCGCCCAGCTCGATTGCCCGCCGGGCGCCGAAGATGTCCAGCACATCGGCGCCGGTCAGGCTGGCGACGAAGACCCCCCGGTTCGGTTCCCGGACGACCAGTCGGTCCGCCGCGAGTTCCGCGAACGCCTCGCGGATGGTGCTGCGGGAGACCCGCAGCGCCTCGGCCACCGCCTCCTCGCGAAGGCGGGAACCGGGTGCGAAGCGGCCCTGGACGATCTGGTCGCGCAGCGTCTGTGCCGCCCGCGCAGGTGTCGATGCCGGTGCGACCGGACCGTCGACCCGGTCCGGGCCGGCGGGCGCCCGGTCGGCGGTCGTGGCGGGCCGGGGGTCCATACCCGCAGCCTAGACCGCCAGATCATCGGACAACCTGGAGAAGATTCTCGAACAATTAGTGATAGATCGTAGGACAATCTAGGCCTAACGGTGCTATGGTCTGCGTCATCAGGCAGCGCCTGCCAGCGTCAGGCAGCGTGAGAGAGGGGTTGCGCAAGCGTTGATGATCCGGTGGAGACTCAGGATGGCGGCCGCAGAGCGCGGCGTATGGACGGCGACGGAACTGCGGCGGCTGCTCGCTGACGAGGCCCAGTACCCGCTGTCGGCTCCGTCTGTCGGAGCGTTGCTGACCGGTGAACCCAGCCAGGTGCGCTTGTCCACGCTGCTCGCGTTGTGCACCGCGCTGCGCTGCACTCCCAACGATCTGTTCGACGTCGACATCGAATCGAACTCCAATGCCGGTGCCGGGCGCGGATCGGCCACCGCGTCGACGACGGCGCCACGGCCGGCACCCCGGGCGATCCGGCGGCAGCCGTCCGTCCGTCCCGACCTGACCCGGATGGTGCGGGTCCCGGCGGGCACGTCCGGACCGATGGCCGCCGGTCGTCACGCCTGACGATGTCCCGGGTCGTGATCCGGTGGAGGGCCATGAGAGCCTTCCAGGCATGCAAAGACCGATCCTGGTCACCGGGGGGACCGGCACCCTGGGCCGGGCAGTCGTCGCCGAGCTAATCGAAAGAGACCGTACGCCAAGGATTCTGAGCCGGCGCGAGCGGAACTCGGCCGACCCGGCGCAGGCCCAGTGGGTGATCGGCGAGCTCGTCACCGGCGAGCGCGTGGCCGACGCCGTGGCGGATGTGGACGCGATCATCCACTGCGCAACCAACTATCGGCACATGGACCAGGACGTGCGCGGCACCCGACGCCTGATCGACACCGCCCTGCTGGGCGGCTCCCCGCACTTCGTCTACGTCTCCATCGTCGGGGTCGACCGGATCCCGTTGAAGATGTACCGGTACAAGGCCGGCATCGAGGGCATCGTGGGGCGCGGAGAGCTGCCCTGGACGGTGCAACGGATCACCCAGTTCCACGATCTCGTGCTGACCATCCTGCGCAACATGGCCCGGTCCCCGGTGATGCCGCTGCCCGCCGGTCTGCAGTTCCAACCCATCGACACCCGGGACGCCGCGCGACGGCTGGTCGACCTGGCCCTGGCGGAACCGGCCGGTCGCGCCACCGACGTCGGCGGGCCGCTGGTGCAGACCATCGAGGACCTGGCCCGGCAGTACCTCGCCGCCGCGAACCGCAAGCGCCGGATCATCGACGTGCGGCTGCCCGGCAAGGTGATGCGCGCGTACCGGGATGGATGGAACCTCACTCCGGACAACACCTTCGGCACCGTCGACTTCGAGGAATTCCTCAGCGGGGCGATCCGTCGGCAGCGCTGAGGCTGTGGCGGTGAATGCCTGCTCCAGCCCGGTGAATCCGGACGGCGTCATCGGCTGGGAGAATCGCCGGGTGAGCGAAACCGCGGTTGAGAACGTGCTTGCCCAGCGTTACGCGTCGCCGGAGATGGTGGCGATCTGGTCACCGGAGAACAAGATCGCCGCCGAGCGGCGGTTCTGGATCTCCGTGCTCCGAGCCCAACGGGCGGCCGGGCTCGACCTTCCCGACGAGGTCCTCGCCGACTACGAACGCGTGGTCGAGGACGTCGACCTCGCTTCCATCGCCGCCCGGGAACGGGTGACCAGGCACGACGTCAAGGCCCGTATTGAGGAGTTCAACGCGCTGGCCGGGCACGAGCAGGTGCACAAGGGCATGACCAGTCGCGATCTCACCGAGAACGTGGAACAGGGCCAGATCGTCCGCTCGCTCACGCTGATCCGGGATCGCACGGTCGCCGTCCTGGACCGGCTCGGCCGTCGTGCCGCGGAGTTCACCGATGTGGTGATGGCCGGCCGGTCGCACAACGTGCCTGCGCAGGCCACCACGCTGGGCAAGCGGTTCGCCTCGGCCGCCCAGGAGGTGCTGCTGGCCTACGAGCGGATCGACGGTCTGCTTGAGCGGTACCCCCTGCGTGGCATCAAGGGTCCGGTCGGTACCGCCCAGGACATGCTCGATCTGCTCGGCGAACCGGAGGACGTCGACCTGCTGGAATCAAAGGTGGTTGGCCAGCTCTCGCCGTCCGGCCGGTCGCTGATCAGCGTCGGCCAGGTGTATCCGCGGTCCCTGGACTACGAGGTGGTCTCCGCTCTGGTGCAACTGGCGGCCGGGCCCGCGTCGCTGGCCACCACCATCCGGCTGATGGCGGGTGCTGAGCTGGCCACCGAGGGCTTCCGGCCGGGTCAGGTCGGCTCGTCGGCGATGCCTCACAAGATGAATGCCCGTTCGTGCGAACGGGTCTGCGGCCTGGCCGTGATCCTGCGCGGCTACGCGTCGA
Source organism: uncultured Actinomycetes bacterium (assembly GCA_964476495.1). Lineage (GTDB taxonomy): Bacteria > Actinomycetota > Actinomycetes > Mycobacteriales > Nakamurellaceae > Nakamurella. The sequence goes on along the minus strand of CAYZBB010000070.1, from coordinate 22,287 downwards.
TGGCCGGGGAACTGGCCGGCGCGCAGTGGAACGAAGGTGACGTGTTCTGCTCGGTGGTCCGCAGGGTCGCCCTGCCCGACGCGTTCTACGCCATCGACGGACTGATCGAGACCTTCCTGACCATCCTGGACGACTTCGGGGCGCATCCGGCGGTCATCGAGCGGGAGCTCGAGCGGTACCTGCCGTTCCTGGCCACCACCAAGGTGCTGATCGCCGCGGTGCGCGCCGGGGTGGGCAGGGAAACCGCGCACGAGGTGATCAGGGAGCACGCGGTGGCCGTGGCGCTGGCCATGCGGGAGAAGGGGCAGGTGGACAACGATCTGCTCGACCGGCTGGCCGCCGACGGACGGTTGCCGCTGACCCGCGACGAGTTGGCGGCCCTGCTGGCGGACCGGCTCTCGTTCACCGGACTCGCCGAACGGCAGACGACCGCGGTGATCCGGCGGATCGGCGAGCTGAGGGGGCGGCATCCGGAAGCGGCGGGCTACCGGCCGGGCGACATCCTGTGACCCGCGGGGCGTCCGATCGCCGGGTGGCGAATCCCGGGATAGGCCAAAGGGGCGGACAGCTGGTGCCGCCCGCCCCTTCAGGTCTCGGGTGAATCCCGCCGGTCGCTCCTACTTGAGCAGGTCGCGCGCCTGGCCCACGGAAGCGTCGACCAGATCGGTGATCGCCTTCGCGTTCTTGCGGGTCAGGTCGCTGACCGCGTCGTTCTTGAAGGCGTCGACGAACTCGACGGTCAGGTCCAGATACCGCTTGACGGCCTCCTGGTAGGTGTCGACGGAGATCACGACGACCTTCTTGACCTCGGCGGTGAACGCCTCGGCGTACTCCTGGGCCTTGGCCTCGGCCTTCTTGTACTCGGCGACCCACGCCTCGGTGAGCTCCTGCGCCCGGGCCTCGGCCTTGCGGACCTCGGCGGTGAACTGCTCGGTCAGCTCCTGGCCCTTGGCCTCGGCCTTCTTCACCTCTTCGGCGAAGGCGGCGGTCAGCTCCTGGGTCTTCGCCTCGGCCGACTTGACGACCGGGGTGAGCGCATCGGTGGTCTTGGTGACCAGGTCATTCGCGACGGCGGTGGCCTTGGACACGGTCGACGAGATGGTCTCGGTGACCTGCGCGACGGCGTTCTCGGCCCCGCTCTGCGCGGCCTTGGTGGCGGTTGCCATTGGGGCACTCCTCAACGTTGATGGGCACCGGCCAGCCCGGCGCCTGTTAGCAGGTTAGCTGTCTGTGCAGCTAACTGGCTAACAAAGGGCCTGTGACTCCGGACACCGTCGCCGCACCGGATGCCGGCGATCGAAATCGTGAGTCGCGCAACACCTGACGCCGGCGAGCCGGGAGTTCCGCCGTCAGGGGCACCGGCCTGGGCGCGCCCACCGGAGGATGCATGCGGTCGGCCTCGACCCGCCGCGGCCGACCGTCCCCCCGGACGCGGAAAGTCACCGCGCTGTCGCGGGTTTCGCCGGGCGGCCGCCGCTTCGGACGGCCGCGGCCACCGGTGGTGGCGGGCTCCCGGGCCCTCTCGTCAACGGGCCGGGCGGATCGCGGGTCACCGGTCGGTCACGCGGATTTCGGAACGGCCCTGGCTCGGCCGGTCGGTGGGATTCGTTCCCGGCCATCGATCGTGTCGTGAGCCGGTGTTGTCTGCGCCCAAATGTCGATAACGTGGTGCCGGCCAAATTCACCCTGACCCAGCCGCGCCACGGTGTTGATCACGATGCGGCGTTGACCGGAAGGAACGTCATGTCTTCCCCTCAGGAACAGTTCGCGGCAGCCGTGCGCTCCACCCAGGCACAGGCGGTCGATGCCGTGGAGACCTGGACGAAGATCACCCAGGAAGCGTTCGGAAAGATCAGCGACGCGCCCGGGAAGGCGCCGAATCCCGACGCCGTGATCGACCAGGTCTTCGATTTCGCGGAGAAGATGCTCGAGGGCCAGCGCGATTTCGCCCACAAGATGCTCGGCGTGAGCGAGCGGGTCGGTGAGGCGGCGCGGGAGGAACTCGAGTCGGCCGGCGAGACCCTGCGCGAACAGGTGGAGTCGCGCACCGAGGCCGCCCGCAAGGCCGCCGAATCCGTCCGGGAGGACCTGACCGCGCGCACCGAGGCCGCCCGCAAGCAGGCCGAGGAGATCATCGAGACCGCCAAGGAGCGTGCGGAGGCCGCGAGCAAAGCGGCCAGGGAGAACGCGGAGGCCATCATCGAAGCCGCTCGCCGGCAGGCCGAACAGATCTTGGAACTCGCCCGCAAGCAGGCCAAGACGCTGTCCGCGCCGCTCTCGGACATTGCCGAGCAGGTGACCAAGGCAGGCGAGCAGGCGTTGGCCGCGGTGACGCCGGGTGGCTCGGACACGGCGGCTGAGCAAGCCGAGGAGGCCGCCGCCGAGGAGGCGCTGGAGGAAGCCGTCGAAGAAGCCGTCGAAGAAGCCGCTGAGGAGGCGGTCGAGGAGGCCATCGAAGAGGCGGCCGAGGAACTCGAGGACGAGGCCGAAGCGGAGGACTACGAGGGCTGGACCAAGGTGCAACTCCAGGAGGAGCTGGTCAGCCGAGGTCTGCCGAAGTCGGGCAACGTCGCCGAGCTGCGCGAGCGGCTGCGCGCCTCCGACTGATCGCCCGCGAACCCGTCGAGGCGCCCAGGACCACCCGGTCCGGGGCGCCTCGTTCGTCCGTCAGGCCGACGAGCTGCGATGGACGTGGTCGCTGTCGACGGCGAGCACGACCCCGAGCAGATCGGTGAGCGCGTGCCGCAGCCGGCCGTCCGCCAGCTCGTACCGGACCCGCCGGCCCTCCGGTACCGCGACGACCAACCCGCAGCCGCGCAGGCAGGCCAGGTGGTTGGACAGGCTCTGCCGGGACACGCCGAGCAGGTCTGCCAACTCGGCCGGGTAGGCCGGCGCTTCGCGCAACGCCAACAGGACCCGGGACCGGGTCGGGTCGGACAGAGCGGCGCCGAAGCGGGCGAGAACCTCCCCCTGGGTCAGGGTCTGCACGTACGCAGGGTACATCCGCACTTGTACCGTCCGGCCGACGGCGAACACGCTGCCGTCACCGCTGACCGCAGCCGGCCCTGAGCCCCCAACATGCTCAGGGTTCTATCAGGCCGGCTCGGATCGCGTATTTCGCGAGCTGCAGCCGATCGTGCAGGCCGAGCTTGTGCAGCACGTTCGCCCGGTGCCGGTCCACGGTCTTGATGCTGATCACCAGGGCATCGGCGATCGCCCGGGAGGAGTGGCCCTCGGCGATCATCTTGACCACCTCCTCTTCGCGGGCGGTCAGGATGCTGCTCGGGATCCGCTCGCCGTTGCGACTGCGTTGCAGGAAATCGTCGATCAGGGTGGACATGGCGCCGGCGTAGACGAACGGCTCGCCGCGGTCGGCGGCCCGGCACGCCCGCACCAGGTCCCGGTCCGCCACCGACTTGAGCACATATCCGCAGGCGCCCGCCCTGAGCGCTTCGAGGAAGTACTGCTCGTTGTCGTACATCGACAGCATCAGGACACGTACCGGACTACCCAACCGGGTCAGCTCGCGCGCCGCCTGCAACCCGGTCATTCGGGGCATGGCAATGTCCAAGATGGCCACGTCGATCTCCTCATGCGTGGCCAACTCGAGGGCCTGGGCGCCGTCACCCGCCTCGGCGACCACCCGCAGGTCCGGCTCGCCGTCCAGGATCAGCCGCAGGCCGCGACGGACCAGCGTGTGGTCGTCGGCAAGCAGGATCCGGATCACGTCCGCCACCTCACGGCCGCGCGATCGCCGGCGGAACCGTGGGTTCCCGCGGAATCGACCCGGGCGGTGAGGTCACCGGAACCAGCAGCCGCAACCGGGTCCCGCCGCCCGGAACCGGACCGAGCGACAGCGTGGCACCGACCAGCAACGCCCGCTCCCGCATGCCGCGGATCCCGGCTCCTTCGGCGGCCCGGTCGATGCCCCGACCGTCGTCGACGATGCTCAGCTCGACCGATCCGGGTCGGCCGACCAGGGTGATCTCGACCCGGGTGGCGTCGGCATGGCGGGCGACGTTGGTCAGGCCCTCCTGTGCGATCCGGTAGATCACCAGCTCGGCGTTCGCGCCGAGTGTCGGCAGGCCGGGGTCGACCGCGACGTCCACCACCAGGCGTCCTGCGCGGGCGAAGTCATTGGCCAGGGCGGCGACCGCGCTGGCGAGTCCGAGGTCCTCCAGCACGCCCGGCCGCAGCCGCCGGGCAACCATCCGCACCTCGTCCAGGCAACCCCGAATGGTCTCCTGCACCGCCTTCAACTCGTCGCGCAGGGCCTCCGGTGCGCGGTCCACGGTTCGCTTGAGTCCGAGCAGCACGGCGGTCAGGCTCTGCCCGATCTCGTCGTGAAGTTCCCGGGCGATCCGTTGCCGCTCACCCTCCTGGGCCGCGAGGGCGTGGGCGCTGCTCACCCCGCGTTCGTGCTCCAGTCGGTCGAGCATCTCGTTGAATCTGCGGATCAGCAGGGCGACGTCGCGGTCCGCGGGCATCGAGAGACGCTCGCCCGGGCGGAGCAGATCGACCCGCTCCATCAGCGCGGACAGCCGGTCCAGTGGGCGCAACGTCGCCCGCACCAGGATCGCGTTCACCGCGACCATCGCGACCGCGACGATCGCGAGCACGGCGACCTCCGCGAACAGCACCGGATCGGACACCGTAATCGGCGAGAGCATCAGGACGATTCCGGCGACCAGCACGACCAGCGCGTTGAACAGCAGCAGTCGGTGGTACAGGGAGGTCACCGGTCGGCGTCGGCGGCGGGCCGCGTCCACCCGGCGGGCCTTCTGGTCAACGCTCGTGGACATGAACCCAGGGTCACTGCCGGACGCGGTCCTGTCCATGGTGGCTGGACACCATTCCCCGGGCCCGGGAGGCTCACCCAGCAGCCGTGGGGGTGGCGGCGGAGGCGAATGCGCGTCGTCCAGGCGGCGAAAATGGGTGGTGGACCCGATTGGCAGGGTCGCGCCGGCTTCGCAGACTGCTGGTATCGCCTCCCGCGGGAGGCGCAGGGGCCGGCGAGTGGCCGTCCCGGACCGTAGGCAGATCGGAGGATGTCATGGTGAAGCGAATCGTCTGGGCGAACGACGGGAGCCCGTCCGCGGATCGGGCGTTGCCGGTGATCAAGGACCTGATCGCGTCGACGGGCGCCGGTCTCACGGTCGTCTGCGTGCACGAGGACTGGCACGTCGGTCGCAAGCCGCTGCTGCAGGACGACCATCGACCGCTCGAGGAGAAGTTGCGGCGTCGGGTCGACGGGCTGAAGGCCGAAGGGTTCGACGCGGATCTGGTCATCAACACGAACCGGGCCGGGGATCCCGCTCAGGTGGTCGCCGACCTCGCCGACGACCAGGACGCCGACGTCATCGTCGCCGGCAGCCACGGGCGTGGCGCAATGGCCGGGTTGGTGCTGGGCTCGTTCACCAGCCACCTGCTCAAGGTCTCGCGCCAACCGGTGATGCTCGTGCCGTGGCGCCCGCACGCCGGTGATCCGGCCGCGACGAACTGAGATCGGACGATTCCGGGATGACCCGCGGCCATCGCGACCCGCGGTCAGGATGTGCCGGGCGCCGTCTCCGTCGGTTCCTCGGCCAGCGGGCTGGAGGTCGTCGGCGTCGTGGATGTGGTTGGCGTCGTGGTGGGGGTCGTCCGGATGCTCGTGGTCGTGGAGGGAGTGGTCGGTGCGGACGTCGTCGGCCTGGATGACGTGGTCGGTGTCTCCCGCTCCGTCTCGGTGGTGCGTGTGGTGACGGTGACCTCCGCCGGCTGCGACGAGCTGGTCGTGGTCGGCGTCGGCACCGTCGGGGTGTCGGTCTGCGAATTGCGCTGGATCAGCGCGACAACCCCGATCACGGCCAGCGCGGCCACCGCCAGGACGAGCAGGGTGATGGCGAACGTCTTGCCGGCGTTGGACTTCCGGGGCGGGGTGGGCGGGGGTGGCACCGGCTGCGGCAGGGTGGCGGTCGGTGACACGGGAGCGGGGGACGGCACGGCGCCGCGCCCGGTGAGCGTCGCCTCCACCTGGGCGGCCGTCGGCCGGCGCACGGGATCGGCGCTGGTCATCGCCCGCAGCAGGGATGGCCAGGAGCCGGGCAGGGTGTCCGGCACCACCGGGTCGCGCAGCAGCCGCGCGACCGCCGACTCGACCGCCTGGCCGGGAAACTCCCGTCGGCCGGTCAGCGCCTCCAGGAGCACCAGGCCAAGGGCGTACACATCGGTCGGCGGTCCGACCTCGGCGCCCCGAGCTTGCTCCGGACTCAGGTAGGCGGCGGTGCCGATGACGTCGACGGCGGCGGTGAGCCGCTCGGCGGCGAGCTCCCGGGCGATGCCGAAGTCGCTCAGCTTCACGTCGCCCTCGGCGGACATCAGGATGTTGGCCGGCTTGACGTCCCGGTGCACCAGGCCGTGGGCATGCACCGCGGCAAGCGCTCCGGCGACCGCCGCGCCGATCCGTGCCACATCGGCCGGGGGCATCCCGGTGGGTGTGATCCGGTTCGCCAAGGTGCCGCCCTGGACGAGTTCCATCACCAGATACGTCAGGTCGGAGTCGTCGTCAGCCGGGGGCGCGCCGGGAGGCGGTTCGACACCCAGCTTGGCGTCGTACACCGTCACCAGGTTCGGATGGTGCAGCTTGGCCAGCACCTGCATCTCGGTCCGCTGGCGCGCCACGGTCGTCGGGTCGCCCAGACCGCGATGGAACACCTTGACCGCGACCTGGCGGCCGAGCAGTTCGTCGAGCCCCCGGTAGACCTCCGCGGTGGCGCCACGGCCGAGCAGTTCCTCCAGCCGGTAGCGGTTGTCCAGCACGATTCCGGGGACGACGCCGGGGGTCGGATCGCTCGGCGGGCCGTACGGCTGGGTCCGGTCGGGGAGTTCCCCGCCCGCGGGGTGATCGTCGTCCGGCACGCCGGCCAGCCTATGGGATGGGTGTCGGTGTGGCCCCGGCGGAATCGGCTCGGGCCCCGCTACTCGAGTGCGCCAGAATGTCCGAGATCATTTTCGGGAAAGAGCTTGCATCAGCCGCTCAGCGTAGGTTAGCCTAACCTCGTTCGACAGGGAACGATGCCCGTCGGATCGCACTGGTTACGTCCCGCGGCGGGGACCGAGCGCAGCTCCCGGTGATGGTCCGGCAAGGGGGATCTGGTCTGCGTAAGCACCGCCTGTCGATGGGCCGGCGCGAGCACCTCCGGGTGAGCGCGCCGGCCTTTTTCTTGCTTCCTTGCCCTTCGAGGCTTGTTGACCACCAACGGTGATCGACTTCACGGGTGACCACAGCGCTGCGCGATCTCAACGGAACCGGCTTCGGCCCAGCCGAACCCGACCCGGCCACCAGGGACGCTCGGGCACACTCTGCGTGGTCCAGGTGCACTCTGCGTGGTGCGGGTGCACTCTGCGCGGTCCGGGTGCACTCTGCGTGGCGGATACGTGCCGTGGAGTGCGCCGCGGTGATGCAAGGTGCGCCCTGGTGAAGCAGAGCGGGTGCGGATGACCGGTCGGCGCGGACCGTCCCAGCGCGCGGCCCCGTTGTGAGCGGGTACGGGCACCTCCTGCGCCGCCCGGGGCACTCTGCGCGGTCCGGGGCACTCTGCGCGGTCCGGGAGCACTCTGCGCGGCGGATGCGTGCCGCGGAGTGCGCGCGGGTGACGCGGGGTGCGCGCGGGTGACGCACAGTGCTGCTGACCTGGTGAGGCACTTGCCGACTGGACTCGCCTGGAGCGCGGGCGCCCCGGACCTCGGTGCGTCCGTCTGCCGGTTTCGGCCACGACCTGCGCTCAGCGACGGCCGAACCCGGCAAACGAACGGGCGCCGGCGAACGGCCAGGCGCCGGCTCACGGACGCACCGGCCCCACGGACGCACCGGCCCCACGGACGCGCCGGCGAACGGGCAGGCGCCGGCCCACGGATGCGCCGGCCCGAGGTGGCGGTGTGCGCGACATGATCGGCGCATGCACACGTTCGCCGAACCTTCCCAGTTACCGTTCCAGTTGCCGCCGTTCGGCCAGATCGCCGTTGACGACTTCGAGCCGGCGTTCGAGACCGCGATGTCCATGCACCTGGCCGCCGTGCGGTTCATCGTCGACAACCCGAAGTCACCGACGTTCGAGAACACCATCGTCCATCTGGAGCGGGTCGCAGGGATGCTGAGCCGGGTCTCGAACACGTTCTTCAACCTCACCGGAACCATGTCCACGCGGGCGCTGCGCGAGGTGGAGGCGCGGGTGATGCCCGCGCTGACCGCGCACTTCGACCGCATCCGGTTGGATCCGGCGCTGTTTGCCCGGATCGACGCGATCCACCGGTCCGAGGCCGCTGAGCCGACCCTGACCGGCGAGGACGCCCAGCTGTTGAGGCGCTACCACCTGGACTTCGTGCTGGCCGGTGCCGGCCTGGACGCAGACGGCCGGCGGAAGCTGGCCGACTTGAACGAGCGGATCTCGGCGCTGACCACGCGGTTCGGGCAGAACCTGCTCGCCGCCACTGAGTCGTCTGCCGTGGTTGTGGAGGACGTCGCCGACCTGGACGGCCTGTCGGCCGACGCGATCGGTGCGGCCGGTGCGGCCGCGGCGGATCGCGGGTTTGCCGGTAGGTACGTGATCACCCTGGTGCTGCCGACCGGCCAGCCGCTGCTGAAGGTGCTGCGCAATCGGGACCTGCGCCGGCGGCTGTTCGAGGCGTCGCTGCATCGCGCCGAGGGCGGTGAGCACGACAACCGGCCGCTGGTCGTGCAGATCGCCAGACTCAGGGCGGAGCGCGCCCGGCTGCTGGGCTTCGCCACTCACGCGGACGCGGTTGTCGCCGACCAGACGGCGGGATCGGTCGAGGCGATGGACTCGTTCCTGAACCGGCTGGTCGGACCGGCGGTGGCCAACGCGCGGGCAGAGGCGCTGCTGCTCGCGCAGGCGGCCGCTGCGGACGGCGTCGACGCGCTGGCGCCGTGGGACTGGGCGTACTACAGCGGGCACATCGGCCGTGATCGGTATCGGGTCGACGCGGCCGCGTTACGACCGTACTTCGAGCTGGAGCGGGTCATCGCCGACGGGGTGTTCGCCGCCGCGCGCGGCTTGTTCGGCATCGAGATGGTGCCTCGCACAGACCTTTCCGGGTACCACCCGGACGTCCGGGTCTGGGAGGTGCGGGAGGCCTCGGGGGAAGCGATCGGGCTGTTCCTGGGTGACTACCACGCCAGGGAAGGCAAACGCGGCGGGGCCTGGATGGACTCGCTGGTCGAGCAGAGCAACCTGCTGGGTACCCGGCCAGTGGTGCTCAACGTGTTGAACATCCCCCACCCGGCGCCCGGCGAACCGTCGCTCATCACCCTGGACGAGGTCAGGACCCTGTTCCACGAGTTCGGTCACGCCCTGCACGGGCTGCTCTCCGCGGTCACCTACCCGCGGTTCTCCGGCACCGGCGTGCCGCGGGACTTCGTCGAGTACCCCAGCCAGGTCAACGAGATGTGGATGCTCTGGCCGGAACTGTTGGCCGGGTACGCCCGACACGTGCAGACGGGGGAGCCGTTGCCGGCGGAATCGGTCGAGGCGATCCGGGCCGCGCAGCAGTGGGGCGAGGGGTTTGCCACCGTCGAGTATCTGGCCGCGACGCTGCTGGACCAGGCATGGCACCGGATCGCGCCCGACGAGGACGTGCCCGATGTGGTGGCGTTCGAGTCCGCGGCGCTCTCTGCAGCCGGCCTCGATCTGCCGCTGATCCCACCCCGCTACCGCAGCACCTATTTCCAGCACATCTTCGACGGCGGCTATTCGGCCGGCTACTACTCCTACATCTGGGCCGAGGTGCTTGACGCGGACACCGTCGACATGATCACCCAGGACGGCGGGCTGACCCGTTCGAACGGGAGCCGGCTTCGCGAGAACCTCCTGTCGGTGGGCGGGTCGGTGGACTCGCTGGCAGCGTTCCGGGCGCTGCGGGGACGGGACGCGGACATCGCTCCGCTGCTGCGGCGGCGGGGGCTGGCCCGCGGCGACTGACCAGCCAAAGCCCGACGGCGAGCAGCACGACGTCCTGACCGACCAGGATCGGGATCCTCGGCAGGGCGCCGGCCGCGGCGAACAGGTCGGTCAGCCAGTGCAGCACCATCAGCGGCCAGATCGTCCCGATCCGCAGGGCGTCGACCGGTCGAAGGCCGGCGAGCAGCGGAACCACTGCCAGCGCCGCCGGAAGGATCAGCAGGCGCAGGTCGCAGCCACGTCGTAACGAAGTGAAATCGGCCGCGCGGAAGCCGCTGATCCGCCACACCAGCAAGGTGACGACGACGGACAGCACCGCGGTGACGATCAGCGCGGCTGTCAGCGGTGAGATCTGCGGCGCAACGGCCCCGATCACGGCCGCCACGATCAGCACCACACCCAGATCAACGGCGAGCAACCCGACCGCGAGCCGGCGCGGATACGCCCCGGACAGGGTCGAACGCAGGACACCGGCGCCCGCTGGGCACCGGTCACTCGCCGCCCGGCTGACGGTGGGCCCGTCCGTGGCCAGGCCGGCAGGCAGGCCGGCAACAGCGCCGCGCGGTGGGCAGCGGTGACCAGTAGCGTGCTGGCGTGCCCACTCTCTCCGAATACCGACACCTGTCGTCGGGCAAGGTCCGCGACCTGTACGAGGTCGACGATGAGTTGCTGCTGATGGTGGCCTCGGACCGGATCAGCGCCTACGACCACGTCCTGCCCACGCCGATCCCGGACAAGGGCAGGGTCCTCACCGCGATGAGTGCCTTTTGGTTCGAGCTGCTCGGTGACGTCGTGCCCAACCACGTGGTCTCCTATGACGACCCACGCATTCCGGCGGAGGTCCGCGGCCGGGCCCTGCTGGTGCGTCGGCTGCAGATGCTGCCGGTGGAGTGCGTGGCCCGCGGCTACCTGACCGGATCCGGTCTGTCCGACTACCAGCGCAGCGGAGAGGTGTGCGGGATCCCGCTGCCGCCCGGGCTGGAGGAAGCATCGATGCTGCCCGAGCCGATCTTCACCCCGGCCACCAAGGCCGCGATGGGTGAGCACGACGACAACATCTCGTTCGAAGCGGTGGTCGAGATGATCGGTGCGCCGCTGGCCGAACGTATCCGTGACCTGACCATCACCGTCTACGAGCGGGCGGCCGCCCATGCGCTCACTCGCAGCGTGCTCGTCGCGGACACCAAGCTGGAGTTCGGCCTGCTGGGCGACACCGTGGTGCTCGGTGACGAGTTGGTCACGCCGGACTCATCGCGGTTCTGGCCGTCGTTCGGATACCGCCCCGGCCAGGTCCAGCCGTCGTTCGACAAGCAGTACGTGCGGGACTGGTTGACGTCCGCGGAGTCCGGCTGGGACCGGACCTCCGGGCAGGAGCCGCCGCCCCTGCCCGACAACGTCATCGGTGCCACCCGTGCCCGCTACATCGAGGCCTATCAGCTGATCTCCGGACGCCCGTTCAGCGGCTGGATCGGCTGAACACCACTTCGGCGGGGCCGGATCAGTGCCCGGCCCCGGCCAGCTGCAGACCCACCACCCCGGCGATGATCAGCACGATCGACCCGATCGTCATCGCGTTCACCGGGTCGTCGAACGCGATCATGCCGATCACCGCGGTGACCACCGCGCCGATGCCCACCCACACCGCGTAGGCCGGGCCGACCGGCAGCGTACGCAGCGCGATCATCAGCCCGGCCATCGAGGCCGCGAGCAGCACGAAGAAGGCAACCGACGGCCACAGCTTCGACAATCCGTCGGACGCCTTGAGGGACAGCGCCCATCCGGCCTCGAGCAGCCCGGACACGATCAGGATCACCCACGCCATTCCGCGAGTCTGTCAGCCCCCTGCAACGCGGCGGATCACCGGCTCACGCCCCGGGTGATCTCGGCGGCCGTGACCTTGTCCGGGTTGCGCACCAGGTAGATCGTGCCGACCCGGTCACCGACGACATCCAGGGTGAGCACGGTGTCCAACACGCCGTCCAGATAGGCCAGCACGCCCTGTCGACCGTTGACCAGAACGGCGTCGAAGCGCATGTCGCCGCCGGCGCTCTTGGCCCGGACCCCCAGTAGGAAACGGCCGACCTTGTCCGCGGACACCACCGGGCGCGGATTGACGGACACCTTGCCACCACCGTCGCCGATCAGCACGACGTCCGGGGCGAGCACGTCCAGCAGATCCTGCAGGTCGCCGGTGGCGGCGGCGCGAAGGAACCGGTCCGCGACCTGTTGCGCCTGCGGTACGGGTGTCCGCGCCGTCGGGCGGCGCGCCTGCACCCCGGAGCGGGCCCGGTGGGCGATCTGCCGGACCGCGGTCGGCGTCTTGCCAATGGCCGCGGCGATCTCGTCGTGTGCGAAGGCGAACACCTCGCGCAGCACGAACACAGCCCGCTCATCCGGCGACAGCGAGTCCAGCACAACCATCATGGCCATCGACACCGAGTCGGCCAGGACGGCGTCCTCGGCGACGTCGGGGGTGGTGACCAGCGGCTCGGGCAGCCACGATCCGACGTACTCCTCCCGCCGGCGCGCGTTGCTGCGCATCCGATTCAACGCCTGCCGGGTGGCGATCCGGGCCAGGTAGGCGCGGGGGTTGCGAACCTCGGTGCCGTCCGCGCCGGCTTCGCGCCAACGCAGGTAGCTCTCCTGGACCACATCCTCGGCGTCGGCGACCGAGCCGGTGATCTCGTAGGCGATGGTGAACAGCAGGTCCCGGTGCCGAACGAAGTCGTCGAGCCCGGAATCGCCGGGGTCGTTCACTGCGACGCCGGGACCCTGCAGGACTCGGAGAAGCCCTGCGAGGACAGGCCGAGGGTGCTGTTGAAGCGCGACCGCAGGTTCTCCACGGCAACGAGCATCGTCAACTCGACCAGCCCGTCGTCGCCGAGATCGGCCCGCAACGCCTGGGTCATCCTGTCGGTGACCTCCGGCGGCGTGGTGGTGGCCGCCTCGGCGAACTCCATCACCCGACGCTCCAGCGGGGTGAAGGCGTCGCTGGTGCGCCAGGTGGGCACCTGCTCCAGTTTGCTCGCCGGCATGCCGGCCGAGTGCGCGACGAAGTAGCCGAAGTCCATGCACCAGCCGCACTCGATCCGGGCGGCCGTGGTCATCTCGGCAAGTTTGGCCAGGTGCGGCGGCAGGGTGCGGAACCGGGTCACCCCGGCCTCCAGGGCCAGGTCGGCGCGCAGCACGCGCGGGTTGTGCAGCATCGCCCGCAGCGGGTCGACGGACCCACCGAAGCGGCGGGCCACCAGGCGATCGACCAGGCGGGCGAACCTGCCTTTCGGCGGTTCCAGCGGCACCCGGGCTCGGGGCGAGTGGCTCAACGGGGGCAGTCCGATGTCGGTTGTTCTGCTGTCGGTTGTTGTCATGCCCATGTGACACCTCCCGCGACGCCGGTGTGACAGCTTCCATATGGTCGGAAGCCCTTTTGTTCAGGGCGCAGAGGTCCTACAGGTCGTGCGGTTGCCCGTCATCCAGGTCCAGCCAGCGGGTGGTCCCCGGGCCGAGCCGGGTGAACAAGCCGTACACCATCGCGGGGTTGGCCAGCACCTTCTCGTGGATCGGCACGGCGACCGATGGCGCGATCGCGTACAGGTAGTCGATCGCCTCCTTGACGGCCATCCATGGAGCCGACACCGGCACGGCCAGGATGTCCACCGGTCGCTCCGGGCGGGTGAACGAGTCGCCGGGATGGAACAGTCGTCCGCCCACCAGGTAACAGGCGTTGCTGATGCCCGGTAGGTCCCCGTAGATGACCGCATGGTTGACGACCCACGTCTCCACCGGCGTGCCGACGTCGATGACGTCGCCGGTGGCGACCGCGGTGGCTCCGACGCCCTGCTGGGCGAGCACGGCGACGGTGTCCGGATCGGCGTACAGCCGGGCGCCCGGGTTGCCGGCCAGTACCTGCCGCAGGCGCTCCGGTGCGACGTGATCGACATGCTGGTGGGTGATCAGGATCGCGGTCAGGTCGGTGAGCTGCTCGAACGGGCCGGAGAACGAGCCGGGGTCGATCAGGATGCCGGCGTCGGCGTCGACGACATGCAGGCAGGCGTGGCCGAACTTGGTGATCCGCATGATGCGGCCAGGCTATGCCCTCGGTGCCCCGGGGTGTTGATCATGGGCGCGTGCCGGCGACACACCGACGGAACTCGCGACACGCCGTGCCTGGGATGGCAGAGCGCCATGATCAACTTTGGGGGGTTTGCTCCGAGCGCAGGTCACTGCAGCAGCAGCCACGCGGCGAAGAAGCCGAGCGAGTTGGTCGCCCAGTGCAGCAGCATCGTGGTCTTGATGCCCTTGCCCAGGCGGGCCATCAGGCACATCAGCACTCCGGCCAACGTCATCGACAGCACCGCGGCAGTGGTCGTGATCCACGGGTCGGTGCCGAGGGTCTCGCCGACCGCGGCGTTCGCCTGCCCGATACCCGTCGACGGCAGGATGTGCCAGAGTCCGAACAGGATCGACGAACCGAGCACCGGGACCCATCGCCAACGGATCGCCGGTGCCGCACCCATGAGCGCCGGGAGTACCCCGCGGAAGGCGGTCTCCTCCAGTACCACCGTGCCCAGTGGGATCTGGACGAGAACGACGAAAAGCATCGTCGCCACGGTGGCGCCGCCGCTGCGGGTGTCCAGGAACGCGTGCGAAGTGGCCGGCAGCACCATGCCGAGGGCGAACAGTAGCGCGGTCCCGCCGGCCAGCAGCAGGCCGACACCGACCGGCCGGTGCCAGTGCCGGATGTTCAACCCGATCGCGACCGGACCGGCGCCGCCCCGTGCCGACAGGAGTAGCAGCAGCGCGGCCATCGACAGGTTCCATGGCACGTACGCCCACTGCGGGATGACCCTGTTGGCCACGTAGTTGCTGATCACCAGCAGGATGATCGCGCCGCCCAACGCCCAGAGTCGTCGCCGCCGAGCGCGGTGGTGGACCGCGGGTCGGACCGCGGCGACGGTGGACATCCTCCTATCGTGGACCCCATCGGACGCGCGCACCATGGAGGAAGGTCGCAGTCGGTCCACAACGGGGTCGGGAGGCGCGGCATGGCGAGCCCGGTCAAGCGGGTACAGCGCAACCCCTACGCCGACTTCCTGAGGGCGTTCTCGCTGCTCATCGTCATCCTCTGGCACTGGTGCTTCACGATCCTGGTGTGGCGGACCGACGGTCCGTACGCGACGAGTCCGCTCGGCTTCACATCGGGACTGTGGATCCTGACCTGGCTGCTGCAGGTGATGCCGCTGTTCTTCTACATCGGCGCCTACGTGCACCTGAAGTCGTGGGAACGCGCCGCCGCGCGGGGCGACCGGCTGTGGCACTTCGCCTGGCGGCAGGCGAAGTCGCTGGCCGTGCCGTGCCTGGCCCTGATGGTGACCTGGATCGTGCTGGGCATCATCGTCACCAGCGTCTGGGACATCCAGTGGGCCTGGCAGGCGATCATCATGGTGCTCTCGCCGCTGTGGTTCGTCGCGGTCTACCTGCTGCTGGTCTGCCTGATGCCGATCACGGTGTGGCTGCACCGCCGGTTCGACCTGCTGGTGCTGGTGGTGATGGCCGGCCTGGCGGTGATCGTGGACATCCTGCGGTTCCGGGTGGACATCCCCGGCGTCGAGTGGATCAACATGGTCTTCGTCTGGGGCTTCTGCTTCCAGCTGGGTTACTTCTACGACCGGATCTCCGGGGCGGGGGTCGCCCCCCGGTACGTCGACGGGCGGATCGACTGGGCCTACCAGGCCCCACGGTTCCGGCAGCAGGCCAAGGTGATGACGGCGGCCGGCCTATTCGCGTTGATCGGCCTGGTGTTCTCCGGGCTGTACCCAGGCTCCATGGTGGGTGTGCCGGGCGAGGACTCCAACATGGCCCCGCCGACCGTCTGCATCGTGGCGCTCACCGTGTTCCAGGCCGGGGTCGCCGAACTGCTCCGTCCGGCGGTGCTGCGGTCGTTGGGCAAGGGTGGTGCGTTCGCCAGGGCCACCACCGTCTTCACCAGGTTCGCGTTGCCGCTGTTCCTGTTCCACACCACCGGCATGGCCCTGTCCCGCGGCGTGGAGTGGGCGATCTTCGGCCCGCAGACCGAGGCCGTCGAGCCGACGTTGATGTGGTGGTTGCTGCGTCCGGTATCGATCATCGGGCCGCTGCTCGCGACCCTCCCGGTCATCTACCTGTTCGGGCGTCGGTGGGAGACGCAGACCACCGAACCGCCACCGCGGATCTTCCCGGTCGAGGACGACGAGGTCGGTGACGGCGGTGATGCGCCCCTGCCGGGGGACCGGCGGCGGAGGCAGCCGCGATAGGCTGGCGGGCGGTCGGACGCGCCGGGGCGGTCCTGAACCGTGCGGCCGGTCAACGGGCGCGTGGATGCGTCGGGTGCCGGCCGAACCCTGATCGCACCGAGATCCACTGGGAGCACCGCGTGGCGCGCGTGGCCGTCGATGTCGTCATCAAGCCGGAGATCCTCGATCCGCAGGGCAAGGCGATCCTCGCCGCGCTCGGCCGGTCCGGGCACCCGGGCATCCGATCCGTCCGGCAGGGCAAGCATTTCGACCTCGAGGTCGACGACAGCGTCACCGACGAGGAGCTGGAGCGGATCGCCGGCACGCTGCTGGCGAACCCGGTGATCGAGACCTGGACCGTCTCCCGATCGGTCGACGCATGAGTGCAGGGATGGCCGGCGGGACCGTCAAGATCGGCGTCATCACCTTTCCCGGAACGCTCGACGACGTCGACGCCGCCCGGGCCGTCCGGTACAGCGGCGGTGAGGCCGTCGCGCTGTGGCACGCCGACGCCGACCTGCGCGGGGTGGACGCCGTCGTGGTGCCGGGCGGATTCTCCTACGGCGACTACCTGCGGGCCGGCGCGATCGCCGCGCAGGCGCCGGTCATGCGCTCGGTTGTTGAACAAGCACGTCGCGGCCTGCCCGTGCTGGGCATCTGCAACGGTTTCCAGGTCCTCTGCGAGGCAGGTCTGCTGCCAGGAGCGCTGATCCGCAATGCCAGCCTGCGGTTCATCTGCCGGGACCAGTGGCTTCGGGTCGAGAACACCGCCACCGCCTGGACGTCCCGGTTCGAACCGGGAGCGGAGATCCTGGTCCCGATGAAGAACGCGGAGGGCTGTTACGTCGCCTCCGATGCCGTGCTCGACCAGCTCGAGGGCGAGGGCCGGGTGGTGTTCCGCTACGTCGGCGAGCCGCCGACACAGGGCAACCCGAACGGTTCGCTGCGCGGCATCGCCGGGATCAGCTCGGCCGACGGACGGGTCGTCGGGCTGATGCCGCACCCGGAGCACGCCGTCGACGCGCTGACCGGCCCCACCGACGACGGGCTCGGGCTGTTCTATTCGATGCTCGACTCGCTCGGGGTGGCGGCATGACGCGCCCGAACCAGGCGGACCTGCTGGACATCACCGACCCGGTCGGCGCCGTCGATCTGGTCGGTCAGGGCCCGGTCCTGGACACCGTTTCTCGTGCGGCGGCGACTCCGGAGGTCGAGCAGCCGTACCGGGAACTGGGGCTCAAGGACGACGAGTACGCGCGCATCTGGGAGATCCTCGGCCGTCGCCCCACCGACGCCGAACTGGCCATGTACTCGGTGATGTGGTCCGAGCACTGCTCCTACAAGTCGTCCAAGGTGCACCTGGCCTACTTCGGGCAGACCACCACCCCGGAGATGAGGGCCACGATGCTGGCCGGCATCGGTGAGAACGCCGGGGTCGTCGACATCGGTGACGGCTGGGCGGTCACGTTCAAGATCGAATCGCACAACCACCCGTCGTTCGTCGAGCCCTACCAGGGTGCGGCGACCGGGGTGGGTGGCATCGTCCGCGACATCCTGGCCATGGGTGCGCGCCCGGTCGCAGTGATGGACCAGCTGCGGTTCGGGCCCGCCGACGCGCCCGACTCGCAGCGGGTGGTGCCAGGGGTGGTCGCCGGCATCTCCGGCTACGGCAACTCCCTCGGCCTGCCCAACATCGGCGGCGAGGTGATCTTCGACGCCTCCTACGCCGGGAATCCGCTGGTCAACGCGGCCTGCATCGGGGTACTCCGGGCGTCCGATCTCCACACCGCGCATGCCTCCGGCAGCGGCAACAAGGTCATCCTCTACGGCTCTCGAACCGGGCTGGACGGCATCGGCGGGGTGTCGGTGCTGGCTTCGGACACGTTCGCCGGCGACTCCGTGGACGGCATTGCGGACGGTCACAACAGTGCCCATTCCCGCGCGCGCAAGAAGCTGCCGTCGGTGCAGGTCGGCGACCCCTTCGCGGAGAAGGTGCTGATCGAGTGCACCCTCGAGGTGTTCCACGCCGGGCTGGTGGTTGGCATCCAGGACCTCGGCGGCGCCGGGCTGTCATGCGCGACGTCGGAGCTGGCATCGGCCGGCGACGGCGGCATGCACATCGTGCTCGACCGGGTTCCGCTGCGCGCCGAGGGCATGACCCCGGCCGAGATCCTGTCCAGCGAGTCGCAGGAGCGCATGTGCGCGGTCGTGACGCCGGACAAGGTGGACGACTTCCTGGCCGTCTGCGCCAAGTGGGAGGTGCAGGCCGACGTCATCGGCGAGGTGACCGGGTCGGGCCGGCTGACCATCGAGTTCTCCGGCGAGATCGTGCTCGACGTGCCGCCGCGGTCGGTCGCGCACGACGGGCCCGTCTACCGGCGTCCGGTGCGGCGGCCCGACTGGCAGGACGCGCTGCAGGACGACACCACCGCCGGCCTGGCCCGGCCGCAGGTGGGTGAGCTGCGCGAGCTGATCCTGCGGATGATCGCCTCGCCGAACCTGTGCTCTCGGGCGTGGGTGACCGACCAGTACGACCGGTACGTGCGCGGCAACACCGTGCTGGCCCAGCCCGCGGACGCCGGCATCGTCCGGGTCGCCGAATCCGAAAGTGGGCCCGAACGTGGGCTTGCCATGGCCACCGACTGCAACGGCCGCTACACCCTCCTCGACCCGTACGCGGGCGCGCAGCTGGCGCTGGCGGAGGCCTACCGCAACGTCGTGACGACCGGCGCGGTGCCGCTGGCCGTCACGGACTGCCTGAACTTCGGCTCTCCCGAGGACCCGGCCGTCATGTGGCAGTTCGAGCAGGCCGTGCGCGGGCTCGCCGACGGCTGCGCGCAACTGGGCATTCCGGTGACCGGCGGCAACGTCTCGCTGTACAACCAGACGGCCGGGGTGAACATCCTGCCCACCCCGGTAGTGGGTGTGCTTGGGGTTCTCGATGAGGTGCGTCGACGTCTCGACCTGGGCATCGGCCAGGACACCGGCGAGACGCTGCTGCTGCTCGGTGAGACCAGGGACGAGTTCGACGGGTCGGCATGGGCCGATGTTGTGCACGGTCACCTGGGTGGCCGCCCGCCCGCGGTCGACCTGGAAGCGGAGCGCCTGCTCGGCGAGATTCTCGTCGCCGGGTCCCGGGACGGGATGATCTCCGCCGCGCACGACGTCTCCGAGGGCGGGCTGGTGCAGGCCCTGGTGGAGATGTGCCTGTCCGGCGAGTCGGGAGCGCGGATCGTGCTACCGACCGACGACGTCGCTGCGGACGCCTTTCGGCTGTTGTTCTCCGAGTCGACCGCCCGGGTGGTGGTGGCGGTGCCGCGTACCGAGGAGCTGCGGTTCACCGAGATGTGCACGGTGCGCCGGCAGCCCTGGGTGAAGATCGGCGTGGTCGACCGCGGCGACACCGGCGGACCCGAGGAGCAGATGCTCGATATCCAGGACGTGGCGACGTTCGCGCTGGCGGAGCTGCGGGAGGGGTTCGAGGCGACCCTGCCGAGGCTGTTCGGCTGATCGGGGTCCCGGCGCACCGCCAGCGGCGCACGGCCGGCTCAAGTAGACCGGTCATGCGCCACTCGCCCGCAGGCGTCATCCGACCGCGGTGCCGATTCCGGGGCCGAATCGAGCACCCAACGAACGCCTTCGACGCACAGCCGATGCCACCGACGGTGGTGCCGCAGCATGGCGTGCTCGCCACCGTCCACGAACGCCCGCCGTATCTGCGCCCTGGCCCCGCCCGCCCGGGTCAGCCAGGCCTGCGTCGACCGCGTCGGGATGGTCCGGTCGTTCGTGCCCTGCACCACCGACAAAGGCACGCCGCTCAGCCCGGAGGTGGAGTCGGCCGACTCCAACCACGGTGCGAGCAGAACCGCCCCGGCGATGCCTCCGGTCGCGTCATCCCGACCATCCGGACCCACCTTCTCCGCTGACCGGGCCAGGTATGCGGCCACGCGCCCGCCCATCGAATGCCCGACGATGACGACCGGCAGCCGTGGGTGCGCCTGCGCGATCCGATCGACCGCCCAGTACGCGTCACCGAGCACCGTGGCCCCGTCGCCGTTCCACCCGCGGACCGAATTGCGCAGGCGGTAGACCGCGGACCCGGTGACCGAGCGGGCGATTGCCCGGGCCACCGGGATCAAGCGCAGCGCCGCCAGGCTGAACCTGCCCACGGCCAGCGTCGAGTCGACGCTGCCGCCGTGCAGCACGAGGACTGCCGAGGTTGCGTCGGCGGGGGCGCAGGTACTGGTCAGGAC
Organism: uncultured Actinomycetes bacterium; assembly: GCA_964476495.1. Taxonomy (GTDB): domain Bacteria; phylum Actinomycetota; class Actinomycetes; order Mycobacteriales; family Nakamurellaceae; genus Nakamurella. The sequence continues at coordinate 1,803 of CAYZBB010000070.1, read as the reverse complement.
CGCGCCGGTCGGGCGGAGGAGCTTCACATCACGAGTATCCGGAGCGGGCGCTCGATCGGATTGCCCTTGCCCGTCGTTGAGCCGCCCGCCCGTTCAAGGTGCACGACGCACACTGCGGGGGAACGTCGCACCACGCATGCGGTGTGCGACGTTCCCCGACACCGTGCGACATGCGCGCCGCACCCGTTGGTCAGCTGCCTTCGCGGGATCCCGCCGATTCGAACCAAGCCGCACCTACGCTTGAGGGCGCCATGTCCCGCATCGTCACCGGCGACCAGGTCGCCGCGGCTCTCGCCGCCACCGATAACGCAAACCCGCAGGCCGCCGCGCTTGCGGTTCGCACCAGCCTGCGTTGGCTGGCCCAGAAGAACCCCGGCCGGGCCGTGGAGATCAGGGTGCCGCCCTATGCCGCAGTGCAGGCCATCGGCGGGTTGACGCACACCCGCGGAACGCCGCCCAACGTCGTCGAGACCGATCCGGCGACCTGGCTCGGCCTTGTCGCCGGGACGATCGCCTGGTCCGATGCCGTCGCCGACGGCCGGGTGAAGGCGAGCGGCACCCGGGCGGACCTGGACTCGTTCCTGCCTTTCAGAGACCTCCTCGGGCCGCGGAGATGAGCCGAGATTCGGTGGTTCGGCGCGGAAGTGGCCGGGTGGAACCAGGTACAGTGGGGTACCGCTGATTCCCCTTGGCAGCATCCCGCTCACGGAGGAGCACGGTTACGTGGTCATCGGCCCGCCCTTGCGTGCGAACCATTCCTCACCGACGCCCCTTCCGATGCCGACCGTGCGCCGGTCCGCGGAACCGGCGGGACCAGGCTTCGACCCCGCCCTTGACCCCGAGCGTGATCCGTCGCCGCGCGAGGAGTGCGGCGTCTTCGGTGTCTGGGCGCCAGGCGAGGACGTGGCCAAGCTCACCTATTACGGCCTCTACGCGTTGCAGCACCGCGGCCAGGAGGCGGCGGGCATCGCGGTCGCCGACGGTTCGCAGATCGTCGTGTTCAAGGACCTCGGCCTGGTGTCCCAGGTGTTCGACGAGCAGACGCTGTCCTCCCTGGTCGGGCACATCGCCGTCGGGCACTGCCGGTACTCCACCACCGGGTCCACCACCTGGGAGAACGCGCAGCCCACCTTCGCGATCACCGATGTCGGGTCGGGAATCGCGCTGGGCCACAACGGCAATCTGGTCAACACGGTCGAACTGGCGGCGCGGGTCGCGGTGCTCCCGGGCCGCGCGGGTCGTGGCATCGGCTCCACCGACTCGGACGTGGTCACCAGACTGCTCGCCGGCCGGTCCGCCGACGCGGGCCTTGAAGCGGCGGCGATGGAACTGCTGCCCGACCTGCGGGGCGCGTTCAGCTTCGTCTTCTGCGACGAGCACACCCTCTACGCGGCCAGGGATCCGCACGGCGTCCGCCCCCTGGTGCTGGGCAGGCTGGACCGCGGCTGGGTCGTCGCCTCCGAGACCGCCGCGTTGGACATCGTGGGCGCCTCCTTCGTCCGCGAGGTCGAGCCGGGCGAACTGCTGGCCATCGACGCCGACGGGTTGCGCAGCGAGCGGTTCGCCGCGCCCACTCCCAAGGGTTGCGTGTTCGAGTACGTCTACCTGGCCCGTCCGGACACCTCGATCGCCGGGCGCGGCGTGCAGGCGTCCCGGGTGGAGATCGGCCGGCGGCTTGCCGACGCGGACCCCGTCGAGGCCGATCTGGTCATCCCCACTCCCGAGTCCGGCACCCCGGCCGCGATCGGCTACGCGCAGGCCTCGGGAATTCCGTACGGTCAGGGCCTGGTCAAGAACGCCTAC
>CAYZBB010000069.1:0-31753 GCA_964476495.1 uncultured Actinomycetes bacterium | reverse complement strand
GAGGGGGTCAGTTTTCAGGTGACGTCAGGGGGTCAGTTTTCGCGCGTCGCTGACACAATGAATGCGGTCCTCGCAAGAGGTGACGACGATCAAGGTGACTAATTCTCGGGCAAGTGTTGACTTCCGTGACGCGTATTGGCAGGGCCGGTGGATTGGCGGACGACGAGTTGCGTTGGCATCCGTATCAGTCGGGGGGTCTGACGCTCGGCGAGATTGCGTTCAAGCGATTCCATTGCGGCAACCCCCATCTTGGCCATGGGTACCGCAACGCTGGTGAGGCTTGGAAAGGTGATGCCGGCGACCGGGATGTCGTCGATGCCCACGACGCTGAGGTCCTCCGGCGCGTGTGCTCCTAGCGCGCGTGCGCCCGCCATGACCCCCAGAGCCATCAGGTCATTGTGGGTGATCACGGCCGAGGCTCCGGTCGCCAGCACGCTGGCTGCGGCGGCGGTTCCTCCGGCGACCGTCTCGGCCTGCGACCCCAACACCTGCAGATCGATTCCGGCCGCGGTGGTCAGCTCTCGCACCAAGCCGACCCGATGGTCGTTCGACCACGACTGTTGGGAGCCCTGCACATAGGCGATGCGGCGATGGCCGAGCGCGCAAAGATAGTCGAGCGCCTGTCGGAGGCCGTCGGTGGCGTCGGCAATCACGCAGTCGGTACCCGGGGTTTGCCGGTTCACCAGCACGACGGGGATCCGTGGGCACAGCCCGAGGATCTGTTCGGCGTCCAATCGCGGAGAACTGATGATGATGCCGTCGACCTTGTCCCGGAGGTGCGACAGGACGTCGCGTTCACGGTCCGGATTCAGGTCGGTATCGGCCAAGACGACGGTCTGCCGGCGAAACCAGCCCTGGGACTGGGCGGCCTTGACGAACGAGGCGAACACCGGATTGCCGATGTCCGGAACGACCACAGCCACGGTCGCGCTGTCGTCATCGGTCACCGGGTCGGGGAGTCGAGCGGCTGCCGGTCGATAGTCAAGGTCTTGAGCGACGGCAAGAACCCTGTGCAAGGTTGCCGGGCCCAAGCGGTCAGGATCGGAGAACGCGCGTGATGCGGTAGACAGCGCGACTCCGGCACGCTTCGCCACGTCCGTAAGAGTCGCCGCCAAGCGGCCACCTCCTTGCTTCCGGCGCCGTCGTCCCGGTCATGCAGCATATGCCGGAGAGTTTGCACAAGGTTCTTGTGTCTTGTCAAACGACGCTCCCGGCCTCACGGACTTCGGACCTCACAAACAGGCGGTTAGGGCGTCCAGTGCGTGCAAGTCCTGAGACAAGTCTTGACAAGCTTGCGCAACCTAGGCCAAACTCCTGATGCGGCCAGCTGCTACAGACAGGTCAAGCACCTCGACGGCAGGTTTCCAGGCAAAGGAGCCCAACGATGAAGCCCACCGGAACGGAACCGGTCAGCGATGCCATGGACCCGGAGGCGCGAGACTCCGTGCTGACGTTGGGCGAAACCATGGCACTGCTGTCGCTTCCCGAACACGGTCGCATCGGCGCCGGTACGCCACTGTCGATCGGAATCGGCGGAGCCGAGTCCAATGTCGCCATCGCCGTTGCCAGACTCGGTGTGGGCAGCACCTGGGTTGGCCGAATCGGCGATGACGACTTCGGCTCGATGATCGTCAGACAGCTTCTCGGTGAAGGGGTTCAGGTCATCGCGCGTCGGGACCCGCGCGCTCGCACCGGGCTCATGGTCAAGGAGCATCGCAGGGGCCAGCCGTCGCGCGTGCGCTACTACCGCGTCGGCAGCGCGGGCTCTCGGTTCTCGATCAGTGACCTCGATGAGCAGGCCGTCGCGGCTGCCGGCATCCTGCATGTCTCGGGCATCACCCCCGCGTTGGGCGACGAGCCCGCCGCAGCCGTCCACCGGGCGATCGATGTGGCAAGGTCCGCGAGCACGCTGGTGTCTTTCGACGTCAACTACCGATCCACACTCTGGCCGGCTGAGCGGGCTCGGGAGTCGCTTTCGGAGATCGCTGCCCGGGCTGACGTCGTCTTCGCCGGGTTCGAGGAGGCAGCTCTGCTCCTGGGCGTCAACGACGAGCAACCCGACGAGGGTCCGTGGGCCGCCGCGCGAACGCTCGCCGCCCAGCTCGCCGAGATCACCGCTGCGCAGATTGTGCTGAAGCTCGGCAGGTTCGGAGCTCTTGCGCTGCAGGACGGGACCTTCGAGCGGATGGAGGCCTTTCCGACAGAGGTCGTCGATCCGGTCGGCGCCGGCGACGCCTTTGTAGGCGGCTACCTCGCGTCTTTGGCTCGGGGCCGGGACACGAGGGAATGTCTGGAAACGGGTGCCCGGCTCGGTGCGCTCGTCTGCAGCGTTCCCGGCGACTGGGAAGGGCTGTTGGACTGGGAGGGCGGTGCCACCTTCTGCGGCGCTGAGGATGTCGTCCGCTGAGGCACGACATCCTTCAGCAAGGCGCGCCCGCTGATTCCAGTGGGCAGATCCGGCCGAAGTGCCGCCCAATCGATCGGACCCAATCTGAATGGAGATCCTCAATGACCGCTGTCACCAAAGACTTCTCGCCGCTTCTCACTCGCTGCCCGGTTGTTCCCGTCGTCGTCCTCGACGATCCCGCACAGGCGCAGCCGCTGGGTCGCGCGTTGCTGGCCGGAGGAATCGACCTGATCGAGATCACACTCCGCACCAACGCGGGCCTGACAGCCATCCGTGAGCTGGCCGATGTACCCGACCTGCATGTCGGTGCCGGCTCTGTGTTGACCGCCGACCAGGTTGACGCCGTCGTCGAGGCGGGCGCGCAGTTCGTCGTCAGCCCCGGACTGTCCCAATCGGTGATCCAACGGGCTCACGCGCACGCCGTTCCGGCCCTTCCCGGCGTGGCCAGCGCATCGGACCTGATGGCGGCGGTACAACTCGGCCTCACCGAGGTCAAGTTCTTCCCTGCTGCACTTCTCGGTGGCCCGGTGGGTATCAAGGCGCTCGCCGCACCTTTCCCGGGAATCACATTCATGCCCTCCGGGGGCGTCACTACCGACAACATGACCGACTACCTGTCCCTCCCGGTCGTGCCGGCCGTCAGCGGCAGCTGGATGGTCGAATCCACACTCCTGCGCGGCGAACGCTGGCAGGAGATCACCGAGCGCGCCGCCGACGCGATCCGTCGGGCCGGTTTGCGGCCCACGACGTCGTGACGACCCAACCGTTGCGGGCCTCCGTCACCATCGCCTGCCGCCCAGCAAGGAGAGGAACCCACTCATGAAAAGCATGCTCGGCCAACGGAAAGCCCGGATGCTAGCGGTGATCGCGCTGGTGCTCGCCGCGTCGGCGTGCGCAGCCCCCCAGCCGACCGGAGCACAGGACGCGTTTCCAGCCGATTCGACGATGGCGGCCCTGGCCAGGGCCGGGACGATCAAGATCGGCGCCTCACCCAATCAACCGGGGCTCAGCGAACTCAACCTGCAGCACGAGTGGGAGGGGTTCAACATGGATTTGGCGGAGTACCTGGTCGAACCGATGGGCTTCGGCCCGGACAACATCGAGTGGGTCAACACAACAGCGGCCAACCGTATCCCCTACCTGCAGCAAGGCAAGATCGACATCTTTGCGACCGCGCTCGCTATCACCCCCGCTCGCGAAAAGATCCTGTCGATCGCCGGGCCATACCTGCAGACCCAACCACAACTTCTTGTCCGCAAAGGCGACGCAACACATTTCCAGACTCTTTCGGACATTCCGGAGGGCGCCAAGATCTGCGTGCTGCAGGGAAGTCAGGGCCAACCCCGAGTCAGCAAGTCGATCCCACAGGCGCAGGTCGTCGAGTTCAACGTCCTTACCAACTGCATCCGCGCACTGGAACAGGGGTCCGTCGATGCCGTCGATTCCACCGCGCCTCTCCTGGCAGGATACGTCGTCAAACAGCCCGACAAGTTCGAACTCGCGCCGGCCACGTACGGCGATGGCGAAAAATGGGGCATCGGTATCGCGAAGAATCGCCCCGATCTGTGCGAATTCTTCAATGAACGTCTGGCCAAGGCATTCGAGGACGGCACGATCACCGACCTGTGGAACGAACACATGGGCAAGTCGGGACTCGCTGCGCCAACCCGTCCCGATGCAATGTCGAGCTGTTCAGCCGGTTAGCTCGGACACACCGGCAACACCCGCCGCTCCCCCACCACACCTACACGGAAGGAGTTGAGGTCCAATGAACGTCGTCATCGACAACCTCAACGTGTTCTGGCACGGGTTCTTGTTGACGCTGGGCCTGGTCGCACTGTCGGGGATGCTTTCCCTGGTCGCAGGGGTGATCCTGGCATCATTCGCAGTTTCACCGATCCCTCTGCTACGTGAGATCAGCAGAATCTACGTGGCCGTGATGCGAAATATCCCGGCGGCCGTGCACATGTTCTTCATGATCTTCATCCTGCCGTTGCTGGGAGTGCGGCTGTCGTTCTTCACGCTGGCAGTGATGGGCATCACCGTCTACTTTGCCGCCTACTACTGCGAGGCGATCCGCTCCGGAATCAACGCAATCGGCATGGGGCAGCTGGAGGCGTCCAGGGCACTCGGGCTCAAGCAGCGCCAGACTCTCCGGCTCATCGTCTTGCCGCAGGGCATAGGCAATTCCGTGCCGCCGCTGATCAACACGACGATCGCGTTGGTCAAGGTGACCGCCATCGCCGGCGTCTTCGGTGTCCCGGAGCTGTTCGGCACGATGCTGCAGTTGATCAATACGAATGACTCGGCAGTGATCGCGTTGATGCTCTTCACCGCTTTCTTGTATTCCCTGATCACGATCCCGGCTGCGCTTGCCGCGGCTGCCCTGGAGCGAAAGGTGGCGTTCTCGTCGTGACGACCGTCAGGCTGTATGACCGTCCCGGCCCCATTGAGCACCGGCGAATTCGAACATGGTCCACTGTGGGGATCGCTGCGATCGCCGCCGTCGTCGTGATCGTTCTCTGGATCCTCGGTGGCCAAGGACTGCTGAACCCACAAGATTGGGCCATACTGCTCCAGCCCGATCTGCTGGTCGCTCTGGCCAGGGGCGTGGGTGCGACCCTGCAGGTCGCAATCGTGTCCGTCCTGCTCTCGCTGGTGTTCGGTCTGCTCCTGGCCGTTGGGCGGATGTCACACCAGCGGTGGATCAGTCTGCCGGTGCGCGTCTGGATCGAAGCGCTCCGCGGCCTGCCCGAGCTGTTGCTGATCTTCTTCATCTACCTCGGCGTCCCAGCGGTCACGGGACTGAACATCAGCACGTTCTGGGCGCTTGTCCTTGGCCTCGTGCTGTACGAGAGCGCCTCCATGGGCGAGGCATTCAGGGCAGGGTTCCTCGCACTGCCGCGCGGTCAACGGGAAGCGGCCCACGCTCTGGGCCTGCGCGGCTTCAAGACCCTGCGATTCGTGCTGCTGCCGCAGGTGGTCCGGCAGATCCTGCCCAGCCTCGTCAGCGAGATGGTCCGGGTCACGAAGGCATCCTCTCTGGGCTTCGTGGTCGGTTACACGGACCTTCTCCTCACCGGCGAGGAGGCTATCGAATATTTGGGCGGTGAGTACGCCGTCCCGATCTTCGCGGCGGTCGCCGCCCTCTACGTCCTGATCTGCCTGCTGCTTTCGCATCTGTCGCACACGTTGAGCGCGCGTATGCGGTAGATGAAGCGTGAGACAACCGTAGTCGGAGTGCCAGGCGCACCATCGCAAGAATGAACTACTTCTATTCAGCCAAGGCAGCGGCAAACGTACAAGTGAGGTGGGATGATGAATCAGAACAACCCGATGATCGCAATCAAGAGCGTCCAGAAGTGGTACGGAAGCTATCATGCGCTGAAGGACATCAATCTTGAGGTGAAAGCCGGTGAGGTGGTGGTCCTTCTCGGCCCATCGGGGTCCGGAAAGTCGACGCTCTGCCGGACGATCAATCGGCTGGAGACGATCGACGAAGGCACCATCGAGATCGATGGAGAGCAGCTGCCTGAAGAGGGCGGACCGCTGTCCAAGCTGCGCAGCGAGGTCGGCATGGTGTTTCAACAGTTCAACCTCTTTGCGCACATGACCGTTCTGGAGAACGTCACGCTGGCCCCTGTGCAGGTCCGCAAGCAGAAGCCTGACGTGGCCCGGCAGCGGGCGTTGGAGTTGCTCCAGCGCGTCGGGCTCGAAGGACATGAGAACAAGCGGCCCGCCCAGCTGTCCGGTGGGCAGCAGCAGCGAGTCGCGATCGCTCGCGCGCTGGCCATGGATCCGAAGATCATGCTCTTCGACGAACCGACGTCGTCACTGGACCCCGAAATGATCAAGGAGGTGCTGGACGTCATCGTTGAACTCACCAAGGGTGGTATGACGATGGTCGTTGTCACCCACGAGATGGGCTTCGCCGAGACAGCCGCGGATCGGGTAGTCTTCATGGCCGACGGGCGCATCATCGAGGAGAACACGCCGGACCAGTTTTTCACGAACTGCACATCGAGCCGCGCCCGGGAGTTCCTCAGCAAAGTGCTGTGATCAACAGGAATCGTCACAGCGGCTATGCCTGTTTGGTGAACCTGCCCGCCCGGGCGACCACAATCATGACCAGGACCGGACCGTCGTCGGTGGGACCGAAAGTATCGGGACATCGTCGCGTCGGCCGCCCGCAGTCGGATGTGGTGAATCGATCGACATTAGGAATCCCCTTTCATGACTGACAAGATCATCGCTGCGGACGTCATCGTCACCAGCCCCGGCCGCAACTTCGTCACCCTGAAGATCACCACCGCGGACGGCGTCACCGGGTGGGGCGACGCCACCCTCAACGGCCGCGAGCTGTCGGTGGCCAGCTACCTGCGTGACCACGTCTGCCCGCTGCTGGTCGGCCGGGACCCGGCCCGCGTCGAGGACGCCTGGCAGTACCTGTACCGAGGGGTCTACTGGCGCCGCGGACCGGTCACCATGGCCGCCATCGGCGCGGTGGACGTCGCGCTGTGGGACATCAAGGGCAAGGTCACCGGACAACCGGTGTACCAGCTGCTCGGCGGCGCGGTCCGGGACCGGATCCTGTCCTATACCCACGCCACCGGCTGGGACGTCCCGGCGCTGCTGGACAGCATCGACGCACAGCTCGCCAGGGGATTCCAGGCGGTCCGCGCCCAGACCGGTGTCCCCGGACTGGATGTCGTCTACGGAGTGACCCCGGACGGCACCGCCTACGAGCCGGCCGGTCGCGGCGCCGGGCCTGCCGAGGAGATCTGGGACACCGACGCCTACCTCCGGTACGCGCCCACGGCGCTAGCCGCCGCCCGCGAGCACGTCGGAGCGCAGATCAAGCTCCTGCACGACGCCCACCACCGGCTCACCCCGAACCAGGCCGCCCGCCTGGGCAAGGCCCTCGAACCGGTCGACCTGTTCTGGCTCGAGGACGTCACCCCGGCCGAGAACCAGGAGGTGCTGCGCCGCGTCCGCGCCGCCACCACCGTTCCGCTGGCCATCGGCGAGGTGTTCAATACCGTCTGGGAATTCCAGACGCTCATCACCGAGCAACTCATCGACTTCGTGCGGGCCGCCGTCTCCCACGCCGGCGGGATCAGCCCCCTGCGCCGGATCGCCGCCCTCGCCGACGTCTGGCAGATCCGGCTGGCCCCGCACGGCCCGTCCGACGTCTCGCCGATCAGCCTCGGCGCCAGCACCCACATCGGTTTGGCCACACCGAACTTCGCCATCCAGGAGTACATGGGCTATCCCGACCTGGTGCACGAGGTGTTCCCGCACTCCTGGACCTACACCGACGGCCACCTGCATCCCGGTGAGAAGCCGGGCATCGGCGTCGAACTCGACGAGAGGCTGGCCGCCCGTTTCCCCTACCAACCCGCCTACCTGCCGGTCGCCCGCCGCCGCGACGGCTCGATGACGGACTGGTGACCGCCATGGCGACCCTGCCCCGGCTGACCGCCGCCAGCACGCCTCCCGCCGCCCTCCTGCACGGCCGCGAGCGGCTCGAGACCGGCATCGTGCACCTGGGTCTGGGCAACTTCCACCGGGCCCATCAGGCCGTCTACACCGCTGCCGCGCTCGCCGCGCAGGACGGGCCCTGGGGCATCCTCGGGGTGGCCAGCCGGTCCGCCGCCGTCGCGGACGCACTACGCGCGCAGGACTTCCGGTACTGCACCGTCCAGATCGCACCCGGGACCAGCACGGTGCAGGTGCCGGCGGTGCACACCGGCGCGCTGGTCGCCGCGCACGCCCAGGACGCGGTGCTGGATGCCATCGCGGCACCCGCCACCCGGATCGTCACCCTCACCGTCACCGAACACGGTTACACCTACGCCCCGGCGACCCACCGGCTCGACGTCGACAACCCCGCCGTACGCGCGGACCTGCAGACCGGGGCGCTGCCGACCACCACCATCGGCCGGATCGTCCGCGGTCTGCAGCGCCGGATCCGGGCCGGCGCCGCACCGATCACTGTGCTGTCCTGCGACAACCTGAGCGCCAACGGCGACCACACACAGCGGCTCGTCCGCGAGTTCGCCGCCGAGCTGCCGGCCGCGGAAAGGGCCGACCTGCTGGCCTATCTGGACGCAGCGGTGACGTTCCCCAACTGCATGGTCGACCGGATCGTGCCGGCTACCGCCGATGCCTACCGGCAGGTCGTCGCCGACCGACTCGGCCTGGCCGACGAGATCCCGGTGCCCGCCGAGCCGTTCACCATGTGGGTGCTGCAGGACGACTTCGCCGCAGGGCGGCCGGCGTGGGAGTGCGGCGGCGCGGTGTTCAGCGACGAGGTAGAGCGCTACGAGCTGCTCAAGCTCCGGCTGCTGAATGGAACCCATTCCCTCATCGCGTATCTCGGCGCCCTGGACGATCAGGCGATCATCCCGGACGCTATCGCGCAGCCGTTCGTGGCGCAGGCCGCCCGGGCCGTCCTGTACGAGGACTACCTGCCGTCGGTGCCGGTACCCGCCGACGTCGACGTCGGCGGCTACGTCCGGCAGCTGTTCACCCGCTGGTCCAACACCGCACTCGGGCACGGCACCCACCAGGTCGGGTCCGACGGGTCGGTCAAGCTCGCCCAGCGCATTCCCGTGCCTGCGCTGCAGCACCTGTCCGCCGGCCGGATGCCGCACCACCTGGCCCTGACCGTCGCCGCCTACCTGCAGTGCGTGGCACCGCCCACCGGATTCGACCCCGGCCGACACGCGACCGCGATGAGCGACCCGGCTCGTGTCGATCTCGCCGGCCTGTCCACCACCCACCCACGCTCGACCGCATTCGTCAAGGCCGTACTGGACGCCGGCCTGCTCGGCGGCGAACTTGCTCATCACAGCGAGTTCGCCGCACGGGTAGCCGAGTTCCGCGACATCCTCACCGTCCACGGCCCGGCCGCCGCCGCCGCCGAGGCCGCTCAATCGCAGACCACCGCTCATGCTTGACCCGCGGGACCGGCACGGACCAGACGGAAGTCACCATGCTGCAGCTCGAAGGATGGCCGTTGTCGTCCCGAGTCCGTCAGTGAACGACAAGCACTGCTTACCCGGGCGACTCGACGACACCGAAGGCGCGATCACCACGACCCTGGAGACGATCGGCGGCGAGATCGCCGACCTGGAAGCGAACCTGGCCCAGCTGCTCATATAGGAACGCGAACTGGGTAAGCCACGACGGTGGGCCGCCCAGCCGTGAGGACTGGAACAACCTGGTCGACTGGGTCGATGAACCCAACAGCGACTACTCGCTGCTCGGTGACTACACCATCCCGCTCGTACGGGCCGGCGCATCCGGCTGTCGTCGAGGAACTCGAGCGCACTTGACCATGCAAGCATCAGGCTTCCGGGCGCGAGCCGTGCACGTGTCGGAGTTCCTGAGAGCGCACCCGCTCAGTGCTGGAGACCCGGTCAGACTCGGACCCTGGGCGACCGTGGCTTGCTTTTCGCGGCGCGGGCGATCAGCAGTGTCCGAAGTCGGTGAAGCTGCGGCATGAGGCCGTAGATGACGATGGGGACGGCGAGGGTGGCCAATACGAATGTCCGCAGGACGGGAGACGTTGCGCTCAACCAGCCACCGAGCACGAAGTTGAGGATGGTCAGGGTCGGGAAGACGGCCAGCCAGATCATCAGCGCCATTTGATGTTTGGACGGCGGCGAGGGTCGTGGCGATGGGGCGCCGGCCGGAGCGGAGCTCATTGGTTCTCCTGAACTGAAGCGAGTGATGTCGGTTGGCGGGCGTCAGACGAGTAGGCCGTGCTCGGTATCCCGGATGGCTTGGCGGACGTCGTCTTCGATGAGGTCGGCGTTGATGTCGATCGCGGCGGCGGATCCTTCACCGGCAGCGGTGATCACCTGAGCGCGCGGGTTGGCGAGGTTCCCGGCCACCCAGACTCCAGGAACACTGGTGCGGCCCATGGGTCCGTTGATGACCCAACCATCCTCGTCGGCGCGGACACCGAGTCGATGGATGAGGGCGTTGTTGGGTCGAAACCGGGGCGGGACGAACAGGGCATCGCACCGAAACGGTGTGACCGCCGGCGGTTCGGATGCCGATGAGCCGGTCGTCGTCGATCTGCACCTCCGTGACGAAGTCGTCGATGACATCGATCCGCCGCGCGGCCAGTTGACCGCGGTCGGCCATCGTCAGTGACCCACCCGCCGTGACGTAGACGACGTCGTCGCTCCACTGCCGGATGGTCTGCGCGTAACGGACCGCGCCCGGGGTCCAGCCGAGGACGCCGAGCCGCCGGTCGCGGACCTCGTAGCCGTGGCAGTACGGGCAGTGCAGCACGTCCCGGGCCCACAGGTCGGCGATTCCGGGGATGTCCGGGAGTTCGTCCCGCAGGCCGGTGGCCAGCAGCAACCGCCGCCCCGTGACCCTGGATCCGTCCGCCAGCAGGACGTGGAAACCACCTGGCTCGCAGGTGGTGACGTCCGTGACGGTGCCGTTGACGACTCGTCCCCCATAGCCGTTGACCTCGCGTCGCCCGGCGGCGAGCAGCTCGGCGGGCGGCAACCCGTCCTGGGACAGGTAACCGTGCATGTGGCTGGCCGGCGCGTTCCGTGGCGCTTCGGAGTCGATGACCAGGACCGTGCGGCGGGCCCGGGCCAACACCAGCGCCGCCGACAATCCGGCCGCGCCTCCACCGATGATGATGACGTCAAGTTCGCTCATGTTCTCAGGTTCAACCGGCCGTCCCGTCATTCACAACGATCGTTGCTGTTTCCGGGATCAGCGGGTGGGATGTCACCATGAACGACCGGACGGCGATGATCGCGGCCGCACTCGACCAGGTCGGTCGGCGCCTGAAACGGCTACGCACGCAACGCCAGGTGACGTTGTCCGACTTGTCGGCGGCCACCGGAATCTCCCGGAGCACCCTGTCCCGGCTCGAGACCGGACAGCGAAAGGCCAGTCTGGAGCTACTGTTGCCGCTGGCGCTGGCCTACAACGTGCCGCTGGATGACCTGGTCGGGGGACCCGATATCGGAGATCCGCGGGTCCGCCTCAAGCCGCGGCGGGTGAAGGGCCGCACAGTCATCCCGCTGACCCAACAGCCGGGCGGCACCCAGGCGTGGAAGATCGTCATTCCCACGTCCAAGTCGACCCCGGAACCCCGCAGCCACGAGGGCCATGAATGGATGTACGTGCTGTCCGGCCGGATGCGCCTGATCCTGGGCGATCGCGACCTGGTCCTACAGCCCGGCGAGGTGGTCGAGTTCGACACCAGCACACCCCACTGGTTCGGCAGCACCGGGCAGGAACCGGCCGAGGTGCTGAGCCTGTTCGGCCGGCACGGCGAAGAGATGCACACCCGACCCACCGACACCGACTCTGCTGATCGACCGCACCGCCCGATGCAGGACACCCGGGAGTCTGGTCGGTAGTACCCAAGACCCGCCACCGGCGACCTGTGTCTCCGCCGCACGGAGGTAGGGATTGCCGCGTCGGCGCATGTTCCGGCAGCGGATCGCCAGCGACCCACTCGGCGGACTGACCCGCGATCGTCGTGTGTTGTCCCGGAAACAGCAACGATCGTTTTGGTCGGGCGGATACGCCCACGACGCTCTACCGCATCCGCCGAGCCGCCGGCAACGGGCGTGAACAAGGGAGAGCGACATGACTCGACGCCGCACGTCCACCACCGCCCCCGACCGGGACCTGCGACCCGGTTGGCCTGCGGCAGTTACCGATTCCGGCTCCTGCTGAGATCCAGGGGTCGGCATCGATGATCACCGTTCAGTCAGTCACCAAGCGTACGGCCGGTTCACCGCCGTCGACGACGTCACCTTCGCCGCCGAGCCGGGCCGGGTCGCCAGTACGCCGACCTGCCCAATCCTGGCAGGCAGGTCGGGGTGCTGCTGGATGCGTCCGCGCAGCACGCCGGCCGGACCGGCCGGGAGATCCTGAGTCTGGCCGGCACCGTCATGGGCCTACCCTCCACTCGAGTCGACCAGGTCCTCGAATTGGTCGGCCTCACTCGGCGTGCTCATCCGCAACTCCCCCGGCGCGATCGTCGCCTACTTCGTCTACGCGTTCGTCCTGCCGACCGTGGCCACCCTGCTGGCGTTATTCCAGGACTGGTTCCGCGACCTACGGCCCTGGATCGACCTGCAGGACAACCAGGACACGCTCTACGCCGGCGGGTTCAGCGGCCAACAGTGGCTGCAACTGGCCGCAACCGTCGTTGCCTCGTCCTGCCCCTCACCGTCGGTGTCTTGACCCTGCTCCGCTCCGAAGTGAAATAGAGGCGAGATCACCATGGCCACATCGCCCGGTTCGACGCCGCCCGGCAATTCACCGGCCACTGCACCGGCGATCACCATCACGCCGGCCGACCCCGCCACCGCAGCGATCAGACCCCCGGCGGCCACCATGCGCGCGCTGATCCAGGACCGTTACGGATCACCCGAGGTGCTACGGATCGCGCGGGTACTGCCATGGACGACCGCCCGATCAAGTGAGCGTCCTGCGCCGAGAAGCCAGACTGCGCCGATGCTGTCCCACCCGGCACAAAGTGCCGGCAAGGCTCCGGCGCCTCGGCCGCGAACGGGGGGCCTTGAGCGTCGGCTTGTCGACCCCGTAGCTTCGACCGGATCGAGTGCAGCCCAGCCAGTTGGGTTCGCACGTGTCAGGAGTGCCGGCGCAGCTCGGCCAGCACTGCGGTGGCCAGTGCCGCATGCCCTTCCAGCCACCCGGCGCCGGCGGGGTCGATCAGCGGCGCCGCTCATCAGCAGAAGGTAGATGCTGCTGGTGCGCCGGGTAGGTGACTATCCGAACTGTAGACGACAGGCCGGCGGCCGGGTGCGGGCTTGAACCAGGATGGTCGGCAAAGTTGATGCAGATGGCGGGCTCTTCTGCTCGGACCACCGGACCCTGTCCGGCTGAACAAGACCCGACGAGACGGTAAGAACGGGTCGCCGCCCCGGCGTATCAAGGAACCGCAGCGCCACCGGCTCAGAACCCAATGACGTCCTCGAGCAGCAGCATGGTATTCCGGCCCGGACGTTCGAAGCTGATCACCAACTCCTTGCCGATGATGCTCGGCTGGCCGTAAACCTGCTGCAAGCGTTCACTTTCCAACGGAAGGCTGTGCTGTTCGATCCGGGCGAATGCGCGCTCCAGATCAGGGACGACCTTTTGGGCACCCACGACCCAGATGACACGGCTGGCCCCGAACGCGTAGGGTGCCAGCTGGCTGCCACTGGCGGAGGCGACCACGATGTGTCCGTCCTCGGTGACGGCGTGCACGCTGCCGATGACCACATCCATCGTCGAGACATGATGACGGAACTCCTCCATCTGAGTGGCCGGATCGAGTGTCTCCGTGTGGGTACGGGTCGACCGGTAGCGCGTCGAGGACCGCACGTCATCGGAAACGCCGAGCTCGTCGAGCGTGCGCGACGTGGTGTTGTATACCAAGGCACCGTCGGGAATCAGCCGGTCAACAGCGCTTCTTACGTCCGCTCGATCGGCAAGAATGCTGGCTTCGGTGCCGCGGTTGCCGAGCGCCTTGACGACGCGTTCCAGGGTAGCGCGGTCGGCTGCTTCTCCGAAGTCGATGCCGGCTGTGTCGGATCCGGCCGACGTTGCCGTTAGTTCTGTCATGGCCCAACTCCCTCGCTGCTGTCTCGTGGTCGCGTGCGTAAACGTGAAAGCTTTTGTTCCCAAAGACTCTGCCGGTCAGGAACATTGCGGATAGCTCTCAGAGAGCTTGCGGACCGAGGCGTTCCACGGCCACAAACACCGCCGCAGCAAACAACACCATGTTCGCCACGATGTTCCGGTACTCCCTTCTCCGCAGGTGGGTGATTGCGGCGCCGACCATGATCAACGCCAGGCCGATCGCAGCCGTAGGGACCAGCCAGGTGGCAATGTCCAACACCGCCGGCAGGATCAGGCCGAGCGCGCCCAGTACCTCACACACACCGATCGCCTTGATCGTCAGCGGTGGAAAGTCCTGCGCCCATTGCTGTCCCGGATTGGCCACGATCTTCGCCTTCGGGGTGACGAGCTTGTCGACCCCGGTCGCTGCGAACACGACCGACAGCATGACGGTGACGACCCACACGGCGACGTTCACGGGGTCACCTCACTTCCGTCGGGAAGCACGCTGCGGGGAAAACCTCTCCTCCGACTCGCATCAGTGAGACGCTCGGAGTCCGCCGCCCGACGCCGACGGGAGCCCTCAGATCCCCCGACGATGCCTCGCGAGAACTGCCAACTACGCGCACAGGACCACTCCAAGAGCCTGTCACTTGAACCTTCATGTCACAGTAGGTGTCATGACATGAATGGTCAAGTCATCGAGTGCTTCGTACCCTTGACCAATGGCCCCGGACGACTGCGCGATGCCCGAACAGGGGCAGCAGCGCTGGCTCACGTCCGACGAGCTGGAAACCTGGCAGGCCCTGAACCTACTGCTGGCCAAGCTCCCGGCCGCACTGGGCAGTCAGTTGCAGTCCGACTCGGAACTGAGCTTCGTCGAGTACTACGTCCTCGCCGGCCTCTCCGATCAACCGCAGCACACCATTCGGATGAGCCGCCTTGCCGTCCTGGCTAACTCGGAACTGTCCCGGCTCTCGCACTTGATCACGCGCCTTGAAAGGCGGGGATTCGTTCGTCGGGAACCAGATCCAACCGACGGGCGATTCACTAATGCCATCCTGACCGACGACGGGTACGCTCACCTGACCAAAGCCGCGCCGGCTCATGTCCATATGGTCCGCCACCTGGTCTTCGACGCGCTTGATCACGAAGCACAACATGCCCTTCGTAAAGCGGCCCGGGCCATCGTCAGCCGACTCGACGACGGAACCTGCGGAGCCGGGTATCCCCAGTGCTGACCTTGCGGCGCCGAGACGGGTTCGCCAACGAACCGGCTAAAAGGAGAGCCCCATTAGCTGCCTTCACAAGCAGCCATCGCCATGAGGGTTCTTCGGACTTGATAGGGCTCGGCCGGCACGGCGACCGCGCCCGAACCGCGGAGCGATGATTCAGCTCGCGGATCAGCTCCGCGGCCCGAGAGGCGAGGCCGGCCAGCTCCACCGGTTCTCGATGAGCGGGACCGAGCGGTCGAGGGTGGTGACGACGGAGTACTTGCCGCCGATCAGGCAGGAGAGATGGCCTGCTGCCTCGGCGATGTCGACGACGGGAACGTCGACGAGCTCCTGCAGTCCCTCGCGTCCGTGCTCGCCGAACCCGGCCTGAACGACGGCATCGAAGGCGCACTCGTAGTTGCTCACTGCATCCTTGACGCCGACCGCGGCGAGGGAGCTCTCGAAGCCCACTCAGCCTTCGGCGCGGATCCGCTCGATGTAGGAATACGCCGCCCCGCGGGAGATCTGCAGGCGTCGAGCGACTCGTTCAACGGCCCGCTTGATGACGAACGCGCCCTTGGCGTCCAGATACCGCAGGACAGCGATCCTGTCCTCTCGATCCATCAGGGCCACCGACTTGCCGGTCTCGGCAATGGCGCTCTCGACGAGGGTCTCGAGGAGTTCCTCCACGTCCTGCGCGAAGACCTCCGACCGTTCGCGTCTGGCGCCGTCGTCGCCGAGCAGTTCGGCGAGGGCAACCTGGGCGGCCTGGGCGGGGGTGAGGTCGACGTTCACGCACAACATCGCGACAATTCTGCCGGTGGAGTTGCGAATGTAGACGCTGGAGGACCGTAGGTCCCGTCCGTCGCGGGTTCGCGCGCGATAGCCGAAGTCGTCCTCGCCTTCGCCCTTGCTGCCCAGCAGCTCCAGCCCGAGGCTCGAGGACGGTCCGCCTTCGGCGCGGCCGGTCACGTGCCCGTTCTCGATGGCCACGATGGTGTGTTCGACGTCGCCTCGGGACACGTCGTGCAACGCCACCTCACAGTGCGGTCCGACAGCGGCGGCGATCGCCCTCATGACGGGCCGCAGCAGCACGTCCAACGCCTCGAGGCCGGCGTCCGCGGGATCGAGAGCGATGTCACCCGCTGCGGCCAGTGTCTCCTGTGAACTCATGCGCGAAAGTCTATCGGACAAAAAGTTGTCCAGGCTGTTGACTCGTTGTCCATGACGTGCCAGGGTTCTCCCATCACTCGTTCAACGTTCGCATGAGGTCTGCTGCGAAGCGTAGGTCAACGCGGTTGCGGCTCCAAGATTCCTTGACCACGGGTTCTCGAACGCATCCGCCATCGTCACATCGAGAGGATCATTCATGACTGACCTCGTCACTGTCGAAACGCCCGATGCGCCGCGCGCGGCTGCACCCTATTCCCAGGGTGTCGTCGCGAACGGCTTCCTGTACACAGCGGGTTTCGGGCCGCACGACCCTGCCACGGGCGCGGTGGTGCAGGGCACGGTGGAAGTCCAGACCGCGCGAAGCCTGGAAAACATTCAGGCAGTGCTGAGAAGCCACGGACTCGGCTTCCACGATGTGGTCAAAGCGACGGTTCATCTCCAGGATCTTCGAGATCTTCCGGGGTTCAACGAAACCTACGTGAAGTATTTTCGTGAGCCATATCCGGTGAGAACGACCGTGGGATCGCAGCTCCCTGGGTTCGCGGTTGAAATCGACGTGGTGGCCAGGATCCCGGAATCGGACGGAGAATCCCAGCTCTGAACCTAACCGTTGGGTATCGGATTTCCGTCGCGACAGTCATCCATTGTCTGGCAGGGAAAGGAGACCGGTAGTGACCGACATACTCATCACCGGCGGAACGGTGGTGGACGGGACCGGCAGTCCCGGCTACCGAGCCGCGGTGGCGGTTGAGGGCGATCAGCTTCGAATAGTGCGTGGAACCGCCGAACTGCCGGACGCACGCCGCGTAATAGATGCGACAGGTTTGACGGTGGCACCCGGTTTCATCGACCTGCACTCCCATTCAGCCTTGATCGTCCAGTCCGCTCCGGACCACTTTCCCAAGGTATCGCAGGGTGTGACCACCGAAGTCATCGGGATCGACGGAAACTCATACGCGCCGTTCCGGACCAGGGAGCAGCTCACGCAGTTCGTGCACATGTACGGCGGCCTGGACGGACGTCCGGCAATCCCGTACGACTGGGACAGCGTCGCAAGCTTCCTGCGGAAGTTCGACGACAAGGTGGCCGTCAACATCGCGATGATGATCGGCAACTCCGCCCTTCGGCTATCGGTTCTGGGCTGGGACGAAGTCGAAGCCGAGGCTGCCGACGTCGCGGATATGAGAGCCATGCTCCGCGAGGGCATGCAGGAAGGGGCGTTCGGCCTGTCCACGGGGCTGGACTACCCACCCGGCAGCTTCGCCAGCACCGAGGAGCTCATCGAGCTCTCCCAGGAGGCGGCCGCGTGGGGTGGCTTTTACCACACGCATCTCCGGAACTGGCTCGGTGACCGATTTCTCGATCCCACCCGGGAGGCGGTTGAGATCTGTCGGCGGGCGGGCATACCGCTGCACCTGACCCACCTGTTCCACAGGGCGAACTCCAGGGGTGGGGCCGAACGCATCTTCGACCTGATCGACGATGCCCGTGGCATGGGTGTCGAGGTGACCTTCGACTCCTACCCATACGAGTGGGGGAGCACCGCGCACATCATCAAGTTGCCGCAGTGGGCCCAGGCGGGCGGACCCGAGGCGACCGTTCAGCGCATCGGCGACCCGGCGGTTCGGCAGCGCATCCGGGAGGACATCGAGGGCTGGACCACCTACCAGAAGTGGACGGCCGGGATGGACTACGTCAGGCTGGGGAATTTCACCTCGCCAAGCCTGCGCAGATTCGAGGGCCTGACCCTCGGAGAGATCTCGCGCAGTCTCAAGGCCGACGTCGTGGACACCATGTGTGACCTTCTCATCGAGGAGGATCTGGGCGTCAACGAGGTCGCTCCCGGTCCCTGGGGCGTGACCCTGCACAAGTTCGTCACCCATCCCGACGGAATGGTCGGGACCGACTCGATATTCCTGGGCGACAAGCCCAGTCCACGCACGTACGGCGCGTACCCGCGAATACTTGGTGAGATCGTGCGGGAGGAACGGGCGATGTCGCTCCCGGAGGCCATCCGCAAGATGACGTCATACCCTGCGCAAAGACTCGGGGTGCTGGACCGAGGAATCCTGCGCGACGGCATGAAGGCCGACATCACCATCTTCGATTTCGAACGGATCAAACCGGTCGGTACCTACGATGACCCTTGCCATCAGTGCGAGGGTGTTGAGTACGTCCTGGTCAACGGACGACTCGTGATCGATAAGCGAGCACACACCGGCGAACTGCCCGGTCGCGCTCTGCGTCGCAAGAACTAGGCACACCGCCAGTCGTACCCGCCTTGCTGCCACCGTCTTCTAGGCTAGGAACCTATCATGGTCGCTGCGTCAAGTAGTGCGTCGCCGGGTCGCTCATCGCGTGTCAAGGTGGGCAACCTGCGCTGGAAAATAGTAGGAATGTTCGGCGTCTTCGAATTCGTGAACTACATGGACCGAATCAATCTGTCGGTCGCGGGCACATTGATCGGCAGCGAATTCGGACTCGATGCCGCGACACTGGGCATCGCGTTCTCCGCCTTTCTTTGGTCCTACGGGCTGATGATGGTCCCGGTAGGCCTGTTGCTCGACCGATACGGGGTGAAGCGGATCTGCCGGATCAGCGTCATCGGCTGGGCCTTCGCCACGTTCCTGACCGCGGCCGCAAATGGGTTGGGATTGATCATCGTGGCCCGCCTGCTTCTCGGCGCGACCGAATCGGCGGCTTTCCCGGCCGCGATGAAGGCCACCGGGCACTGGTTCCCCAGGACCGAACGAGGCCTTGCCACCGCGATTTTCAGCGCTCCCGGTCGCCTGTCGAATGTGGTCGGTGCGCCGTTGGTGGGCGTCGCGATCGGAGTGTGGGGGTGGCGCGGGGCATTCATCACCACCGGTATCCTCACCGTCATCTTCTCCGTGTGGTTCTGGCTGTTCTACCGCGACCCGAGCGAAAAGCACGCGGCGGGCAAGCTCTCGCAAAGCGAATACGACTACATTCGCGCCGGACGCCCGGACGACGAGCACAAGACCCATTTCGGCGGGCGCAACCTGCTGCACGTCGTTCGTCAGCGCAAGGTGCTGGGCCTGGCATTCGGGTTGGCCAGCGCAGGATACCTGTCCTGGATCATGCTGACGTGGCTACCCAGCTATTTCCAGATGGCTCAGGGTGCCTCCGCGGCGATGAGCGGCGTGTACACGGCCATCCCGTGGGCTGTCGCGGTCTGCGTCGAGTTTGCGGTCGCCGGCTATGTCGTGGACCGTCTGGTGAAGAGTGGCCATGACGAGACCCGGGTCCGCAAGACGGCCCTGATCGGAGGCATGGTCCTGGCCTGTTCGGTGGCGGGGATCGGCCTGGTGGACTCCTTCGGCCTGGCGCTGCTGTTCATCACCCTCGCGGTTTCGGGGATAGCCGTGGCCTTCTCGGTCAGCAACTCCCTCCCGGCGCTCATCGCGCCGCCCGGGCAGACGGGCACGGTGGGGTCATTCATGAACTTCGTGAACATCATGGCCGGTGCTCTCGCTCCGATCGTGACCGGAATATTGGTGGATGCGACCGGTTCGTTCGCGACCGGGTTCGTGCTCGCCGGAGCCATCCTACTGGTCGGGATCTTCTTCTACACCGTCGTCATGGGACGAATCGAGCAGATCCCGGCGATTCCGGACAGGGACGTCGCGATCGGTACCAGTAGCCCGTCCTGACCTGACGAATGGCGAGCACAAGAAGGGATACTGCATTGAGGACCGACATCTCGGAGCGGGTCAACACACCGATCTCCGACGACGAACTGTCACGTCGATGGGAAGCTGTTCGTAGGGGCATGGCCGCGCACGACCTGTCGGCCGTCGTCGTTTCCGCGGACAATGACTACATGGGCGGCTACATCAAGTACCTCACCGACGAGCCGGCCACCACGGGGTACCGCGTTTCCCTCGTTTTTCCGCAGGACGGACCGATGACCATGGTCCGCCATGGCGCGGCGGGCTACGACGCCCTCGTGCCGCCGAACCCTCTCGGCTTCTGGCGGGGGCCCGGGCGCCTTCGCAAGGTGAACTCGTTCGCCACCGTGCACTACACCGACTATTACGAGGGCGATCTCCTCGTCGATACGCTGCGACCCTACGCGACGCAGCGCATCGGGCTGGTCGGCCTGGCACAGATGTCCGCGGCAACCATCGAGCGGCTACGTGCGGGTCTGCCCGGGGCGACGTTCGTGAACGCATCACATGTCGTGGACGAGGTCAGAATGGTGCGCTCGTCCGAGGAGCAAGAACTCATTCGGCGCACCGCCGCCTCGCAGGATGCGGTGATGAAGGAAGTGGCCGACATGATCAGACCGGGCCTGAGAGAAAGCGACATCACCGCCTTCGCTCGAATGCGAACCGAGGAAATGGGCAGCGAGCAGGGCACATACATCGCCGGATCGACCACCACGAACGAGCCCAACTACATGGCGGCCCGTCACTACCAGAATCGGGTCCTGGCGGAAGGTGACATCTTCTACCTGCTGCTCGAAGCCAACGGACCCGGGGGCCTTTGGGCGCAGCTCGGGCGAACTTTCACCATTGGGCCGGCGCCGCGTGTCCTCGTCCACGAGTACGAACTCACACTCGAGGCGCTGGATTATTGCACCAGCCTGCTCGTTCCCGGCGCGTCATGTGCGGACGTATGGCGGAAATACGACAGCTTCGTCAGTTCGCAGGGTCGTCGAAACGACGAGGTGAAACGCCTGCATTGTCACGGCCAGGGTTACGACATCGTCGAGCGACCATTGATCCGCGACGACGAGCCCGGCACGATCGAGGCCGGCATGAATATTGCCTGTCACCCGGTGCATACGCATGAGAACGTCGTCAGCTGGATCAGCGAGAACTTTCTCATCGAGCCGGACGGGGCGGTCGGCATCCATCACTATCCGCGTGAGCTGATACAGGTCCAATAGCCCAGCAGACAAGGGAAATCTCATGCGGACTCTCGTCAAGGGTGGCCGAATCGTCACGGCCGTCGATGACTACATGGCGGATGTCCTCGTCGATGGCGAGACGGTCGTGGCCATCGCCCATGACATCGACGTCGAGGCGGACACCACAATCGACGCGACGGGTCAGCTCGTCCTCCCGGGCGGGGTTGACCCGCACGTCCACCTGCGGATGCCGGTCGCGGGCACCGAGACCATCGACGACTTCACGAGCGGGACGGCGGCTGCTGTCCGCGGCGGTACAACGACCATCATCGACTTTGCACTGCAGACCCCGGGCAAGGGTCTGCTCGAGACGCTCGACACGTGGCACGCCATGCTCGCGCGGGACGCGCCGATGATCGATGTCGGCTTCCACATGATCCTCACCGACCTGACCGACGGACGGCTTTCCGAGGTCCCTGCGCTGGTGGACGAGGGCGTCACCAGCTTCAAGCTCTACATGGCCTACAAGAACATGCTTATGGCCGATGACGAGACCATCTTCGAGGCGATGTGCGCCGCGAGCGAGCACGGCCTGCTGACCATGATGCATGCCGAGAACGGCGGCGTCATCGAAGCTCTGATTCGCCGAGCACTCGCAGCGGGGAAGACTGGGCCGAAGTACCACGAGACGACCCGGCCCGCCATGGCCGAGGCAGAGGCCGTTCACTCCGCACTCGCCATAGCCGAGATGGCCGACGCACCGGTCTACATCGTGCACCTGTCCGCCGAGGAATCGCTCGCGCACGTCGCCAACGCGCGGATGGCCGGCCGCCCCGCCTACGCCGAAACCTGCCCGCAGTACCTATTCCTGGACAACTCTGTCTACGATCTCCCCGATTTCGAGGCTGCCAAGTACGTCTTCACACCGCCGGCTCGCGCCAAACACCATCAAGACGCCCTGTGGCGCGGACTTGCTGCCGACGACCTCGCGGTCGTCTCGACCGACCACTGCCCGTACTGCTTTGCCGACCAGAAGCGGATGGGCATCGACGACTTCAGCAAGATTCCGAACGGCGGCCCCGGCATCGAATCCCGGCTCCAACTGGTCCATGACGGCGGTGTTCGACAGAAGCGGATCACGCTCAACCGGATGGTGGACCTCCTCTCTACCACCCCGGCACGGCTCTTTGGGCTGTTCCCCAGAAAGGGGACGATCGCCGTGGGCAGCGACGCCGACATCGTGGTCTTCGACCCCGATCGCAAGGAGGTGCTCGGCGTCGAGTCCCAGGTGTCAAAGGTGGACTACTGCAACTACGAAGGCCGCGAGGTGACCGGGTCACCCACCACGGTGCTGAGTCGCGGGCAGGTCGTCGGGCACAACGGTGCCGTCGTCGGGAAAGCTGGGCATGGTCAGTTCATCGGACGCGCCCGACACTTGACCCAGTTGTCCGGCCGGCCGGTGACCGCGTCGATCAGAATCGGCTAGACTCTGGCTCCCGGTGCTCCCGGGTACTCCGATTGAACAGATGTTTCGACTCGAATCTACCCGGACGTCAACGCAGTCCGACTGATCTGGCCCGATCGGTGCGGGGCACTTGCCGCGCGGACCCGGGTCCGACAACGGGACAGGATCGACAGACTCAGGCGAGGCGGCGACCGTCACACTCCCCTACCCCGAACGCCCGGTATGCGCGACGTGCGGCCGCGCATACCGCTCTGATGAAGCAGGCCAGATCGTGCCGGGTCGCGAGGCATGCCGCGACCGAGGGGTAGGCGGTGGTCCCGAGGTCGGCGGCCGCCCGATCACCGGCGGCGGGATCGACGTCCCACACGCCGACCACCTCGTGGAACTTGATCAGCGCATCTTCGGAGACCCCGGCCAGGTTGCCGCGTTCGAGGCGCAAATCATGGTCGCTGGACACCCCGGCGAGCATGGCGACCTCCTCCCGGCGCAGGCCCGGCACCCGTCGGTGCGTGCCATACACCGGCAGCCCGGACTGCTACGGGGTGATCTTGGCCCGCCGGGACGAAAGGAAGTCGCGGATCGTCGCGGGTGTCCATGGCCAGACGCTACGACCAACGCGGAGCCGGTGGGAGGGTCCGCCGAGAGGGGTACCGGCAGGACCTGGCACAGCAGACACTGCCGCATCGTCGTGCGACCGGGTTGCATGAACGTCAGCCATCCGCCCGGACAACGCGGGCTCGGCATCCCAGTCCTCGACGCGAAGGGCAACAACTCGTGACCTCAGCATGTGCGAACAGTCGACCAGTCGAACCGATCGTGACCACGGCCGGCATCGGCGGGGTCCGGACCGCGTCGGCCGGCGCGAGCCTCGTCCTGACCATCGTCCTGCTCACCGTCACCACCCTGGTCGTCCGCCCCTTCCGGGAACCTGCCACGATCCCGCTCATGCCCCGTGCCGAAACGGCCGCCGTCTGATCGACGGCCGCGCCCGCCACCAACTCCGAGGAAGGAACAGCACATGGAGATCACCCCGCTGCCGGCCACCCAGCAGGGCCAGGCCGAATGGTTCACCGGCGACGTCAGCTACGACGTCCTGGCCGCCCCACCCTCTCCGGCCCGAATCCGGGTCAACGCCGTGCACTTCGCGCCGGGCGCACGCACATCCTGGCATCGGCACGTGAACGGCCAGACCCTGCACGTCACCGAAGGAGTCGCCCTGGTCGGCACCCGCGACGGGCGGACTCTGGAAGTACGCACCGGGCAGACGATCTGGACACCACCCGGCGAATGGCACTGGCACGGAGCCACTCCCAACCAATCCATGACCCACCTGGCCATCTGGGAGATCGGCGACGGAACCGTGCCCGACACCGAATGGGCCGAAAAGGTCGCCGACCAGCAGTACCACGGCTGACTCGACGCTTGGTTGGCGGCCAGCAGGTCCATCCGGCCGTTGCGGACAATGGCCGGATCGCCGGTGATCGTGTCGAGCACCCACTGCAGGCTCGGCCGGGGCATCCACCGCTTGGCGGTTCGCCGCCGGGAGCGCACGAGCCGGCTCGAGCCGTCGGCGGCCTGGGCCAGGTGCAACAGGTGCGCCCGTTCCGCGTCGTCGAGTTGCAGCGTCCGAGCAATCGCATCGAGGACCGACGCGGACACCCCGGCGAAGTTGCCCCGCTCGAGTTTGGCGCAGTACTCGACGCTGACCCCGGGCAGCATCGCCACCTCGGCGCGACGCAGACCCGGCACGCGCCGTGGCCCGGTCGGCGGGAGTCCGGCCCGCCGCGGGGTGATCTTGGCTCGTCGCGAGACCAGGAACTCGCGAACCTCGGCGCGGTTGTCCACCACACCACGATCGAGGCGGTCGGCACGCAGGAATCGATGATGCAGGCCATCCGTTCCACCCGCCCCGGCGGGCACGTCGGCTACGTCGGCGTCTCCCACGACGTGTCGCTGCCGGGCGAGGAACTGTTCTTCTCCCACGTCCACCTACACGGCGGCCCGGCACCCGTCCGACGATTCCTGCCGGATCTCCTGCACCTCATCGGGTCGCGACATATCAATCCGGGCAAGGTGTTCGACCTGGAGCTTCCCCTGGATGAGGCGGCAGTCGGCTACCGGGCGATGGACCAGCGTCACGCGATCAAGGTGCTGCTGCGCCCATGACCGTCCCCCAACGACGCGCATGGCGACGTCGGCTACTGGAACGGCATCGTCAAGCTCGGTCACTTCGACACCGACGTCAACTCGATTCAGACCCAGACCGGCGAATTCGCCGTCACGATCGAACGCGCCGACTGATTCCTTCGAGCCCATCGGCGTGGCGCAGCACCGGGTTTCGGTCCCGAGCAGTACCGACTCCCTGGTCCGCACAGCGGGCTTGTCGAGGTTCGGCCGTGCGATGCGGGGGAAGTCGACGTCACCAGTCACTGTGCCGGGCAACCGGTCGGGCCCTGGCCGTCCACGGGCTCAGGCGGCCGGCCCTTCGACGAGGGTGACGCTCGCCGAATGCTGCGCCCCCGTGGCGTCGATCCAGGTCACGGTGACCGTGTCGCCCGGCCGGTACTGCGCCAGTACAGCGCTCAATGCGTCTGCAGTGCCGATCGAGGTGGCGTCGATGCCTACGACGGTGTCACCGGCAGTGAGACCGGCCAGGTTGGCCGGCGATCCCTGCACCACCCCGGCGATCGACGCGCCGGTCGACACCGGGCCGCCGGCCACTGAACCCGAGCCGCCACGGCCACCTCCCGTGCCGGTGCCGGTGGTCGCCGCCTGGACCTGCACCCCCAGGAACGCCGGGTAGCCGATCACGACGCCGTCGGACTCGTCTCCGTTGCGGATCTGCTCGACGATGCCCATCGCGGTGTCGATCGGGATGGCGTAACCGTTCTCGCTCTCCCCGGCGATCACCTCGGCAGCGGTGTCGATGCCGACGACCTCGTTGTCGGCGTTGAACAGCGGGCCGCCGGAGTCGCCGGACTGGATGTCCGCGGTGGTCTCGATCAGCCCGTCGAGCGTCTCGCCCGCGGCGGCACCTTCGGCCTCGGTGGTGATCGTCCGGTTCAGGGCGGACACCACACCTGCTGCGGCCGAAGGGATTCCGCCGTCGCCGCCGGCGTTGCCGACTCCCACGACCTCCTCGCCGACGCGCAGGTCCGCCGAGGTGCCCAGGTTCGCGGTGGTCAGCCCGGAGGCGCCGGCCAGCGCAAGCACCGCGATGTCGTCCTGCGGGTCCGTGCCCAGCACGGATGCCTGATAGGTCTGCCCGGTGCTGACGACGGTGACCGTGATCGACGTCGAGCCCTCGATCACATGGTTGTTGGTCAGGATCTGGCCGTCGGCGGTGAGGACCAGGCCGGTGCCGGCCGCCTCGGCGCCCTGGTAGGCGAGCACGGTATCGATGTACACCAAGCCGACCTGCTGCTCGACGGTCGCCGCGACCTCGGCCTGACCGCCGGATGACCCGGGTGTGCCCGGGCTGCCATTGCCGGGGTATAGCCAACCCCCGTAGCCCCGACCACCGCCGGAGCCGCCGACGCTGCCGTAGGGGGCGGGCACACCTGCGGCGGTGGGCACACCCTGGGCCGCGGTCGCGACCCCGGCCACGACGGTGGTGCCGCCGAAAGCGGCGGTGATCCCGAGGACGGCGGCCACTCCTAACGCGCCCGCCGCGATGAGTGGCCTGCGATGACGGTTGCGCTCGGGCTGGTTCACGGGTCCTCCTGGGGTCACGCCGGTCGACCCCAGGGCACCCCTCCCGTCTGCGCGATGGCTGGGGACTTCGTCGGCATCACATCCTCGGATGCCCAGAATCTGCTGTGAGCTCGACAGCTGGGCGCTCGCCGTGGGCTTGACACCCAGCAAGGCTAAGCCTAATGTCGCTAGGTATGAAGGGTGACGCATTGAAAGGCCACCTGGATCTGCTGATCCTGGCGGTGCTCGAGGAGGGTCCGCTGCACGGCTACGCCGTGATCGAGCGGTTGCGGGAGCGGAGCAACTCCGCGTTCGATCTGCCCGAGGGCACCGTGTACCCGGTGCTGCATCGCTTGGCTTCGGCGGGACTACTCGACAGCGATTGGACAGAGGTCTCCGGGCGGCGGCGGCGAACCTACCGGTTGACGGAGAAGGGGGCGCACGCCCTTCCGCAGATGAAGGCGAGCTTTTCCGACTTCGTGGCCGCGATGAACGCCGTGGTGAAGGGTGGCCGATTGTGGCCGAATCCGATCTGATACCGACCGATTCTCGGCAGGGGGATGGGCGCAGTGCGTGAGCAGACGATCATCGACGAACACCTGCGGGTGCTGCAGGCGGCGATCAGCTGGCATCCCGACCATTCGGAGCTGCTCGCCGAGAGCCGGGACCATCTCTTCACACGAGCCGAAGCGCTCGAGAGTACCGAGCGACTGCCCTGGACTACGGCTCAGCGGAGGGCGGTAGAAGCCTTCGGCACGGCCGAGGCCCTGGCACGTGAACTCGCGCGAACTCGCGGGGGTCGACTGGCCATCCCCAGGACAGCCACCCGGGTCGCGGGGGTCGCCGCCGTCGTCGGCGCGGCCTTGTTGATGACCTCAGCGGGGCTTGTCGCCACCATGGATCTGGCAGCCGGCTTCTCCGAGGCCGTCTGGGGCTGGTGGATCATGACGACCACTCTGGGTCTGGTGGGCGTCGGCGCCGCGATCGCCGGCATGCTCAGCAGGCTCGGGGCAGCCGAGTCGGTGACGGCATCCGCGACCGGCGTCGCCTTCCTCTGGGCGTTGTGCTGGCCGGCCGACTGGTACGCATGGCTGGCGGCCACGTTCGTCTTGATGGTGCCCGTCGCGCTGATCGTCCGCCGCTGGCAGCGAATTGCCAGGCATCACGCTCCCGGAGGTTGGGCACTGATTGCGGCATGGCCGTTCGGAGCCGCGGTCTTCGTGACCTATTCCCTGTTCGGTCGGCCCGAGGTCGATGAATACGGCTTCACACTTTCGCTACTTTGGGGAGTCGTCGCGGCCTTTACGCTCACCAGCGTCGGTGTCGCGGACATCGGAAGACACCTGCTCCGCGAACGCCCGGCGCCGAGATACCTGCTCCCGGAACCGTCCCAGCCGACCATTGCCCCCAACTACTTCGCGCCGCGCCGCGAGGTGGCATAGCCCGACGACCGCCTGGACGCGGCTTGCGGCCGGGCCCGTCTGCGTTGATCGGCCCATTCACGGCCGGTCGACCCTGCGCTCGTCGTTGTCCCGCTCCCTCACGCTCGCGCTGGCCACCGTCGCCGCGACGCTGGTTGCCTTCGGCGGGTCGACCGCGTTGGTCGCGGCCGGCCAGTTGACGGCCAAGTTGCCGTTCGGCCGTCCGGGTCCCTGCTCCGCCAGATGCCGCTGAAATCCGCACCACCAGCTGTCTTTGACTGCTCCCGTGGATATCGCCGAGCCAATCCCGGTAGGTGCCTCCAGGTGTGGGACATCATCCGTCACGGTTCAGGGCACTCGCCGGTGATACTGGTCGTCGAACGCCAGCAGCGTGAGTGCCTTGCCTGCCACGTCGGGATCGACATCGAATTCGGCCGCGATGTCGTCCGAGTCGATGCCGTGGTCGGCGCTGAGCCTCGCCCGGATGTGCGACACGAGCGCCTCCCTCGGCACCAGACGGCGGGCGACCTCGCGACGAACGAGTTCTTCCTCGTGCACCATCGTCGCCTGGGAGGCGGCGCCGAACCCGATGCCACGCTCCGCATGCACCAGTTCGTGGGCGAGCACGGAGCGCCGGCTGCGGCGGCCCAGTTCGGCGTCGAGCAGGATCAGATCCCCGAATTCGTCGCGCTGCCAGACGCCTCGTCGGCCACCCAGGTAGGCGTAGCGCAGCTCGATGTGCGGTTGTTCACGCAGTGCCCGCCACGGATTCCAGGGTTCGCCGGTCATCAGGGCGCCATCGATCGCGTCATGACGTACAGACTGCACCGAGGGTCCGACGTCAGCCCCGCGGCTGTGGACGGTCGACGGTCGGCAGGGTGCGAGCGTCTGCCGCGGCCGGCACGGCACCGTCTGCTGCGGCGTGCAGCAGGGGGTGCACGGCAGCGGTGTCGTTCCGGAGCAGTTCCAGCGGCTCGACCTCGAGCTCCTCCGCGAGCCGCTCCACCACGCGCAGGCTCGGGTTTCGCTCGCCACGCTCGAGGCCTCCGACGTAGGTGCGGTGCACGTCCAGTAGCTCGGCGAAGGCCTCCTGGGAAAGCTGGCGCTGCATGCGTAGTCGTCGCAGGTTGCGCCCGAGGCGCTGCTGCAGGATTCCGACCACGGCGACGATCTGAACATCGCGCTACCGAAAGGTCTACAGACCGATAAGTAGCGACAGTTCAGGTCGCGCAGGGCTCGGCGACATCCACGAGGGCAGTCGAAGAGATAGCCGGTGGTGAGGATTTCAGCGGCATCTGGCGCATCTAGCCCAAGCTTTGCGCCAACCGCCCGGCCAACCGGTTCACGAACCCGGCCGGGTCGGGCAGTTCCCCGCCCTCTGCGAGCAGCGCCATTCCGTAGAGCACATGCGCGGTCTCGGCCAGTCCCTGATCGTCCGGCCGCCGACGGTGACTGTCACGCAGCCCGGTGACCAGGGCATGCCGTGGGTTCAATTCCAGGGTGCGCTTGACCTTCGGCGGTTCCTGCCCCATCGCCCGGTACATCTTCTCCAGGGTCGGCGTCAGGTCGCCGGGGTCGCCCACAAGCACTGCAGCCGACGTGGTCAGCCGGTGCGACAACCGCACCGCCTTCACGTCATCGATCAGGGTCGCAGTCAGCCAGCCGAGCAGATCCCCGAAGTCCTTGGCCGTGTCCTCGTCCACATCCTCGCCGCCGAGGTCGATCTCGCCCTTGGCGATCGAGGCGAACGACTTGCCGTCGAAGTCGGGCACCGCGTCCACCCAGATCTCGTCGATCGGGTCGGTGAGCAGCAGGACCTCGTATCCCTTGGCCCGGAACGCCTCCATGTGCGGGGAGGAGTCAAGCGCGGTCCGCGATTCGCCCGTGATGTAGTAGATGTCCGCTTGCCCGTCGGGCATGCGGGAGATGTATTCGGCCAGCGTGGTGGGCTTTTCGGCGTCATGGGTGGACGCGAACGAGCAGATCTCCAGGATGGCCTGCCGGTTGTCCGGATCGGCCAGCAGACCCTCCTTGACGGCTCGGCCGAACTCGCTGTTGAACGTGGCGAACTTATCCGGCTCGTCGTCCCGCATCGCCTTGACGGTCGAAAGGACCTTCTTGACGAGCCGGTTGCGGATCAGCCGGATCTGCCGGTCCTGCTGCAGGATCTCCCGGGAGATGTTCAGTGAGAGATCGTTCGCGTCGACGACACCCTTGACGAAGCGCAGGTATTCGGGGACCAGCGCCTCGCAGTCGTCCATGATGAACACGCGCTTGACGTACAGCTGCACGCCTCGCTTGGCATCCCGCCAGTACAGGTCCATCGGTGCGTGACTCGGTATGAACAGCAGCGCCTGGTATTCGAAGGTGCCCTCGGCGGACAGCCGGATCGTCTGCAGCGGTTCCTGCCAGTCGTGGCTGACGTGCCGGTAGAACTCGGTGTATTCCTCGGCCGACACCTCGCTCTGCGGACGGGCCCACAGTGCCTTGCGAGAATTGACCACCTCGGGTTCCGGGGTCGCCTCGACCACGCTCTCGTCATCCGACGAGCCGGACGAGGAGGGTGGCGCCAGCGGCGCCATGCGGATCGGCCAGGTGATGAAGTCCGAGTACCGCTTGATGATGCGGCGAACGGTCGCCGGGTTCGAGTAGTCGTGCAGCTCGTCCTCGGTGTCCTCCGGTTTGAGGTGCAGGGTGACCGAGGTGCCCTGTGGCGCATCGGGTTCGTCCGAGATCGTGTAGGTGCCCTCGCCGGTTGACTCCCACCGCACACCCTGATGCGCGCCCGCCCTGCGGGTGACCAGGGTGACCCGGTCGGCGACCATGAAGCTGGAGTAGAAGCCGACGCCGAACTGGCCGATCAGCTCCGCCGAGGCCTGCTCGGACTGCCCCGACTCGCGGGCATCCTTCAGCTTGGCGAGCATCTCGCTGGTCCCGGACCGGGCGATGGTGCCGATCAGGTCGACGACCTCTTCGCGGCTCATCCCGATCCCGTTGTCGGCGACCGTCAACGTGCGCGCATCCGGGTTCGTCGACACCGTGATGTGCAGGTCGTCGGTGTCGACCTCCAGGTCCTTGTCACGGAAGGCGGCCAGCCGCAGCTTGTCCAGCGCGTCCGAGGAATTGGAGATCAGCTCCCGCAGGAACACGTCCTTGGACGAGTAGATCGCATGGATCATCAGGTGCAGCAGCTGGCGGGCCTCCGCCTGGAATTCGATGGTCTCGGTCGACATCGTCTGGGTTTCCTTTCGCGTTTCGCGACGAACACCCTATGCGCCGACGGATCGAGGCCGTCAGCCGGTCGGCGGCTCTCCCGGGAACCGTCTATTGGTCCCGCATGCCCCAAGGCGACCCGTACTCGTTCACCAGGTCCAGAAAAGGCCTCGGCGGCAGGGCCTCCGGGCCGAGCACCCCCGCACCGGACCACGCTCCCGTGGCCATCAACTCCAGCGCCACCACCGGGTTGAGCGCGGTCTGCCACACCACCGCCTGTGACCCGTACTCGCGCATGGACCATTCGTTGTCGACCACGTGGTTCAGGTACACCTCACGGGGCGCGCCGTCCTTGCCCAGGCCCTTCACCCACAGCCCGGCGCAGGTCTTGCCGGTCATGAGTTCGCCGAGGGTCGCGGGGTTCGGCAGCACCGCGGCGACCACGTCGCGGGGTGACACGGTCACCGAGCCGACCCGAACCGGGTCGGTGCGGTCCAGCCCGAGCTTGTGCAGCACCCGCAGCACGCCGATGAACTCCTCGCCGAGCCCGTACTTGAAGGTGACCCGCCGCGCGTCGATCCAGCGTGGCATCAGCAGCACCTCCTCGTGCTCGACGTTGACGCATTCGACCGGCCCGATACCGTCGGGGAAGTCGAACATCTCCGGCTC
>CAYZBB010000068.1:0-31970 GCA_964476495.1 uncultured Actinomycetes bacterium | reverse complement strand
CCGTATGACTACTTGCCCAACCTGCCACGCCCCGCTCGGCAAGGTCCGCACCATCGCCGAGCCCGACTCGTGGGTCCACTACTACGCCTGCCTCCGTGACGCGGCGCATCGGTTTCGCACGGTGGAGCAGCTCACCGACAAGCCGCGGACTGACCGCAAGCAGGTGGATCGGCTCGTGCGGCAGGGGCTTGAGGTGCTCGAGGAGTTGGCGCGGGTGGCGAGATGACTGCGACCGCCTACGCCAAGGGTCGGCGCAACGAGTGGCGGTCGATGCGGCTGATGGAGGCCGCTGGGTACCGCTGCATCCGCGCCGCGGGATCGCATACCGAGTGGGACTTCGTCGGCATCGGCGCGAACGACGTGGTGCTGGTGCAGGTCAAGACCGGGCGGCTCGCCAGCCCTGCCGAGCGCGAGGCGATGGCACTGTTCCCGGCCCCGGCGAACGCGCGGAAACTGCTGCACGTGTGGATGCCACGGCAGCGGGAGCCGCGGGTGGTGGTGATCGGATGAATCCGACCGGCGCCGAGTGGGCGACGTTCTTCGCCGCGGTCGCGGCGTACCTGCGCGCGGAGCGGGTGCAGCGGGCGGTGATGGGGTTTGCGGGGCGGGAGCAGCGGCGGGTGAAGCGGGATCGGTGGGGGAATCGGTGAGAATCGACCCCGCCACCATCAAGTCCCGCCTCGGCATCGCCGCCGTGCTCCGCGCCCACGGCCACACCCCGCGCGCCGGCCGGATGCCCTGCCCGCTGCACGGCGGGGACAACCGTAGCGCGTTCTCGATCAAGCCGGGCGACCAGTACGCGCGGTGCTGGGCGTGTGGGTGGCACGGCGATGTGATCGCGCTCGAGCACGCGCTCGGCGGCGGGACGATCGCGGACGCAATGCGGCGGTGTGCGGAGTTGGCGGGGATTCGGCAGCCGCGGTCGTGGGAGCGCAAGCCGTGGTTGGAACGGCAGGCGAAGCAGCGGGAAGCGCGGCGGCTCCAGGCAGAGCAGGCGGCGCGTTGGGATCGATGGGAGAAGAACCGGCAGCTTGCAGCGGAGATCGATGCAGCGCACGCGGAGGTGGCCGAGGTCGGCGCCATGCTCGCGCGGCACCCCGACGAGCCCGCGCTGTGGGCGTGGCTGGATCGGGCGGTGATGGCGCGGGAGTGGGCGGAGTGGGCGGCGGTGGTGGAGGCGCACGACGAGACGATGCGGCGGTGCGGTGAGGTGACGGAATGAAGCGATACGTGGGCACAAAACAGCGACCCCTGTTGCCATCGGAGGCGCTCGTGATCGCCAACGGCGACGAGGAACAGGCGTTGGAGTTGCAAATCGTCGCGGCGGTCGCGGCCGGATATGGCGACGCCGGATTCACGCGGGATGACCTCGAATGGCTGCTGGCGCGCGTAAACGAGTGGCGAACCGATGCGGGATTGTTCGAGCTGCTCCGCAAGGGGCGCATTGCCATTCGGCGCACCGCCGATGGCACCGATGTGGAGATCCAGGCGGTCACGGGCGGTGACGCATGAGCGACAAGGCGGCGATCAATCTCGACGTGCCGCTGCCCGAGACGGCGTGGGTCGGGCCGCTCCTGCGCTACCGGGAGATCGTATGTCAGAACAGTGAAGTGCCCGAGGCGTACCATTGGGCCGCAGCGGTGTGCGTCATCGGGCAACTGTTCGGGCGACAGGTGCACAGCTGGTACGCGCAAAAGCTGTTCCTCAATTTCTTCTTTTTGTTGGTCGGTGGCACCGGCACGCGCAAGTCCACGGCGATCAACTACGCCCTTGAGCTGCGGTCGGACGTGCCGGGTGGCGATCAGGTGATCGAGCAGCCCGGCATCGCGTCGGGCGAGGGGATCATCAAGGCGCTTGCCGACGCGCCCGATGGGCGCATCATCATCGTCGAACACGAACTCGCCGGCCTGATCCGCAAGGCACAGAACCAGAGCGGCGGCAATATGCTGCACACGCTCTGCAAAGTGTACGACGCGCCCAAGCGGATCGCCAACGGCACCAAGAACAACGCCCTCAGCGTTGATATGCCGCTCGGCTCACTGGTGTGCGCGGCGACACCCGAGGGGCTCGAGGAATGCTTGACGGACGCCGAGGTATACGGCGGACTTCTCAATAGAATCATTCCCATCGTCGGCACGCGCCGTGCGCCGCAACCGTGGCCGACGCGACCGGATGAATCCGCCTGGCAAGCGATGGCGTATGAGGTCGCGGGGGCGGTCGGGCGGTACCAGCGGCCGACGTTCCTCGACATGACCGATCCGGTCGCCCGCGAGCGGTGGGAAGTGTTCTACACGTCGTTCGCCGCCGAGCAGGACGGCGCACCCGAGGGGTTGGTCGCGCTGCGGCACCGAATGCACACCCACGTCTGGCGGCTGGCGTTGTTTTTTGCGGCCGTGCGGGGCGGGGCGGACATCAACGACGATGATCTGTGTCGGGCGCTCGACGTGGGGCGGTACATCGACGCAGTGGTGTGTGGGCAGATGTCGGCGGTGTCGCACGGGCGCGAACTGCACCTGCAGGAGAAGATTCGGGCGCTGCTGTGGGAACGGCCGATGCGGCGCAAGGAACTGCACCAGAAGATCGGCGGGCGCATCAAGGGGTCGGAGTTGACCAAGGTGCTCCGCACGCTGCTTGAACTCGAGCGCATCGTCGAACTCGACACGGGTGAATTGGCCTGGGCTGACGCCCCCTACATGAAGCGGACGGGGTGAGCGTCAACCATGTGTCAACCAGTGTTCAACCCGTCAACCAATTTGGAGCAAAAGGTTGACCGGTTGAACATCGGTTGACGCCCGGTTGACGGGGGGTGTGTCAACCAAATTTCCTCAATGAATATACATATATGAGAGAGAGTAGAGAGAGAGTTGACGTACGTGAGGTGCCTGTGAGCGCGTCCGCGTGGGATCGTGCAAAAATGTACGTTCCCCCTGTGGATAACCCCCCCGCACGTAGGAGCGCGTCAACCCGTCAACCTGAGTCGTCACCAGACGCCCCGAGCACGTTCCACGCCGACGCCCGCGAGTTGCCCGAGCCGCCGTACCCGAACCCAGCGCGGCTGCTCGGCGCGACCGGGGCGCATCGCTGCCGACTGACACACGATTGGCTCGCCATCGACGCCGCCATGCAGGCGGCTGGGTGGCCGCGACGAGGTGAGGGGAGGGGGGACAAGGCATGACGACACAGAACGCAGCAGAACGGCCCGCAGGCGGTCAGTGGGCCTATCCTGTGCGAGCGGTCGAGTGGGGGACGTTCTGGCGGCTGCTCGACGCCGAGGATGGGTGGGTCTGTGACGCGCCGAACCGGGCGATGGCCGAGGCGGTGGCCGAGCGGCTCAACGCCGATGCGAGGGGCCGCTCGGGCACGCTGCACATTCACGGCGGGGCCGGTGGGTCGATGCAGATCGAATTCAACGGTGAGTCGGTGCAGGCCATCGCCGCCGACCGCGACCAGTGGCGCGAGCGGTGCGAGCAGGCGGAGGCGGCGTGTGACGAGTTGCGGCAAACGCTCGCGGCGCACCTCGTTGCGACCGGCGGTATGCTTGGACTGTTCCAGGTCCGGCAGTGGGGCCGCGAACTCTGGCTGGCGTGCTGGATGGTGGCGGTCGGCGAGCGTATGCAATGGGTGCTGGACGGCCTCGCTATCTTGCAGCGAGGTGAGTCATGCTGACCCGCACCGAGCAGATCGCCGGCACACCGGGGGTTTTGCACACAAAATGGGCAAATCTGAGCCGCAGCGTCCCCGCTTTGAGCCCGAGATCGACTGGGACGCGATCGACCGGGCCATGGAGCAGGCAGGGTGGGTCAAAATGACTCCGAACTCACCCGACCCGAACCAGGGAACCGAGAAAGGCTGAGTCATGTCGCTTGAGTTTAGTTGGGAGCTGATCGCGCTGGCGGTCGGCTCGGGAGGCAACAAGGGGGCCCGCCGGTACCGCACCCGCGTGCGGACCGAGCGGGGCGAACACGTAACCGAGGTGCCGGTGGACGAGCTGCCGGCCCGCATCGCCGAGCTGTGTGAGCGGCTCGGACTCGAGTGGGTGACCATGGACCACGATTTCGACCTGTCGAAGCTGGCGACGATGAAGCGCGAGCAGCTCGACGACCTGGACCGCGAGCTCGGCGAGCTGTCGGCCAAGCGCCAGCGCCTGGTGCGCGAGGTGCGGGCGATCGAGAAGTGCGCCGCGATGCTGGGCGATGCGCCAAGGCAGCCGAAGCAGCCGAAGAACGACGGCCCCAACGCGCACGACCAGATCCTCGCCGCGCTGCCGGCAACCATCGACAAACTCGCCGAGCAGCTCGACAAACCCCGGGCGGTCATCGCCCGCTTGGTCGGCCAGCTCGCCAAGGCGGGCCGCGTCGTGCGCGACGGCGACACCGTCCGTGCCAAGGGCCGGAGGGCGGCATGATTACCGGGGGGATCGTCACGGGGCGCCGCGGGAAGACCAGCAACAACCCGCCGACCGGGCAGAGTCGCCTGGTCTCCACCAACGGCCCGATCCAGCCGGTCGACTCCGGCGGACTGATCGACCCGGCGCGGCTGTTCGCGCCCGATCCGCTGCCTGCCCACGCCTACCGGGACACCCTGCGGCGCGAGCGCGTTCCGGAGGGGGTGCGCCGGATGCTGCTGGCGATGGTCGAGGACGCGGTGGTGACGTGCCTACTCAAGCACGCCGAGCGGGCCGCCACCGACAGCCCGGACTACCAGTTCGGCGGCTGGCGTGCGGACTACATCGAGGCCCGGCGGTGGGTGATGATGCCCACCGAACCGGACCCGAAGCGGCCCGAGCGCACGTGGATCTTCAGCTTCGAGCACGTCTGCGAGCAGCTCGAGATCGACGCCAGCGCGATCCGCGCGCACGTCGAGCGGCACTGCCCGCCGATCAAGCCCTACCTGCAGGCGGTCCCCCGCCTGGCCGGGCGGCCGCCGGTGCTGGCGCGCTCGGGGCGCAAGCTGAAGCTGATGGACCGGGCCTGGGTGTGGATGTGCGAGCAGACCGCGCCCTGGTCGAAGTGGAGCCTGGAGCGGGCAATGGGGGCCAACCACCACCAGACCGCAGGGATCGTGGGCGTGCTGGTCCGCGAGGGGCGGCTTCGCCGTGTGCGTGTGGAGAAGAGCCGGACGACGGTGGGCTGGTACGAGGTGGTCCGCGACGCCGCGGCGGCGGAGGGCGCATGATCGGCCCTCGAGACTGCGGGTTGCACGACGACGATCACCGCTGCCCGCTCCTGCCGCTGACCGACGACGAGGCTATCCGGGTACTGGTCGAGCTGCTGCGTACGAGCACGAGTTCAAGCGAGGTCGTGGAGCGGCTCGGGCGGCGGGGATACCGGGTGGGGAGGGTGCCGGCATGATCACCCACCCCCTCACCCCGCTGCACACCCGGGCCGGCTACGCGACCGAGGCGCTGCGGGCGCTGCTGCTGCTCGAGGCCGAGCCCGCCGAGCGCGAGCTGATCGACGGCACGCTGCGCGACCTGGGGGCCCGGCTGCGCGCCGTGCCGTGGCGCACCCCGGCGATCCGGCGGGCGGCGCTTCGGCTCGCTTCCGCCGTGGAATCCGACCGAGACGCCGTGCTAGACTAACCGCAGCAGCAACGGCCCGGCGCGTCTCGACCCCGGCACCAGCCGGCATCAAGGCGCGGTCATCCGCTCCGCCGTCCAACCAACACGGAGCGGAGTAGTGCGACACCTGATTCTGGCCCTGGTTCTGTTCTCAGCTGCCGTCGCGCCGGCGGCTGAGCTGGCTGCTGGCGCCTCCTCCTCGTCTGCAGTCACCCCCACGGCGGGAGCGCCTGCGGCTCCCGCCGCCACCTGGCCATGAGCGCCGTGCTCGAGCTGTTCGGATTTGTCTGCGTCGGTGTGGGGATCGTGCTGCTGATCGGCCTGTTTGCGACGTGGGGCGACGAGTGAGGCGCGCGGCGGGCGTGGTGATGTCGGCGGTACTCGGGTTGCTGGTCTGGCTGCTGCTGTTCGTGGTCGCGCTGTGTGCGGCAACGGTGGTGCACGCGGCGACGTTCACCGTCGATTCGACCGGCGACGCCAGCGACGCGAACCCCGGCAACGGGACGTGCGCGACGGCGGGCGCGGTCTGCACGTTGCGGGCGGCCATCCAGGAGGTCAACGCCGGCACCGGTGGCGACACCATCGCCTTTGGCATTGCCGGTGCGGGGCCCCACACGATCACCTTGGGGTCGGTGCTGCCGACGATCACCAAGAACAACATCACCATCGACGCGACGACCGGCAGCAACGCGGCGACGTGTTGCACCGGCACCAACTGTTCGTCCGCGTCGTGGAAGATCAAGGTCGACCTCAACGGGGGCGACTTCAACGGCATCGAGACGGCCGTGGGCACGACGGGGTTCGTCATCAAGGGCCTCGAGATCGCCAACAACCTGACGACCTCCGAGTACGGAATCACGATGGATTCCGGCACGGCCACCTGCAACTACGTCCACGGCAACCGCGGGGGTATCGCCATCGGCGGCCCCTCGGGCACCATCGGCGGCAGCGGCACCAACGACGCCAACCTGATTCACAACTGCGACGAATTCGGCGCCACCAGCCGCGCCACGACCAGTTCGACGATCCGCGGCAACGTCCTGTGTGTGTCGGCTGACGGCGAGAGTAGCGGTGGCTCGCAGAATTATGGCGTGTACGTCGAAGGCGCGACCAACACCACCGTGCAGGGCAACCTGATTGCTGGGTGCGCTCAGGCGGGCATTTACACGACCCCGGGCGCCAGCGGCACCACGATCACGGGCAACACGATCGGCCCGACGCGCAGCGGGGCGACGGCGCTGTGCTTCCAGTTCGACGCCTACCAGGACGACGCGCCAGACACCTCGTTCGTGTCCAACACGCTCTGCCCGACGACCGGCTGCTGCAACGTGACCGGCCTCGAGGGGTTCGGGACGACGTGCGTGGATTCAACGCTTGGCGAGGGCGCGCCGTACTCACTGGCGAACTGCAACGCCATCGTCAACCCGGTCGGCGGCACGGCGTCGGACTTCAACCCCAGCGCGATGTGCGACCCCGGGCTCGGCGGCACGTGCCCCGGCGTGGCGACCGCGACGCCAACGCTCACCGCAACCGCGACCGCGACCAACACCCACACCGCGATCCCGACCAGCACCGCGACGGGGACTGCCACCCCGACCGCGACGCCGACGATGACCGCGGCAACCCCGGTCGGGACATGGGCTGCGCCGCGGATCACGCCGGTCTGGTCGGCGCCGACACTGACCCCCGTGTGGGGGGTGCCGACCATCACGCCGGTTTGGAGGGCCACGCCATGAGGCGATGGATGATCCTAGCGCTGCTCTGCGCCGCGCCGAGCTGGGCGCTGCCGCCCGCGAACAACGAAGTCACGCTGCAACCAACCGACATCCGCGACTGGTCGTGCAGCTTCGGCTCGACCGTGACCACGCTCGTAACGTCCAGCGTGACCGTGCTCGCCGGCACTGATGCCGGCGCGTCGGCGCTCATCTCGACGCCGAGCGTGAGCGGGACCAGCGCCACGTTCCGGATCACCGGCACGTCGCGGCCGAGCGGCACGGTCTATCAGGTCACGATCGTGGCCGCCGACTCGGGCGGGCAGCGGTTCACCTGCGACGGCAAGGTGACGATCCAGACGCGGCGGGTGGTGTTCTGATCTTTGATGGCGCGTCGTCCATCCAGCGCCAAGCGGAACGGCGGGAAGCCCGTCGGGCAAAGCCGCATGAACAGCCCGACGCGGATCGCGCTGCGGATGCGTCACATCAAGTGGCTGAACGCCTATCGCAATGGCAAGCGCCAGATCGACATCGCAGCCGAGGCGGGCGTGGCGAAGTCGACGGTGTGTGAGGCAATTCGCAACCTGATGCTCGAGCTACCGCGCGAGGACGCCGAGGCCGTCCGTGCGCTGCAGGTGGATCGGCTCAACCGGGCACTGGAGATCGCGTTTACGATTGCGGAGGCAGCCCCGGAGGAGTCAGACACTCGCCTGCGGGCGATTGATCGAATCGTCAGAATCGAGAAGCGGCGCAGCGAGATCCTCGGCACCGACGAACCCCAGAAGGCCCCGGTCGGGCCGGATGGCCAGGTGGTGCCGTCGTTCGTCGTAGTCCCCGGGCAGATCCCCGAAAGCGTGACGGACTGGCTCGCGCAGTATGGCGGTGCCGCGCGAGGGGACAGCGCGTGAACGCCCCCCTGGCGCTGCCGTCCGAGTGCATCGCCTGGAAGCCGTTCCCCGGCCGTCAGGCCGCGTTCGTGACCTGCCCGGTTGAAGACGTGTTCTTCGGAGGTGCGCGCGGTCCGGGGAAGAGCATGGGCCTGCTCGGCAAGGCATTGCTGCACGCGGACCGCTACGGGGCGGCCGCGCGCATCCTCGTCCTGCGCCAGAGCTACCCGCAGCTCGAGCAGCTCGAGGGGCGCATGGACGATCTGTTCCCGCGCTTCGGGGCCAAGCCGAACCGGCAGCGGCACACATGGCGATTTCGCAACGGCGCCCGCCTGGTGGCCCGCTACCTGGAGACGGAGGACGACGCGCGCGAGTACCAGGGGCACCAGTACACGCTCATCCTGCCCGACGAGCTCACCGAGTGGACCAGCCTCCGACCGATCGACAAGTTGCGCGCCTGTCTGCGATCGACCGACCGCCTGAACGGCGAGCGGGTCCTCTGCCAGATGGTCGCCACCGGCAATCCGGGCGGCCCCGGCCACAACGCGGTCAAGTTCCGGTTCGTCGACCAGCAGCCCCGGCATGGCGTGCCGTTCCGCGCTTGTGCGTCGTGCGACGTGCGCTACCGCGACGACCGCGAGCCGGCGTGCGAGTGCTATCCGGTCGGCCACGTCGATCGGGTGTTCATCCCGTCCACGCTGCGCGACAACCCGCTGCTCTGCGATGACCCGCAATACCTCCGCCAGTTGATCGCCTCGGCCAACGGCGACCAGGCCCTGCTCGACGCGTGGCTGCATGGCA
Source organism: uncultured Actinomycetes bacterium (assembly GCA_964476495.1). Lineage (GTDB taxonomy): Bacteria > Actinomycetota > Actinomycetes > Mycobacteriales > Nakamurellaceae > Nakamurella. The sequence goes on along the minus strand of CAYZBB010000068.1, from coordinate 23,010 downwards.
ATTGGGAGATCACGTCCGGCGGTATGTTCGACGACGTGTGGCGCCACGCGCGGCCAGTGGTCGCACCCTTCGCCATCCCGGCGGGGTGGTACGTTGATCGGGGCTTCGATCCCGGCTCGACGCACCCGTACTGCGCACTGTGGTTCGCGGAGTCGAACGGCGAGCGGGTCACGTGCGCCGACGGCACCGAACGCGCATGGCCGCGCGGAACGCTGTTCGTGATCGGCGAGGACTACGGCTGGACGGGTCGCCCGAACGAGGGACTCCGCCTGCCGCCGGCCGCCGTTGCGGATCGCATCCGAGCGGCCGAGCAGCGGATTGTTAGCGGGTTGCAGTTGCGCCAGAGGCCGCAGCCCGGGCCTGCCGACACCGCGCTGTGGGATGTAAAGGGCGGGCAGGACGAAGCGACGCAGATGGCGCAGGCCGGGCTCTCGTGGACACGGGCCGCCAAGGGGCCGGGGTCGCGCGTGGCCGGCTGGCAGCGCATGCGGCAGCTTCTCCTTGCCAACTGCGACGTCGACCCTGTCACGGGCCGCGTCTCGGCTCGGACGATCCCGATGGAGCACGCGGGGCTGTTCGTGTTCGACACCTGCGTCAACACGATTCGCACGATTCAGTCGCTCCCGCGCGACAAGCGCAACCGCGACGATGTGGACACGAACAGTGAGGACCATCCGGCCGACGTGGTGCGCTACCGCGTGACCGCCAACCAATACGCCGCGGGCCCAACGCGGCTCACCTGGGGGTAGTATGCCCGTCGATACCCAACACCCGAGCTATACCGACGCCGCGCCAATCTGGGAGCGCTGCCGCGACTTCGACGCCGGCGAGGATGCGGTCAAGGCGCGCTGCCGCCGGTGGAACAGTCTGCGCGACATCACGTCGATCGCCTCGCTCACGTACCGCGAGCCGTATCTGCCCCGCATCGGCGAGCAGACGGACGCCGAGTACGCGACGTATTTGGCCCGGGCGCAGGTGTACGGCGCGGTCGGTCGCACGATCGACGGACTCGTGGGCGCCGTGTTCCGCGCCGAACCGGAGATCTCCCTCCCGGCCGGCCTGACGGCGCTGGCGGATGACGCGGACGGTCGCGGCACCCCGCTCTCCGTCTTGGCGAAGGTGGCGCTACGCGAAGTCCTGACCGTCGGGCGCGTGGGCATCCTGGTGAGCATGCCGGAGGGCGAGCAGGTCGGTGCGACCCCGTACCTGGCGCTGTACCGTGCGGAGGACGTGACCAACTGGCTCGACGGGTCGATGGTGCAGATGGTTACGCTCCGCGAGTGCGTGACCGAACCGGATTCGCGCGACCCGTTCATCGTGCGGGAGTTACCGCGCTTCCGCGTGCTGTCGTTGGAAAGCGGCCTCTGGGTCGTGCGCATCCATCAGCGCCCGATCGACTCCGCTGGCAAGTCGTCCAGCTCGACGTGGGAGGTGCTCGATCTGCCGCAGCCGACATCGCGCCAGCGCCCGTTCCCGTTCATCCCGTTCACCTGCATCGGGCCGAACAGCCTCGGCCTGGCGATGCAGAAGCCGCCGGCGCTCGATCTGGTCAACACGATGCTGCACCACTTCCGCAGCAGCGCGGAGCTGGAAAACATCAACTTCATCGCATCGATGCCGCAGCCGGTCATCATCGGCGACATGCGGCAGCAGGAGTCGGCGACGCCGGAATACCGGATCGGCACCCCCTACGCCTGGACGCTGCCGGGCGGCGCGTCGGTCGAGATGGTCGAAGCGGGCGGGGCGGGTGCGGACCGCATCGCGGCGTCGATGGCTGCCGACGAGCGACGGGCGGCGCTACTCGGCGCACGGCTCCTGGAGCCTCAGAAGCGCGAAGCGGAGACCGCAGAGGCCATGCGGCTCAGGCAGGCGGGCGAGTCGGCTACGCTCGCCAGCGTGGCCGCAAACGTGTCCTGGGGCCTGACGCAGGCGCTCGGATGGGCCGCCGAGTGGGTTGGCGCGGACGCTGACGGCGCGTTCATCACGCTCAACCAGGAGTTCGCCGACGCCTCCATGACCGAGGCGGATGCCAACCTGATCGCGGATCGCCGCGACAAGGGACTGGCGACGTTGGAAGACGCCTACTACCTCCTGCGGCGCGGCGGACGGATCGAGCCGGAGGTGACGTACGAGCAGTGGCGGCGCAAGCTCGAGGAGCAGGCCCCGTTGCCGCTGCCGCTGCCGGAGTTCCCGCCGACGACGATTGCGTAGTCCATGCCACGCCGTCGATCCTCGCGGGTCTCCAACCGGATTGCCGACGACGCGCGGCGATACCAGGTGCGGGTGTTCCGCTACACGCAGGCCACTCAGGGCGAGGTGCGTCGCCGATTGTCCGGCGTGCGCGCCGACCTCGTGGCACTGGTCGCCGATGGCGACCCGACCGGACCGACCCGGCGCGGCGACCAACTGAACCGCGTGGATGCGCTCGCCACCGAAGCGCGGAGCCGGGTGGCGCGGCGCTACCGGGACATCGCCAGCGACGTCGCCGACCGCTCGGCGCAGGCGGCCGTGGTGGATCAGTCGATCATGGCGCAGATCGTCAGCGAGGTGGCCGGCGTGCCGGCGCTGCAGACGATCCCGACGCGGATGCTCGACCGTATCGTTGACCGGGCGATCATCGACGGCGCCCCGTCGTCGGAGTGGTGGCGCCGCCAGGCTGGCGACGTCGCGCAGCGGTTCCACGACGAGCTGCGCCAGGGCGTGCAGGCCGGCGAGTCGGTCGGGGATCTGATTAAGCGAGTGCGTGGGACGCCAGAGAAGCAGTACGCCGACGGGATCATGCGGATTCCGCAAGCGAACGCGGAGGCGCTCGTGCGCTCCTCGCAGCTGTCGATTCTCCACGATACGCGCATGGCGGAGTTCCGGCAGAACGCCGACATCGTCGAGGGGTGGGCCATCCTGGCGACGTTCGACGACCGCACGTGCGCAATCTGCATGGGGCTCTCCGGCGCGGCGTTCGACATGGACGGCAACCCGCTCGACGGCTCACCCTTTGGCGAGCGCCTGACCAGCGATGGGCTACCGCTGCACTTCTCCTGCCGGTGCGTCGCGGTCCCCGTGCTGCAGGGCGAGGGGCTGCCGACCGACCTAGGCTTCGAGGACTGGTTGTCCGCGCAGCCCGAAGCCGACCAGCAGGACATTCTCGGCCCCGAGTGGTGGGCGGCGTGGAACGCGGGCGAGCTGACCGACCTGCGTTCGCGTATCGACCAGAAGGGCCGGCCGATCACGCTGAAGGAGCTCCGCGGCGAGCCGCAACGGCGAGCCGCGTGAGGCGGTGGGGAGGACACGCATGTTGACCGCTGGCACGCTGACCGATCTGGTCGGCCCGATCGTGGCCGCACGGCTGATGGCCGAGTGGGGCGGGCATCGCATCCCGCGGCGCACCGCGTCCCGCGTGTCACGTGAATCCCGAGATGCCGCGATCCGCGCTGCGCTCGACGCGGGCCGCACGTACGCGGACGTCGCGGCGGGTTTCGGTGTGTCGGTGGACACCGTCTGGCGCGCGGCGAAACGGACCGCATAGCCGTGGCGCGACAATCGGAATAACCGCACGACCACGCCACGTCCGCCTGAATGACGGATATGGTCTGCGTCGAAGGTGCGCCAGTATACAGGCGTGCCCATCGATCCGATCGTCGAGTCCTTGGACAAGGTCCCCGAGGCGCTGCGCGGCGAGTACGAGCCGCGCGACGGCAAGTTCGCCCTGAAGCTCACCGGCGCTCCGGCCGGCTTCGTCGAAGCGGCCAAGCTCGACGAGTTCCGGTCGAACAACCGGAGCCTGTTCACGAAGAACGAGGAGTTGGCCAGGCAGCTCGAGGACTTCAAGGGCCTCGATCCGGCCAAGGCGCGCGAGGCGCTCGCCGAGCTGCAGAAGTTGGGCGACCGCAAAATGCTCGATGAGGGCAAGATCGACGAGCTGGTCGCGCAGAAGGTTGGCCGTCGCGAGTCGGAGTGGAAGACACGTGAAGCCGAGCTGAGCGACGCGGTCACGCAGCGCGACAAGGCGAACGCCGAGTTGCAACGCGAGCTGTCGGCCGTGCTCATCAACGGCGCGATCGATCAGGCCGCGCTGGCTCTCGACGTGCTGCCGGCCTCGCTCCGCATGGTGCGGCTGCTGGCCGAGCACGGCGACGACAGCGGCATCCGCTGGCAGCTCGGTGCGAACCGCAAGCCCGAAGCCGTGCAGGCCGATGGCCAGCCGGCCTACTCCAAGAAGGACCCGACCAAGCGGCTCGACGAGGCCGAGTGGCTCGAAGGCATCATCGCGGCGAACCCGCAGATCCAGCGCCCGAGCACCGGCGCGGGCGGCATGGGTTCCGGCGCTGCATCGGTCGGCGGTCGGCGCATCGATCCGAACCTGCCCGCGGCCGAGCGGCTCCGCATCGCTCGACGGGGGGCGGCATGATCCACGACGATTCCCGCAGCGCCCGAGGCGCGCGGCTCACCCATTCTGTTCAACCCAGCGCACGCGGCCGAGCCGCAGGCGCACCGCCCGAGGCGGCCCCAGCTACGCTGCGCCCCGGGCTCTCGCTCGGAGGTGTGGCCTAACGAGGAGGCCACATGGCCGTTACCCTTGTCGAAGCCAGCAAGCTCCACAGCGGCGAGGTGCTGCGCTCGGCCGTGATCGAGCAGTACGCGCGCTCCAGCGACATCCTGGCGGCGCTGCCGTTCGAGACCATCGCCGGCAACGCACTGCGCTACAACCGCGAGGACATCCTCCCGGGCATCGGGTTCCGTGGCGTCAACGAGAGCTACACGGAGTCGACCGGCATCCTGAACCCGCTCACCGAGCCGCTGTCCATCGCGGGCGGCGACTGCGACGTGGATCAGTTCATCCTGGACACGATGGGCGCCGACCAGCGCACCACGCAGGAGATGCTGAAGGTCAAGGCGCTGGCGCTGGCCTGGACCGAGGCGTTCATCAAGGGCGACTCGGCCTCCGATCCGCGCGAGTTCGACGGCCTCCAGGTCCGCGTGAGCGGCAACCAACTGCTCGACGCCGGCTCCACCAGCGGTGGCGACGCGCTGTCGCTCGCCAAGCTCGATGAGCTGATCGACCTGGTGCAGGATCCGACGGGGCTCATCATGAACAAGACGATGCGCCGGCGCCTCTCGGCGGCCGCGCGCAGCACCTCGGTCGGCGGGTACATCACGTACACGCCGGACGCCTTCGGTCGGAAGATCATGCAGTACAACGATCTCCCGATCCTGATCGCGGACGAGGACAACGCCAGCAACAAGATCCTGCCGTTCACCGAGTCGAACCCCGGCGGCGGGTCGGCGGCGTCGACCTCGATCTACTGCGTGTCGTTCGGCGACGGGAAGCTCATGGGCATCCAGTCGGGCGACATCAACGCGCGCGATCTCGGCGAGCTCCAGACCAAGCCCGCTCGCCGCACCCGCGTCGAGTGGTACGCCGGCATCGCCGTCTTCCACGGCAAGGCGGTGGCCCGTCTGCGCGGCGTCAAGGATGCCGCTGTGACCGCGTAAGCGGACAGCGCGGAAGGAGATCAGCTCATGGCCAACGACATCCTCCTCGGCGAAGACCTGAACCGGCGCCGCCGGCTCTTCGACTACAACCTGCTCCTGCGCAACATCTCGGACGGCGCGGAGACCTCGACGGCGGCCGAGACCGGCATCGCCTTCGACTGCCGCAAGCTGCACGAGTACGTCTGCGTCGTCTACATCTCGGCGTGCGACTCGGCGAGCTCGGACGAGACCTACACGCTGTCCATCGGCGTGTCGGACGTCGTCGGGGGCACCTACACGACGGTCGCCAGCCAGTCGATCACCCGGGGCACCACCGGCCAAGTGATCATCCCGCTGTCCGGCGCCCTCGCGCAGAAGCTCGACGACGACTCGGACTTCATCCAGATCAAGGCGACCCTCGGCGGGACCACGCCGTCGATCACCTACGGCGCGTACCTGGCCCCGGCGGTCTGCTGATGTCGGCGAAGGCGCACACCGGCCAGCCCCTCGGCGAGAAGCCGCCGGCGCTGGTCGCCGTCTACGGCGCCGACGGGTCGGCCGTGAAGGTCCACCCGTGCGACGCCAAGGAGCTGCTCGGGCAGGCGGACGGGTTCTACTCGTCGCACCCCCAGGCGGCAGCGGTGGCTGACGCCCCCGTGATCGCCGGCCCGGCGTCGGCGGACGACAACAAGAAGGCGCGCGGCGGGAAGTAGGCCGCGCTCCCACACGGAGCACTCAGCGATGCACGGGGCGGCCGACCAGCACAGGCGGTCGCCCCGTGTCGCATAGACCATGGCATTCACGCTGACAGTCGAGACCGGCGCCATCGTCTCGGGCGCCAATAGCTACGCGAGCGTGGCCGACGCCGACGATTACTTTGACGGCCGGCTGTATAGCACGCCGTGGCAGCAGGCCGAGACGCCGAAGAAGGAGCGGGCGCTGGCCTGGGCCACGCAGCTGCTCGACGAGCGCGTATCCTGGCGCGGCACGCGCGTGTCGACCACCCAGGCGCTGCGCTGGCCGCGCAGTGGGGTGTCCTGCCCCGACCGCGATGCGCTCGAGGCGGACGACGAGATCCCGGCCCGCGTCAAGCGGGCGGTCTACGAGCTCGCCCTGGCGCTGATGGAGACCGACCGCGTCAGGGGTGCCGAGCGCGGCGGCGAAGTCGGCGCATCCACGCGGGTGGGTTCGCGCTCGTTCGCCGCCGATGGCTCGCGCGGGCTCGCGCTGCCACCGGCGGCGCTGGCCCCGATCCGCCCGTACATCCACGAGGGCACGGCCAAGCTGGTGCGGGCGGCATGATCGAGGCCGGATTCACCGTCGAGGGCGGCGCGCAGGTCCGCGAGGCCTTCCGCAGGGCCGAGAGTCGCCTGATGGACCGCTGGGACCGGACGACGCGACGGCACGCGCTCCGCGCGGTCCGTATCTGGCAGCAGCAGTACCGTGGCGCGGCCAGGACGAGCGCCACGGCGACGCGCCAGGGGACGGGCGCGCTGCGCGCGTCGATCACCCAGCGCGTGGCGCGCACGGCGCAGACGACCGTCGAGGCACTGATCGGGCTCTATCGCTTTGGCGCGAAGGGCAAGGCCCTTCTGTACGGGGCCGTGCACGAAGAAGGCGCCACCATCCGATCGTCGTCCGGCAAGATGCTCGCCATTCCGCTGGCTGCCGTGCGTTCGCCGTCCGGGCAGGCGCCGCCGCCGCGCAGCTTCGCTGACGCCTTCGTGATCCGAAAGGGTCCGTTCGGCTCGGGTGGCATCATCGCCCGCAAGGTCGGCGACCAGATCATCCCGCTCTATGCGCTCCGGCGATCGGTGACGATCCCGGCGCGTCCGCTCGGCGGCGCGATCAATGCGGCCGTCAAGCAGGTGGAGCCTGACTTCCTGGCTGGGCTCGAGGCGGACGCGGCGAAGCTGCTGGAGGCGGTTCAGTGAGCAGTATCCGTCAGCAGGTCATGGACAACCACGTCTCGGCGGTGGCCGCGATCGACGGGATCATGGGCGCAATCGACGAGCCGCCGCTGGACATCGCGTCGTACGAGACGCCGCCGGCGCCGCGGCCGACCTGTGGCGTGCAGGCGCATCCGTTCGCTTTCTGCTTCGAGTCCGAGGACGAGGAGGCGCCGATCAACGATGCCTTCGTCGGCCTGACCGGCTGGAGCCTCGTGGTGGTCGATGAGGTTGCGTACCGCTTCGACGGCTACGGCGAGGACGCCTACAAGCGCAAAGGGCGCCGCATCCTGGCGCTGCTCCAGGCCGGCGTGATGGCCGACCCCAACTGCGGGGGCCTCGCGCACAATACCGCCGAGCTCGGGAACGGGATCTACCTCGTCCCCGGTACTACCAACCTGGCCGTCGCCCAGGTGCGGTGGGGCATCGAGTACACGCGCAACCGACGCGACCCCGACAGCCGAGAGGCCACGCTCTAGGGAGGCACTATGCCGCAGCTCAGTCCCGAACAACTCGCGCCCATGATGGCCAACGTGGAGACGACCTACGGCTCTCAGCCGGGGACGTTTTCGCCCGCCAACCAGGGCTTCCTGTCGATCAACTCGCCCAACGCGATCGAGCCGCAGTTCGGGTTCCAGCGCATCCTGCCGCACCAGGCCGGGTGGACCAAGGGCAAGCAGATCCCGACCACTGCCCTCCAGCCGGTCAACTTCCAGTTCCCGCTGACCGGCGGATCGGGGGCCGCGGCCGGCTTCCGCCAGGGGGTGCTGTTCCAGGCAGCCGCGGCGAAGGCGACGACGGCGACCGAGATCACCTACACGCCCGCGCTGCCGAGCGAGTGCAAGTCGGTGACGCTCGCGCAGGAGCTCGTCGGCTACCAGGTCGGTGTCACCAGCGAGTCGGCCGTCATCGAGGCCAACGGGGTGTTCGGCAACGTGATCCTGCGCGGCTCGCCCGAAAACGGTCTCATCGGCGAGTTCCGCGGACTGGGTCTGTACCAGGACCCGCAGGAGACGACGCTGAAGACCGTCTACGGCGGTGGCTCGACGGCATGGTCGGGCGGCACGAACAACGCGAACAAGTTCCTGCTCTCGAGCGGAAACCGGATCACGCTGAACAACGGCGGATCGGACTACTACCCGGTCGTCTCGGGCTTCGAGTTCGACTTCGGGGTCGACTACGGCCCCATCCCGGACATCAACAGCGGGGCGACGTACGGCATCTTCACCCTGATGACGTTCGACCGGAACCCCACGCTGACGCTGACGATGGGCCTCGACACGCTCGCCGCGGCCAACATCAGCTTTCAGGACATCCACCAGGACGCGCAGGACGGCACGACCTGGTCGGTGGGCGCGGTATACACCGACCTGTCCGGACGCACGTTCACGTTCGATTTCCCGACCGCGCAAGTGGTCGGCGTGCGCCGCGGCGTCGTCAACCGCGTCCGGTCGGTGGCGGTCACGCTGCATGTCCAGTCGGACACCGAGGGCGCCGAGTGGTCGATCGTCCACGCGTGATCGCCATGCCGACCGCCGACCAGCTCCGCGCGCTCCAGAGCGGCGACACGTTCACGACGGCCGACGGTCGGGTGGTGCGCTTCGTGCGCTTTCGCGCGGGCAAAGCGACCTGCGTCGATGTGGAGTCCGGCGAGCGCGTCAATCTCTTCCCTGATCGATCCACACCGCCGGCGTCCGACGTCGGTGCGCGTACGGAACAGGAATGAATCGTGGCCGATTTCACCTCCGAAGTGCTGATCCCGGGCGTCATGGGCGACGTGACGGTCAAGATCAGGTTCCTGTCGCAGGTCGAGCGCGAGGCCATCGCTGACGCGGCAACGCCGCGCGGCGCGCTGACCGCCGACCGACAGAAGCTGGCCGCGGGCACGGCGGATGCCATGATCCTCGGCTGGTCGAACCTGCACCAGCTCGACGCGCTCGGGTTCGGGTACGCGGACGCCGAGAAGCTGCCGGCCGACGAACAGGGCTGCATCCCGTACCACGTCGAGACCGCGCGCACGCTCTATCGCGGCTGCCAGTACGACCGCTTCGCGCAGCACCTCGACCAGGCGAACCGCGACATGATGGAGGCGATCGCGCGGGAAAAAAAAGCCGCACGGCAACGCTCCGCCGAATAGTGCAGGTCTTCGGGGTCGGCGACTTCCGATTCCCGAAGAGCTGCTCCGCGTGCTGGGCGCGGGAGGTCGATGGCTGGGACCCGGAGGAACACTGCCAGCCGGTGTGCTGGACGCGGAAGGATGGCGGATGGGCGGCCAAGATCTGGGAGTTCTGGCTCACGGTCAAGACGTACACCGACTCCGACGGGTGGGCGGTGGACTGGGGCGCGTTCTCCAACGCCATTCCGAAGCAACTCCGCGAGGACGACGCGGAGCGCCAGGAGCTGATCCGGGCGCTCCGCGTCTGCGCGAACGTCATGAACGCCGGCGCCAAGTCCGCCGCGTACCGCGGGCCTGACGCGAGCGAGGACGATGGCGACTGAGAAGGAAATCGGCGTCCGGCTCCGCGTGACCGCGACGGGGCTGGAGGTGATCGACGAGGCCGGCAAAAAGGTCGGCGAGTTCGAGCACGTCGCGTCGCGCTCGCAACAGAAGGTCGGCGAGTTCGGCAAGCTCATGCGCGAGCAGCTCGTGCCGACGTTCGACACGCTGAAGACGTCGGTGGTCGCCGCCGGCGCCGCGGTCGGGGTCGGGCTCGTTGGGAGCTTCGCGCTGGCTGCGCGCGGCCTGTCGGACTTCCTCGAGCGGACCGGGCGGCTCGCCGACCTTTCGCAGACGGTGGGGGTCGCTGCCCGCGACCTGTCGTCACTCACGTTGGCCGCGAAGACCAGCGGCGTCGAGATGAGCGCACTCGGGCTGGGCCTGCGGTTCCTGAACCAGAACATCGCGCAGGCCGGCGCCGGATCGAAGGCGGAGGCGGCGGCGTTCACCTCGCTCGGCGTCGCCGTCCGCGATGCACGCGGGCAGCTTCGGTCCGCGTCGGACGTGTTCGAGGACCTGGCGGGCGTGTTCGAGACCCTGCCCGACGGACCACAGAAGACGGCGCTCGCAATGACGCTGCTCGGCCGGTCGGGCGGCGACCTGATCCCGGTGCTGAATCAAGGGCGGGACGGGCTCCGCGACATGCGCGCCGAGGCCGAGCGCCTGGGCGTTACGCTGTCGGACGAAGCGGTCCGGGCAGCGGACGATGCCGGCGATGCGCTCGACCTGCTGAAGCTCTCGGTCCAGGGCGTGTTCAACTCGGTCGGGACGGAGCTGTCTCCGGCCATCCGCGACGCGGCGCAGGCGACGACCGAATGGACGGCGGCCAACCGCGAGGCGATCGCGGTGCAGGTGGCGGACTACATCACCGGCATCGGGCGGGCGGCGGCGGACGCGCTGCCGCTGCTCAAGGAGCTCAAGCAATCGGCGATCGCCATCGGGTCAGGGGCCGGGACGGCGGACCTCGAGCTCTTGCCGACTATGGCCCGCGAGCGCATCGAGGCGCTGCGCCGGGCCGGCGATCCGCGCATCAATGCGGCTGGAGACCGCGGCGGCGCTGGGCAGTTCGGGCCGCTGACCGGTGGCGTCTCGGCCGCTGATGGCGGGATGTCGGAGGCGGGGTTTGCCGATCTGGCGCAACCAACGCCCAGCCGCGCGTCGGCAGCCGTGCTCTCGTCGGCATCGATCGGAGGTGGGTCCGGCGGGGGTGGTGGCATCGACGCGGCCAAGGCGGCCACTGACGCCCAGGCCGACTACGAGAAGCGGGTCGGGGACACCATCGCGGACCAGGAGAAGGTGCGCCTGGCGCTCCTCGACGCGCAGGTGTCCATGCGCGAGCGCGCGCTGCAGTTCGCGCGCGAGGATCTTGACCTGGCGCAGCGCAGCGGTGCGTCGCAACAGGACCAAGTACGGCTGGCCTCACAGCTGGACGACCTCGAGCGCCAGCGGTTGAGCGCCACCCGCGACCGCATCCAAGCCGAGTTGGACGGCTTGCAGCAGTTCGGCCCGGTCGTGTCGGCCGAGGTGGTGCAGCTGCAAGATCAGCTGTCGGCGGTCAACGAGGAGTTGGCGCGCGGGCCGCGGTACGCGGATGAGCTGCGGCAGAAGCTGGCGGATGCGTCGCGCGAAGGCGGCAAGCTTGAAGATAGCTTCCGCTCGGCCATCTCCTCGCTGCAGGCGAGCGGCGGCAAAGTCGATGCGGCGGGTCTGCTGCGGAACGTGCTGCAGATCGACGGCGCGGACCTGCTGGCAAAGTCGCTGGGTGGGCTGGCGGAAAAGCTGGGCGTCGGCGGCAAGGACAGCAGCCTCCTCGACATCATCGGAAACGGCGCGTCCAAGCTGTTCAGCGGCTCGACGCCGAGCGCGGCGCCGGCGACGGCCCCGACCTCGGTGAGCGCCGCGCCCGCGGCGGAGGCTGCTGCGTCGGGCGCCGGAACCCAACAAGCAATTCAGGCGGGCGCCGCGGCGGGCGGTGCGGCGGCGGCTGGATATGCGGCAATCTTGCTCGCGGGCATCGGCGCGCTGCAGGGAGGGTTCTCGGCGATCAGCCGCGAGCAGAAGCGCCTGGGTGCGAACCAGCAAAGCGTGCTGACCGCGGGCGCGGCGGGCGCTGTGGCGGGCAGCTTCGACGCGCTCGGGTTCGGTGGCATCGGCGACCTGTTGAGCAGCGCCGTGACCAAGCTCGGCGGCTCGGGCTTCCTCGGTTCCACGCTGGTCAACACGACGCTGGTATCGCCACTGCTCACGGGCGGCGTGCCCGACCCGATCATCGGCGCGCTGGCGCCGCAAATCTTCGAGCTGCTCGGCTTGTTTCAGCCTAAGACCAAGGGGTCGTTGTTCAAAAAGTCGCTGGCGTCGCTGTTCAACGAGGCGGGCCTGCCGACCCAGCGCGAGTTCAGCGGCGGCGGGCGCGTCGGGGTGCGGATTCCGTCGCTGGAGCAGAGCGCGAATCAGGAGACGTTCGACTATCTGCAATCGCTGGGACTCGGCCGCACGGGCATCATCCAAGACCGCCCACTGTCGGAGGGGATCAACGCGAACCTCGGCAACTATCGCGGGCTGCGCGAGGAGACGGCGGGCGTCGCGCTCGCCCTCGCACCGGGCACGCGCGGCGCGGGGGTGTTCTTCAACGCCATCCAAAACAACTTCGCGCTGCTCGGCCAGAGCAGCGAGGAGGCTCGCCGCCAGCTGTTGAAGCTCGCCACCACGGCGGGGGTCGATCTGGTCGGCGGCCTGGAGAATCTGAACAAGAAGTTCCTGCAGGGCAAGATCACGCAGGACGCCTTGCAGGCCGGCGCGGAAGGTCTGGTGCAGCTGTTCACCGCCGATCTGCCTAAGGCGATCGACGTGGCGAAGATCATCGCCGACCGCACCAACGCGACCGGGGGTATCGACATTGCCGCGGCGCAAGCCGGCATCCGCGGCGCGTCGGCGGCCTACGACATCCGCCAGCAGATCGACGATCAACGCCTGCAACGCACCGACCCGCGACTGCAGGGCACGGAGATCAAGCGGCGGATTGCGGACCTCGACCGGCAGCTCGGCGACGATACGCTCACGCTCGCGCAGCGCGAGGACTTGCTCCGGCGCCGCGCCGACCTGGGGTTCCAGTATTCGCAGTACGCCGACAGCCGGTTCAGTGGGAGCCAGCGGACGCGCGAAACCGAATACGGCTACCGCGTCGCCGAGGACACCGCGAAGCAGTTGGAGCAACTCGGAATCGACTTGAAGGAGCCGACCGAGGCGAACACCGACGCGACGAAGAACAACTCGAAGGAAACCAATACCAACACCGCGGCGATCAAGGGGCTCACCGCGGCGCTGCTGAAGGGCATCAAGGCCGACGCAACGCTGACCGTCGCCGGGCTTGACGGCGCGGACGCGGAATCGCTGACGCCCGAGCTGCGGAAGATCCTGCGCCAGCTGCTGCGCGAGCCTGAGTTCCGCGGGGCGGTACAGCGCGAGGCGGCGCGATGAGGCGGTCAGTCGCCGAGCGCGGCCAGCATCGCGCGGATATTGCCGCGAGCCGGGTACGACACGTCATCGTAGCGGGCCGTCCGCACTCGCCCGCAGCGCGTGCCGGTCAGGTAGCCGTCAAGTGTCTGTCCGTTCGCGGACAGGGCGACCGCGCCGAAGTCGCCGCGGGCGAGGTCGGCCATGTCCTGCCGCGTCCACTGCGCGAACATGACCGCCGTCGCCCCATCGACGTGGAAGCCGAAGTATTCCACGCCGTCGTCGGTGTCCTGCGTGAACACGCCGACGCTCCCGTTGGTGACGAAGCGGTAGGGGCCGCACGTCGCGCTCCCTGTGAATACGCACGCTGGGGATTCGTCGGCGGTGTTGTCGTCGGTGAGCCGCACCGGGCAGCCGGTGAGGGCGACGGGCGTGGCGGTCGGGCGTGCCGTGGCGCTCGGCGTCGGCGCATCGCACCCATCCAGCGCGGAGCTGACCGCGCGTACCAACTCGGCCACGGTGACGCGGCGGTCGCCGTCGAGATCGCCCGGGCACTGGCCAGACGCGGGGGCGGCGAGGACCAGCAGCAGCAGCAGGGTCCGCATGATTCGCCGCGTACCTGCCGCTGGGCGGGTTTGTCAATGGGAGGCGCGTAAATGGCGGGCTTTATCCATTGCGTCAGTTTCCGCACGCCCTCGGCCTACCTGACCAGCGGGGCCGGCGCGGCGGATTCGACCTTCCCGCACGCCAACGCCGCCGACCTGACGCACCCGCACCGCCCGTGGAAGTCGAGCGGGGCCATCTCGATTGGCTCGACGTTCTACGGCGTCGATTTCGGGTCCGCGGTGCAGCTGCAGGGCGTCGGGATCGATAACACGAACGTCCAGACGGTCACGCTCGAAGCCGCGTCCGACTCCGCGTTCACGACGGACCTGATCCAGCAGGTCGTGTTGATCGGCGAGAACCAAGTCGAGCGGTCGCTTTATACGACCTCGGGCGGCGTCACGCTCGGGCGGCTCAAAGCGTTCGTGAATCTCGACGGCACCAGCTTTGATGCAGCGTCGCGGCGGTACTGGCGCATCGTCTGCGGCGGGGCGACGGTCGATGCCGACGAGACGCAATTCGTCATCGGGTCGGTCGCGTGGTGTCGCACCATCACGACCTGGGCGGCGGGCACGTCGAGCTATGAGGAGCAGCCGATCGAAGCGACGCGGCTGAACGATGACTTTGCCGGGGGCGGGGCCGAGCCGGTCGTGCTGGGCAACCCATACGCGGCGATCACGCTGGGCGCGGTGCCCGCGAGTATCGCGGATTCACGGTCGGACGTGTTGACGGTGCTGCGGCAGGGGCTCGGGCGGCCGTTCCTGTTCTACCGCAACGCGGGCGACACGGCGGATTTCTACATCTGCCATCGGTCGGGAGACGTGTCGCTGAAAACGACCTCGCCGACGACGTTCGAGTTCCAGCAGTTCATCATGCGGAGCGCGGTCTAGTGGCCGACCCGCAGCTGATCTATCGCTTCGCGTGGGTGCTCGAGATCCTCGGCCCCGCGACGATTCGCGCCGCGAGTACGGACTTGCCAGAGCCGGCAGCCGTGACCACGCTCGGCGCGTTCTACACCAAGCGCATCAAGAACATCGATACGCGGATCGTCGATGGGCTGCCCAATCAGTTCTACGGCATCCGGCGCATCTCGGGCGCGACGTTCGTACTCGACAACTCAGACCAGGCGATTGACCCCACCGCCGACTGGCGCGGCGCCTCGTTCACGCTGTGGCACTACGACCGCGAACAGGACGTGCGGCGGACCGATATACAGGGGCTCGTCACCGAGGTGCAGTTCGCCAACGGCACGGCGACGTTCACCTTCTCGACCATCGACGAGGCGCTGCTGGGCGATCTGCTGCCCGCCGCGGTGATCGACCCCGCCACGTCATCGCCGTTCGAGGACACCGCCTCGCCGGGCGTGCCGCTGCCGGTCGTGTTCGGGTCGGATGTGCTCATCAAGCCGCCGTCGATCAACGTGGACATCGCGGGCGACGGGACCGTCTCGCGGTTCGATTACGCCGCGGGGTTCGGGGACGACATCAAGGTGTCGGCGGTGTGGGGCGATTGGGACAACGCGCGGCCGGGGCTCGAGAGGTACGGGTCATGGGAAACCGCGCCGGGGTCGCCGGCGTATCAGACGCTCGAGCTGGATGCGAACTGGCGCGCAAAGCACTTCTCTGTCAGCGACGACCAGCGGGTGCGGTATCAGGCCGGGCTGCCGATTCGGTTTAAGACGACGGCGAGTGGCTCGTCGTACATCTACAGCGTCGTCAAGGCGTACCTCGTCACTGGCGGGAGTCATTCGGTCGAGATCCACGACGCCGGGCTAATCGATTCGGGGCTCAACAGCGTCCAGATCGTCGGCGACTACCTGATCGACCGCGTCGGCTACACCAGCGTCACCACCGGCATCCTCCCCGAGCCCGCGACGGCGCAGGCGATCACGGCGATCCGCCTCTACGGACAGGAGGACAACGCGCTACTAGCGATGGTCAGCAACCCGACGTATCCGAGCGGGTCGGGCGGTACGCTGCCGTCGCAGATCATTGAAGCGATCATCGAAAGCAACGTGTGGGGGATGTCCACCCACGTCCAGCAGCTCGCCGATTCCACCACCTTCGGCGCGGCCGGTGTGGCGCTGTCGCTGGCGGGGCTCGGCGGATCGGTGCAGGGCGCGCTCGCTTACGACCAGCGGCAGCGGAGTGCCGAGGTGGTGCTCGACGCGCTGCTGATGATCTGCCGCGGCGGGCGGCTCGGGAAGAACGCCGCGGGGCGGTGGACGCTGTCGGTCGATCTGCTGGGCCTGAGTGTGCAGGACTTTTCGCACGGACCAGGGTTCGAGACGGGCACGCGGATCAAGAAGGTGGTCGCCTACGGGCGCGCACCGCTTGACCGCGCCGTCCGCAACCTCGTCCTGCACTGGGCACCGATCGCGCGCACGCGGAGCAGCACGGACACGATCAAGCCGCTCGAGTACGCGCGGTTCTCGACGAAGGCGGTCACGGGGCGGGGCGCGGACCTGCACATCTACAACCCGTTCATCCGCGACGAACAGGTCGCCGCGATGATCGTGCAGTACATGGCCGAGAAGTTGATCGGCGCGGACGAGACGCTGACGTTCGTGGCCGGGCAGGAGGCGCGCGACCGCGTCGCGGGCGATGTCATCACCTGCACCAGCACGGTCGATGGCTTCAGCGGAGATTGGCAGGTGGTGGAAGTGTCCAAGTCGCTCGCGGACGTGCAGTTGACCTGCATTCGGCAGCGCGATCAGGCGTTCGACACGCCATCGGGCGTCACGCACAGCAGCGCGCCGACCGAGACGCCGAACACGCGCACTGCACCGGGGCCGGGACCGAATCTGCTGCCCAACCCCGAGCCGGCCCCGCCGACGCGGCTGTCGGGCGATTACGCGCAGTTCCGCGGCGCTGGCGGCACGCCGATCTTCGGCGGCGGCAGCGATGCCACCAAGCAGGCGCCGCATGGGTGGGTCTACACGAACGATTATCTGTCGAGCGGCTCATGCTCGGAGTTCGTGCTCGACAAGAGCGAAGCCGTCCGCACCAAAACGAAGTCCGGTCACTACCTGCGGATGACCTGGGATTCGGTGTTGGCGGGCGCGCCCATCGACCCGACCGATGGCGACCTGACCTTTCCGTCGCCGACGTTCAACGGCAACGGGATTGTCTCCGACGAGTTCGCTGTGTCACCGGCAACCGACTACATCGTCAGCTTCTACGGCGACGCCGCCGATGGCTGGTTCGTCACGATGCACGAGGACGACCCGCTGTTCTACAACACCATCCTGCGGCTCACCCGCGACTCGACCGACACGGACGGCAACGGGTGGACCCGGTTCTACGGGCGGTGGCGGCCGAAAGCCGACTCGACGCGGGCGATCATGTCGGTCTGCGTGAGCAAGGCGGGCACCTACAACCTGTCCTCGCTGCAGGTCGAGGCGGTCGGCACGTCCGCGCGCAAGCCGTCCGAGTGGCGGCGGCACAAGGACACGCCCTCGGTGATGACGCGCTCGGCGCTCATCAATATGGACGGGTCGAGCACGTACACGTCGGCGCTCATCAAGGCAGGCGAGTACGTGTTGGGCGCGACGATCCGCGAGACGGGCGGGCTCGGGTGGGGCACGGCGACGCAGCTGTCGCTCGGCAGCCAGCTGGACCCCGACGTGTGGGCGCGGAACATCCGCGAGGGGTTTGCGCCGACGACCTCGGCCAACTACCGCCAGGGCGCGGTGGCGCACTACTACGCCACCGACACCGACGTGCTGCTGTCGTTCTTCGATGACGCCGGGGCACCCGCGGCGATGGCGACCGGGCAGGTGCGGATCACGATGCGCTACACGATCGATCCGCCGGGGTCCACCGAATGAGGGCGCTCGCGCTCCTGGTCCTACTGCTCGCCTCGCCCGCGGCGGCGTACCTGCCGACCTCGACGGTGACCAGCACGGCCACGCGCACGGCGACCCCGACCGTGACGGCCACGCCGACCGCGACGGCGACGGGGACGCGGACCAACACGCCGACCGTCACGCGGACCAGCAGCAACACGCCCACGGTCACGCCGACGCGGACCATCACCCGCACGCCGACCGCGCTGGTGTTCTACAACCGCGAGGGCAAGATCTACGCGATCAACACGCCGATGCCCACGGGCGCCATCGCGGTGGTGATGCCGGATGGTAAGAGTGTCGGCGTCTATCTCGACGGGCGCGTGTCGGGCGGCAGCGGCGGCGGCACGCCGACCCCGTGCCTGCGCGCCACGGTGCTACCGACCCCCGGCAACGGGTCCGCCTCGACGGGCAACCAGCTCGCGGCGGGTTCGGTGGTCAACACCTGCGTGGGCACCACGACCTCGGCGGTGTCGGGCGGGTTCTACGTCGGCCTCGCCGGCGCGGCCGATTTCTGGGGCGATGCAGACGGCACGTTGTCATCGTCCAACGCGACCGACGCCTACGCGGCCAACCCGATTCGCGTAGCGACCAGCGAGGCGGTGGTGCTGACCGCCGCGCACTCGAGCGGACAATACCAGGCCACGTCGGGGTCGGTCAGCGTGTCCTGCTACTGCGGAGCGACGCCATGAGGCATCGGTGGTGGTTGGTGGCGGCGCTGCTGTGCATCGCGGGAGCGGCGCACGCGGTGCCATCGGTGCGGGGCGTCGGCACGCAGGCGTCGAGCACGGGCGACCTGTCCGACATCGCGGTGCACCCCGACACGATTGCGGGCGACCTGATGCTGCTCACCTGCGAAACGGCCGACCAGACCATTTCGACGCCGGCCGGGTGGACCATCGTGCCGGGCTCGCCGGTTGCCAACACGGGCGCGACGAAGCTGTCGATCTTCTATCGGTTCGCCACGTCCGACGACATCGACGGCTCGTGCGAAGTCTGCAACGTCACCGACCCCGGCAACCACGTGCTCTGCGCCATCATGTCGGTGGCGGATGTGAACCCGTCCGACCCGTTCGACGTGTACGACTCGACGACAGGCAGCGCGCAGGCGTCCACGACCATCCCCGGCGCGACCAGCTCGTCGGCGTCGAGTACGCTGGTGATCGCGGCGGTCGCCAAGAGCGCGAGCAAGAGCACCGACCCGCAGTTCTCGTCGTGGGCAAACTCGGCGTTGCCGGGCGGCTGCACGTCACTGACCTCGCTGACCGGGCAGCTCACCACGTACACGATCGAGGGCGACGACGGCGCGCTCGGCATGGCGTCGGGCGTCATCACGGCGGGCGCGACGTGGTGCGACACGACCGTCAGCGGCCCGGCAAAGTCGAGCGCGCAAATGGGGTTCAACCTCAACGATGCGCCATCAACACCGACCGTGACGCCGACGCCGACCGTGACGCAGACGCGCACCGTCACCAACACGCCGACGATCACACAGACGCCGACGATCACCAACACGCCCACGGTCACGAACACCGCCACGCGCACGCCGACGCAGACCTCGACGTACACCGTGACCAACACGCCGACGCGCACGCCGATCCCGGCGAAGTGCGCGCAGCGGGCGACCAACGGGGCGATCACGCTCAAAACGTCCTGCACGCTGCCCGAGGATGACGGGTTCTTCATCTTCGAGAAGCCGACGCCGGGTTCCACCGAGTTCACCGGGTTCGGCGCGGCCATGCCGCATCGGTTCTTCCGCGACGCGGAGGCGGTGCTCGTCACGTCCAACCCGGCACCCGATACGCTGCAGATCGACAACACGCTCGCCGCATCGCTGACCGAATCGCGCTGGGTGCAATTCGGCCTCTCGGCGGCCTACGTGCCGACCTACACCAGCGGCGATGTCGCCAGCTGGGGCGGCTGCACGAACGATCAGGCGTGCACAATCAGCTCGGCCTACGACTTCACCGGCACGCTGCCCAAGCGGGACGCGACGCCGGTGGCGGTGTGGCCGCCGTCGCACGCGAGCTGCGGCCCGATCCCGCTGACCAACGGCACCACCTACTACTGCGCGATCAGCGGCGGGTCGGTGTCAGAATCGCCGATCGAGACGAAGGCGGCGTACGGCTGCGATCCGGTGCGGGTGGCAATGACCGTGCTCGAGGACGGCACGCCGTCTGCGCTGCCCGCAAGCTGCACGCTGACGGCGGGGCTCTACATCAACGGCGCGGCGAGCACGGGGCTTGTGACCGTGTTAGCAAGCGCCAGTGTCAGCGGCGATGACGAGAACGTCACGGGGGCGGGGTGGGTGCGAAACGACACGCGCGGACTCTCCTTCGCGGTGCTGGGCGCGGGGTGCACCGGCGCGCGCACCGCCGAGTTGGAGTGGACGTGCTCGGGCGAGTAGTCGCGGCGCTGGTCCTGCTGGCGGCGAGCGCCGCGCAGGCGGGGCCGACCGTGCGAAGTGTCGGGACGGTTGGGGCTGGTGCCGCCGCTGTCTCGCCGGGCCTGCCGAGCGGCGTGGTGGCGGGCGATCTGCTGCTCATGTTCTGCGAGACGCAGGGCGGGCAGGCGATCACGGCCAGCGGGTGGGCGGCGCCGAGCGGGATCACGATGGACGGCACGTGCGCCTCGTCCACGTTCGTCCAGACCGGCACCACGACCTCGGACACCCGATTGACGATCCTCTACAAGATTGCGGCGGGCTCGGACGCGACGACCACCAGCGACAGCGGCAACCATCAAATCTGCCGCATCATCGCCGTCACCAAGGACACGTTCGACTCGTCGGACCCGTTCGACGTGGGCGACTGCAACACGCAGACGAGCGCCACCACTAGTATCTCCATCAACGGGTCAACGGCGACCACGTCGGACACGCTGGTGGTCGCGGCCAGCGCGGGGGCGATTGATCCGGCCGCGACGGACACGTCGGGCTATTCGGGCTGGACAAATGCCAACCTCACTAGCGTCACCGAGCGCATCGACAACCGCGACCAGACCAACCACGGCGGGACGCTCGGCGTGGCGACCGGCGCGCTGTCGGGTGCGTCGGCGTGGGGCGCGACGACGGCGACCGGCGCGCAATCGACCATCTGGGCGAACTTCTCGTTGAACATCAACGCCGCCGTCGCCACGCCCACCGCGACGGCGACGCACACCGCCACGCGCACCAACACGCCGACGAACACGGCCACGGCGACCAGTACCGCGACCGCCACCCACACCTTCACCGCCACGCCCACGGCGACCAACACGCCCTCGCCGACTGCGCTGTCGGGGTGCGCGTACTACAGCGTCGAGGCGGATTCGGATGACGCCCACGCGGGCGGCGGGTCGGTGACGTATCCGCCAACCTCGGCGGCGATATTCTCAAATTCGACCATCTCCCAGGACATCACCCGCTCGCTGGTGGTGTTCTACGAAACGTATGTGACGCTGTGGCGGTTCAATCTGGCAAGCATCGGCTTGCCCGAGTGGTCCGCGACGGCGGCGTGGCTGGAACTCTACACGACCGGCTCGCTGTCCACCGCCGACAGCCGCTCGGTGGTGTTCGGCTGGTGGGACGCAACCGACCCGCCGACCGTCAACGATTGGACGAACAGCGCCGCGACCACCGCGCACACCGGCACCACGATCAGCTCGATGCGATTGGGTGTCCCGTGGCGCTTCACGCTGACCGACTCGGCAACCAACGCGCCGATGGACGGTGTGGCGGGCCTTATCGGCGCAATCGACGGGGCAGCGCCCACGGGCGTCAACATCGTCCGCGCCGTGTCGGCCAACTCGACGCCAAAGCCCAAGCTCATCGTGATGGCGTGCCCGCCGACCGCCTCGGCGACACCGACCGCGACCGCCACCGCCACCGGGACGCGCACCTGGACGCTGCCGCCAACGCGGGACCGCTGCCCCGACCGCGACGGGGACGGGCTGTGTGGCGTGGCAATCCTCGGCAGCGAGCGGACCAAATCCGCCCTCTGGCCGGGTCTGCAATGGCTGATTCCCGACGCGGATATGATCTGCGACTGGACCGCGACCGGGCGCACCTCGCCCGAGATGGCCGACCAGCAGGAGGCGCTGACCACCGCGACGTGTACCAATGGCGGCGGGACGGTGCTGCGCGGGGCGGACATTTTCGCCGACGTGGTGTTGGTGGACGTGGCGAGCGTGTACGATTACGTCCTAACCTCGACCGCGCCGCGGGCGGGGACGTGCTGGGGGCCGGGTAACGCCTGCCGCGTCGAGGCCGAGCACGGGTTCGTGGGCGGGTGGGCGACCGACGTGCACGCGAAATGCGTGGCGGGTCCGTCGTACCGCACGCCCTGCGTGCCGCCGCAGTACGGCACGCCGACGCCGTGTGTGAACGATCCCGCGCCGAATGATCCCGTGGCGTCGATCTGCCAGCCGTGGGTGTTCGCGGACGGCGAAGCGGGCGTTGACGTGGTCGGATGCCCGCAGGGGATGTGCCAACAAAGGGCCAACCTGCACAGCGTGTACCGGAACGTGCGGCGCGTGGTCGATGCGGCGCGGCTGCGACGGGCGGTGCCGGTGTTGCTGTTCAACGTGCTGCCCGCGTCGTGGCAGAACAGCCGGAACGCCACAGGGGTCCGCACAACGCCGCTGCCCGATGGGACACCGTACCCGTCGAGCCAGTACCAAGCCAAGCACGAGGCGGCGGCGGCCGACCTGCGCGTGCTCCGCGGCTGGATGCGCGCCTACGCGGACGAAGCCTCGAGCGGGCCGGTCGCGCTGGTCGATCTGCAGCGGTACGCGGAGACGGACACGGGCGGGCGGTGGTGGCGGTGGCTCGGCGATCAGACCAACCTGACCACCGAGGCGGCGGTCGGCCATTGCACCTGCGTGACCGACGCAGACTGCGGAGCGGGCGGGGTCTGTACGGATAACCTGTACTGCACCGCGGGCGAGCGGGCGGTCTGCACGCGGCCCGACGATCCGGTGTGCCGCGGGTCGGACTCGCAGCAGCATCCGGGGCACGCCTGGTGCGTGCAGTCGGACTGGTTCGACGCAGCGTTTGCCGTCCATGCGTGTATCGAGGATCTCGCCACCGATCAGCAGCCGGAATGGGAATCGGGCGACGTGCCGATTCTGCTGTGCAGCGACCCACGCATCCATCAGCCGCCGCAGTTCACGCCGTGGCCGACGCACACGGTCCCGTTTACGCCTACCAGTAC